>NZ_NCJT01000368.1 GCF_002282565.1 Hyphomonas sp. 34-62-18
GCGCTCTGCAGGGCTTTCTTCCGGAAGTGTATCGGAATCCAAGGGGCGCGCCTCGATGCTCGTTCAATTAGTGAACAGTGTTCACATAGATCCATTACGGCTTCAGTAAAGGCATGACAAGCAAATCATCGGCCTGAATCAGGCTTTGCGAATGTCTCGCAAAAAGTCTAAAGGCAGAAGCGTGACCAAGCTTTTTCCAGATCCCCCGCCCGTTGGCACATCGCTACTCGCCGCAAGGCCCGCGAACGCCGTCCGCAGTTTTCTTGCGCTTCGCAAGTCCGCCAACAAGCTGTTCCTCAGCGAGCCCGGCCCCACCGCTGAGGAATTGCAGGAATTGCTGACGATTGCCGTCCGCGTGCCCGACCATCGCAAGATGGCGCCCTGGCGTTTCATCACGTTTCAGGGCGACGCCCGCGCCCAGTTCGGCAAGGAACTCGCCCACATAGCCGGCCGCAAACCGGGCGCTGAAGCGCGCGAGGTTGTGGAGGCCGCCGGCCTGCCGCTTCGTGCGCCCACAGTCGTTGCCGTAGTGTCTGCTCCCGTCGATGACGGAAGAACCCCCGTCTGGGAACAGGAACTCTCCGCCGGCGCGCTCTGTTACAACCTGCTCCTGGCGGCGAACGCCTGCGGATGGGGCGGCGTCTGGCTGTCCGAATGGATCATGTTCAACCCGGACGTCGACGCCCTCTTGGGGCTGGCCGCAAATGAACGGCTCGCCGGTTTCATCTATATTGGCACCGCCACGGCGCAGCCTCAGGAACGCATCCGCCCGGATGTCCCGGCCCTGGTCACCGCCTGGTCTGGCACGCAACCGTCTGCAACGAAGTGAAACGGATTGAAACCGATCTGCAACGATCAGCCGCGGCCGCGATACGAAGCGACACCCGTTTCGGGCACATATAAACCCTTTGGAACGTCGCCAGACTGCCAGAATACATCGATCGGTATTCCCCCTCGGGGATACCAGTAACCGGAGATCCGGAGCCATTTCGCTTCGGTGAATTCGAAGATCCTTTTCCCAATGGAAACAGTGCATTCCTCGTGGAACGCCCCATGGTTCCTGAAGCTCGTCAGATACAATTTCAGGCTTTTCGATTCGACCAGCCAAGGCCCCGGCGCATAATCGATCACCAGATGCGCAAAATCCGGCTGCCCCGTCACCGGACACAGCGACGTAAATTCCGGCGCCACAAAGCGCGTCAGATACAGCGTGTCAGCGTGCGGGTTTTCCACCCGCTCCAGCTGCGCCTCTTCCGGCGTCTGAGGTTGCGCCGTCTGTTGGCCAAGCTGGCCGAGCTTTTGGTAAATGGGGTTATCAGCCATTGGGAAGGATCGCCGGTACAGGAATGAGGTCGAAGGTGAGGCCCATATAGAGGACGTAACCCAGCAGCAACACCGCCCCTTCCCAGCGCGCCAGCTTTCGGCCGGTCAAAGCAAACAGGAACAAGAGCGCGACAGACAGCACAAGCGCGCCGATATCGAGGGAGCTCATGATGCTGACAGGCTCAGCCCCCGCCATGGCAGACGCACTGTCATCGCCGCGAACGCTGAACGGTTGAACCAGGGCGGTGATGCCCAAAATACCCAATATATTGAATATGTTAGAGCCTATCACATTGCCCAGCGCCACATCCGCTTTCTTGCGGAAGGCCGCCACGACAGACGTCGCGAGTTCCGGAAGGCTGGTGCCGATGGCCACGATGGTTAGTCCGATCACCGTTTCACTGATACCGATCGACCGGGCAAGCGAGACAGAGCCTTCAACCAGCAAGGTCGCCCCAGCGACGACACCCACAAGCCCCGCAACCGCAATGACAATTCCGAGCAGCAAGCCATAATTGGCTTCTACAACCTCCCCCTCTTCCTTGTGCATGATGGCTGTTTCATCCTGGCGTTTCTGATCCATCACGAGGGAGAACACGAGATAGCTGATGAGA
>NZ_NCJT01000369.1 GCF_002282565.1 Hyphomonas sp. 34-62-18
CCGGAGACGAGCAATGTGCGGGCGCCATGAGCCTTCATCGTGGCGATGAGCGTGCGGGCGCCGGGATTGAGGGTGATGCGTTCTTCCAGCGTGCGCGCCAGGGCGCCGAGGGGAAGGCCCTTCAGCATCGCGACACGCTCTGTCAGGGCGGCTTCAAAATCGAGCTCGCCGCGCATGGCGCGTTCAGTGATCTCAGAGATTTTGGCCTTGAGGCCGACGGCGTCCGCGATTTCGTCAATGCATTCCTGGCCAATGATGGTGGAGTCCATGTCCGAGATGAGGAGGCGTTTGCGGCCAAAGCGGGCCGCCGGCATGATGGCGGCGTCCACCGGGCCGGCTGTTTCGATCTGCTGGCGCAGGGCGGCGGCCTCGTCTGCGCTGCCGGCAAATGGCAGGAAACCCGCATGGAGGGGGGCGCCTTCGGCTAGCGCTGTCCACGCCCCTGCCTTGCCCCCGGCCGCGTTCACGGCAGACGCGGCCAGCGCGGAAAGACGCGTCTCCGCTGCGCCAGCGACCGCCACAAGAACCCAATCCATTTGCATGCCGGAGGCCCTCTTGAAAACTCGCCGTCTCTAGGTGGCTTTCCTCAAGGCCCGCAAGTCCTTAGTTGTACCAGATGCACCCTGCGATCCTCATACATGGCCCGACCGCCAGCGGAAAAACCGCCCTTGCAATAGAAGTGGCGCGAAAGCTGGGCGGCGAGGTAATCAATGCCGATTCCATGCAGGTTTACCGCGACCTGCAGGTAATTTCTGCCCGCCCGACCGAAGAGGAGATGGGCGGCGTGCCGCATCATCTGTTCGGATATGTGGATGCGGCGACCCGGTATTCGACCGGCGAATGGCTGGAAGCGGCCCGGGAGGTGCTGAAAAGATTGCAGCGCCAGAACAAGCATGCCGTGATCGTGGGCGGCACGGGGCTTTACCTGCTGGCCCTAACGCAGGGGCTTTCAGACATACCGCCGGTGCCTGACGATATCCGCGCCGAAGTGAAGTTGATCTCCGACACCGAAGGCGCAGACGGGCTGCGGGCGCGGCTAGCCCCGCATGATCCGGAGCTGGCAGAACGCCTTGGCACCGGAGACAAGCAGCGCCTGGCGCGGGCCTATGAAGTGTGGCTGACGACCGGCCGTCCCCTCAGCGATTTCCAGACAGAGCGCCAGCCGCCTGTGCTGAAGGATGGCGAATGGGTGGGCTATGCCCTCACCCCGCCGCGCGCCGCCCTCTACAAGAAGATCGACCGGCGGTTTGAAGGCATGCTGATGCAAGGGGCCATGGCCGAGGCCCGCGCGCTGGTGGCCCGCAATCTGGACCCCGAGCTGCCGGCCATGAAAGCCCATGGCATGCCCTGGATTGCCGCCTTCGTGCGCGGCGAAATCAGCGCTGAAGAGGCTGCCGAGAACGCCAAGCGCGACACAAGGCGTTATGCCAAAAGGCAATTTACCTGGATCGGGCGTCAATTTCCCTTCTGGCCGCGCATTCCTTCCCCTGAAATCGGAGACCGGTTGAGGGTTATTTTTGCCCTCTATCGTGAGATTGACACGGCCCACACGGAAGATTATGCCTGAAGTCCCAGAATTGAGGAAACGCAAAGTGCGCGTCAGAAACGTAGTAATTCTTAAGTGCCCGTAGCTGCCCTTCGACCAGGCAGTTGCGGGTGCGCGCACAAAAGGGCTTCCTCCGGAGGCCCTTTTTCTTTTGGACGACCCTTCATTTAACCCTACGCAGAAAACCCCCTCCCGGAAGCTGAAGCCCATGACCACGAAGACGAAGGCCAAGCCCGCCGCTGACACGGCAGAAACCTCCACCCCGCGCATGATGACCGGCGCGCAGATCGTCGTGGAGGCCCTTCGGGAGCAAGGCGTATCGGTCATGTTCGGCTATCCCGGCGGGGCGGTTCTACCCATTTACGATGCCCTCTACGGGCAGGA
>NZ_NCJT01000016.1 GCF_002282565.1 Hyphomonas sp. 34-62-18
TCACCGTCATGTAGGCGGTGAGGGCGAGCGCTGCGAACGCGATGACCATCGCGATCAGCTGAATGACCCAGACGATGAGACTGAACACCGCCACGATGACGATCAACTCGCCACTCGGTCCGTTATTGTTAGACATATCCTGCTCCTTTGCTTCACTGGCGGGACAAACGAAGATCGAGGGAGGCGCTACGCTGGCGATCCGTAGACGGATCGCTCCGCGTGAAGCGCAGATACCGCGCAATATCGGCGCGCAGCTCCAGAAGCTGGCGCGCCTGACGCGCCCGTAGCGCTTTGATTTCGGCTTGCAGAACGCGGCGCTGGTCGAGCTGCGCTTCGATCAGTCTCTGCCGCTCTTGCGCTTGGCGTTCTCGCGAGAGCTTGGCCTCACGTTCATTCTGGACGCGCACTTCCTGATAGCGGCCCGTGATCCGGTGCCAGAGACCGCGCAGCCCTTTGGGCAGGCGGCTCGCGCGTTCCTTCGTCTCCGCGAGGAACTCTTGCGCGTGACGATCCTCCAGCGCTTGCCGCGCCGCGCGGTGCAGATGCGTCATCTGCATCTTGTAATGGCTGAGGGTCGCCGCGCGCTGCAGGAACTGCGTGCGGGATTCTTCGATATGGCGCTTGAGGGCAGGCGTCATGCGCGATGCGATCAGACTTTTCGCGGCATCCACACTCGGCAGCGCATCGCCCTCGCCAAGACGCGCGCGCACGTCTTTGGTTTTGAGGCCCAGCGCGCGGGAGAGCGAATGGACCTCGCCCTGATGATCGACCACGACATGGCCGCGCCGGTCGCCTCGCGCGAGCACGAAGCCGCGCTCTTCCAGGCTGGCGGCGAAGGCGCGCGCGCCGTCCGAGCGGTTCCAGCACGCTTGCAGGGTTGATTTGAGCCAGCGGGGATCGATGCCCATGCGCTTGGCCTGTTGCCATTCTGCGAGCGTGAAATTGGTGGGGTTGCGCTCGGCGGGGCTTTCGAGCCCGCGTGGCAGCTGCCAGCCATGCTCCAGATAGAGATCGCGCGAGACCTCCATCAGCTTCTTCTTGAAAAAGGGCAGGGGCCGCGCCGTCATCGTGTCGGCATCGATCCGCGACCACACGCAATGCGCATGGCGGCGGCCTTCCTTTTCGTGGAACACGATCGCGCGCGGCTGGCCCTCCAGACCGAGCCGCGTCTCGATCGCCTCGATCGCTCGCTCGAATGCGCCCTCGGAGAGCGCCGCGTATTCCGGCGGGCTGAGGCTCAAAGAGAAGAGATACTGGCGGCACTTGGTGCCAAGGCTGATCGCTTCGGCTTCCAGAAAGGCGCTTTTGAGATCGTGCGAGGCAAAGCCGCGCAGCTCATGCAGCCGGACATGTTCATTGTCGGTTGAGTTCATCAGATGGACGGCAAGGTCCCGTCCGCCGCTGCGCTGGGAGCCTTTCAGGATCATGGTGTGCCTCCGGTCTTGCCAAGGGCGCGCAGCAGCAGGCTGCGGATTTCCTGAATGGAGGCGATGGCGTCCGCGAGGTCCTGCTCGGTCTCGGGGGTGAGCGGCAGCGCTCCGATATGGGCGAGGTGGGCGAGCTGGTTGAGGTTGTTCGCCATCCGCGACTGGCCGAGCAGGGCGAGGGCCTTGGCCAGGGCGGCCTTGTCTTCGACCGAGATGCCGGAGCCCCGCAGCCGGATGGGCGTGCCGTCTCCGAGGAGCTTCGCCTTGATATAGGTGCCGAGGGGAACGCCGCGCGCCTCTTTGGTCAGGCGCGCGCGTTCCTCCGCGTTCAGGCGCAGGCTGAACGGCGGGGGCGTTTTACTTCCTTGAATTTTTGACGTTTTACGGTAATGTCCGGCGCTATTATTAACCGGACTGAATGCGTTCGACAGGGTCATGGTGACACCTGCGGATCGTCAGGCCATGAATGGGTAAGGATGACGTTCCAATCGGCCAGAACCTCGAACAGCTCGTTCGAAGTAATCGGGTCGATGCGCGCCATTTTGTTGAACGCCTTGTTTGGCGTTTTCCTTGGCATCTTGCTCTGATGACGACGCGCGCCAATGGGGGGCGAGCGTGCTCGCTTACGCTAAGGATCGCGCCGGGCGCGCGCAGGTGCGGAGAAACATATCGCCTTAACCGGACGGCTAAGCCTGTGGCGGACTTCCGAGAGATGCTTTTCCGAATCTCGGCTTTGAGATCTGAAAGCGGCAAACCTTCAAGGAGGGTGCCGAAGGATCGGGGATCGCCGCTACTTCAGCGGCGGAGGGCTTGATGGGGTAGGGGCGCCGATCATCTCGCGGCCAGCCCCTGACGGCTGCGCGCAGCGAGACCAGATTTCCTTGAAGCCTTTTTTGGAGCGCTTGCGGTGACAGGGGGGGGCTGGTTTGGGTGAGCGATTGTATAAATCCGTAGACCGACTATAATATCTATGGGGTGGTCTCGCTGCGAAAGCTTCCAAGAATAAGAGAAGCAGGTTCTGCGAGGGGTAACTCTCTGCAATAAAGACAGCATAAGGATATAAATGCAGCTTCGGATTCAGGGCGGCCCCGCCAATTGCGCCTGCAGCATCGCTGGGGTGGTGTATACAAATTTCGCTTGAAAATTAACTTAGTGCACCCGGAGAGTCGCAAGGATTTATCTGAAACTTCACGCTTGAAATGTACCGGCTGGTAACTGGTTAAAGTATCGGGCGGACACTGCGTTGGTGCACAGCGACACATCTCGGCTATCAGACCTGCCGGCCTCCCGGTTTGCGCCTCTGCGTACCGTGAGTGGTTTGATTGCGCTTGTCATGATCGCCTTCATCGCTGCCATGCCCGTTCCGGACGCTGTGCAGGTGCAGCTGTGTGTGGTGACGATTGCGACATACTTCCTGATGGGGTGGCTGCGCCCGACAGGCGGACCGTTCCGTGTATTCGTCGCATTGTTGATCATCTTCACCAGCACACGCTACATGATCTGGCGTGTGACCGAGACGATGCCGGCAGACTCGGCCATATCAATTCTTGGCGGTATATTTCTTCTGGGGGCGGAGAGTTACGGCTATGTTCTGCTCCTGCTCTCCACCTTCCTTTCCGTCGACGTCTACAAGCGCGCCGCGCGGCCTGCGCCGGTGTCTGCCAATCTATCTCCCACAGTCGATATTCTGGTTCCCAGTTACAACGAACCCGACGATCTCCTCGAGGTGACGCTCACCGCGGCATTGAACGTCAACTATCCAGCAGGCCGGATGAAGGTTTACCTGCTCGATGATGGCGGCACGCTGGCCAAGAGAATGCAGGCCGATCCGGGGAAGGCTGCGGAGGCCGAGGCGCGGCATGAGCGGCTGAAAGCAATGTGCGAGCGACTTGGGGCGCATTATCTCACCCGCGAGAAAAACGAACACGCAAAAGCCGGCAATATCAACGCCGCTCTCAAGGAGACGAGCGGCGATCTCGTTCTGATACTCGACGCAGATCATGTGCCAGCCGCCGACATCCTGGTGCGGACAGTCGGATACTTCGTCGACGACCCAAAAGTTTTCCTTGTCCAGACGCCGCACTTCTTTCTCAACCCTGATCCACTTGAGCGGAATCTGGGGACATTCCGTGAGATGCCGAGTGAGAATGAGATGTTCTATTCGGTCATCCAGAGGGGCCTGGATGGCCTCAATGCATCTTTCTTCTGTGGCTCCGCGGCTGTGCTGCGGCGCGCTCATATCATGGAGATCGGCGGAATTCAGGGGGATACGATTACGGAGGACGCCGAAACAGCGCTCGAGCTTCACGCGCGTGGATACCGTAGTGTGTACGTTGACCGCGCGATGGTTGCGGGGCTTTCGCCCGAAACATTCTCCGGGTTCATCACCCAGCGGATGCGCTGGACCCAGGGGATGATCCAGATATTCCTGCTGAAGAATCCGATATTGAAACGCGGGCTCTCCCTGTCTCAGCGCATAGGCTATCTTAATTCCTGCTTTTACTGGTTTTTCCCGCTGGCACGGCTGACATTCATCCTGGCGCCGCTGCTTTATCTGCTGCTGGGAGTTCAGGTTTATGTCGGGGATTTCAATGATTTCCTGATGTACGGCCTTCCGCATATTGTTGGGGCACTGATGTTGTCCTCGATTCTCTACGGTCACACCCGTTGGGCGTTTGCGTCCGAGCTTTACGAGGTTGTCCAGTCCATCCACTGCAGCGGCGCCATCCTCCAGGTTCTTCGAAATCCCCGCGCGCCAAGCTTTGCCGTGACGCCTAAGGGGGAGAATCTCAGTGAAAACTTCATCTCTCCTCTGGCGCGTCCGTTCTATGTGCTGATTGGCCTCGTAGGCCTTGGGCAGATTGTCGGATTTGTGCGCCTTTTCAACGATCCGGTTGGCGCAGGCGTCATCACGGTGCTGCTACTCTGGAACACGTTTCACCTGCTGCTGCTCATTTCGGCACTTGGCGTCCTTTATGAGCGGTCCCAGCAACGCGCCTTTCCGCGTTTTGATGTCAGCCGGGACGTTTTATTGAATTTTTCGGATACCGAACTTCAAGCTCAGATGTCGGATGTTTCGATTACGGGCATGGGCTGCACTGTCCCATCCCGATCGCGCCACCGCTTTACAGAAGGTGACACGCTGACCATCGATGCGCGCGAGCTTGGCGCGAGCAATGCATCGATATTGACCCTCAAAGTTCTCTCCGCCGTTGACACAGCGGCCGGGCAGAAGCTGGGCCTCAGCTTCATCATCGAAACAAGAGAGCAGTGGGCGGCCGTCGTCACACTTATGTATGCGCGCAGCGAGAATTGGAAACAATTCCGAGACGCACGCGCCAACTCCGAAAAGATGGGCGCAAAAATCGCCCGCCTTGTTCGATCAAGTCTTTCGCAAGCGTTGAACCATATGCGCGCGGTAACACGGGAAGTACGCTCATGAAGTCCATCATTCGCCCCGCTTTTCTGGCTGCGGTGCTGACCGCTTCTCACGTTTTAGTTCCAGCGATGGCGCAGCAACCGGCAAGCCAGGAAGCATCACTCGATATCTATGCCCGCTACAGGGACAATGCGGCAGTAACGACCGAGCGATTGGAGAATGGCCTCTGGCGTTCCCGTATTCCGCTTGCCTCATTGCGAAGCGCTCAAGGTGCCATCCATCTGAGTGGGGCAAGCGCAAACGAACTCATCTCTTTTGCAATCGCTCCGCAGGCGGATGTGAGAGATGCCCGGGTGGTTTTGCGCCATGTCAGCGGGCGTGCTCAGGAGGGCCAGAAGCCTCAGCTGCGGCTCGGCATGAATGGGCAGTTCATCGGGCAGCTTGACGGGGTGACAGAGCGAGCTGCGGCAATCAACGAGATCGTTCTTGATCCTGGGATGCTGCAGCATGGATACAATACGCTGCGGATCGATGCCGTGCAGCGGTATACGCTGGATTGCCAGGATGCGGCTGCCGCAGAGCTGTGGACAGAGATTGATACGTCCCGCTCCTTCATTGAGGTAACCTATGCGCGCCGCCCGCTGGATGTAACGCTGGCTGATCTAGGCGCTGTGCTCTCATCAGGAATCGGCGGTGTCGCCGAATTGGGGATACTGGTCGGTGAAGCCGATGCGACAGCGTTGCGGTGGGGTGCTCTGGCGTCTCAGGCGGTCGGTAACAGGTTGGGATACCAGCTTCCGGAAATATCCATGCTCACGTCAATTGATGCGGGCACTGAAGGCGCCGGGCGGGATATTGTCGCTATCGGTACACCGGAGCAGCTCGCAGCCATTGCGCCTGAGGGGCTCGCAACTCTGAAGGAAAATGAATCCTGGCTATCGATCGGACCGTCTCCTGCAGACCCGTCCCACTTGCTCATCATCGCGGCAGGGCGTTCGCCCGAAGCCATTGACGGCGCACTGCGCGCGCTTGCGTCAGAAGGCTTCCCGCTCTCTGCTACGTCCTCGACAATCATCACGCCTTCCGAGGTGCCCGCAGCCATTGTCAGCCCGAAGCGGCATCCTCTGCGTCCGGATACAAAGTTTGCTTTCAAGGAACTCGGGCTGGAGGGCGTTTCGGTGCTTGGGCAGGAGCAGGGCGGAGCGGAACTCTCATTTACGCTGCCTGCTGATGTCCAGTTCCGTGAGAATGATGAACTCGTGCTGGCGCTTGATCTTGCCTATGGCGCCGGTCTTGATGGTCGCTCGGTTGTCAACATTCTCGTCAATGGTGTGTTCGAGCGCGCGGTGCGCCTGACCAATCCTGACGGTGAGGTAGTGCCGGCGTATGAAGTGGCGGTTCCGGCGCGCTCCCTGAGGCCGGGTTGGAATACGATCGATTTCCAGGTCGAGCTCTCGTCACCCGTTGAGAGAGCGTGTGTGGCGCGCAATGGGCGAAACCTGGCTTTCACCCTGAAGGGAACGTCGACCATCACCCTGCCTCCGGCGGGTCATTTCGCAGAGCTTCCCAATCTGGCCTTGCTTCAAGAAGCAGGATATCCGTTCACTGGGCTTGAAGATGCCCCAATCGAAATTCGCGCTGTTGATGCTTCGCCCGAAACGATAGCGAGCGTCTGGACGCTCGCGGCGCGGCTCGGCAAGGTCAACGGGACCGTCTTTACAGACGCAAATTTCGGTATCGGGCTGGATCTTCCTGACGCCAACACAATTCTTGTCGGCGCACGGCCGGAGATTGGCGGTTTCCTTCCGCTGCAGACGCTCACGCTACCGCAGGAAAGCGGTTTTAACCGTGAGCTCAGCCTCGTTGACCTGGGTGACAATGGCCTGCTGATCCAGGGCGAGTCCCCGGCCCATAAGGGGCGTCTCGTTATGCTGCTCACGGCAGAGACCGGCGCACAGCTGCTGTCATCGGTTCGCGCGTTGGTGCAGCCCAGCCATTGGAGCCAGATCAAGGGCGGCGCGGCTGTGTGGCGCCAGAACGCCGCCACTATCGTCTCTGCAGAGGCCGACACGACATTTGCCATTGGCAAGAAGGCGCCACTTGATACCGCCCGCGCCGGCCTGGGTACCTCCTGGGGATGGATCGGGTCTATTGCGGCCATTCTCTTCGCCATGGCGGCAGGCCTGGCTCTGATTGCGCGGTACATGCGCCAGCGGATGAATGGAAAGTGATACCGTTTTCCGCCCCCCTGCGCGCGGCGGCCGTCGGCGCCTGTGTGCTGCTCCTTTCGGGGCAGGGCGCATTCGCTGCGCCGGAAGTCAGGCGGGAGGGCGTCTTCTCGATCGGTATTCCGACTGCGGATATGTCTCAGGCAGGCTTGGGAGATACCACGCTTCCACCACCTGCTGCTGAGGTCGATGTACGGCCAGTCTGGGTTCTGGGCGCAGAGGGCCGGTGGAAAGAAGCTTCGGATAAATTGCGCGCATTGAGCCGGACCTATCAAGGATGGCAGCCACCAGCAGACCTCCTTGCCTATATAGCCAACGGTCAGCGCGAACAGGATGTGCGTGAGGCGCTCGCAGCGGAGGACTGGACCAAGGTGTTGGCCTTGTTGCCGCCATCCCTCTCAGGCGAATGCGAACCGCCATCTGAGTTATGGGCCAGGGCCGATGCGTTGCAGGGGCTCGCTGATAAAGCTGGAATGAACGAATTTTATGTGCGTGTTCTGACGACCTGTAGGGATCCATCTCTCCTCGCTGCGCTGGCGAACCGGGCTGCTGATACTTTGGATAGTGAAGGCATTTTCCGCATTGTCCGTGTGCCTTCTCTGGCTGGCAGTAGCGATCCGGAAGTGGCGCGCGGTTATGGAGTCCTGCTTAAAGCCGATGCCTGGAACAGATTTCAGGCCGCCCAAGCTGTAGGAGATATCCAGGCCGCAGGCGCACTCGCGGAAACGTCGGCCGATGCCCGGCTTATCCTGCAGGCGGGCTGGATGTTCCTCGAGCCAGATCCCGCGCGCGCCGCCCGTTTCTTCAGGCGGGCAGCCGATCATCATGGGGGAAGTGATGCCTGGCGCGGATTGGCAATGGCGGCGCTCGCTATCGGCGACCATGCAGCGGCTCGAAGCGCTATCGCCCAAGCAGAGGACGCGGCGGAGTATGACACCTTGTTGGCCCGCGTGGACCTCGATGAGGCGCGCCAAGTGCGTCAGCAGGGAGACTGGTCGCGCGCCTCAGAATTGGCGGACCGGGCAGCAAAGCTTGATCCTGCTCTGACACGCGACGCGCAGATGGCCAGTGGCGGCGCTTTGCTGGATGCGTCTGCGAAGGCTTATGAACTGGGTGATCTTGAAACAGCCGGAAGGCTGGCCCGTAGGGCGTCTGACTATCCTCCTGTTCAGCGCGCGGCCGAAATGCGTATCGGCTGGATAGACCTTCAGGCAGGAGAAGCAGAACGCGCGGCGGCAACTTTCAGCCGCCTTTATCTGGCGGCCCCGGATGAAGAGTCTGCGGAAGGTTTTGCGCTTGCGGCGCAGAATGCCGGCAAGCTGGATTCTGCCGCAGCGATCGCTCGGGCCGTAGGCGGCCCGCTGGCAAGCAAAGTGCAAGCACAGTATGCGTCGGCAGCTTTCTATCAGGGAGACTATCTGACGGCCAAAGCACTGGCGCCCGATACCTACGCGGCCCTTGAGGGTGTAGACCACACGCTCTACCGGCAATCATTTTCCCTGCGTCAGCAGGATGGCACGCGTGGCGAGAACCGGATGACGGGGTATGCCTCCACCACGTCTGCCGAAATCATGCGAGGTGCCAGCCGGTATGAGGCGGGGCTGACGCTTTACAGGATTGATACAGGCGAAGCAGGCGGCATTGGGCGAGACTCATTTGCCGCGCCAATGCTAGGTTGGAGCCGGGAAGGAAAGACGAGCCTAGCGGTTCGCATCGGTCTTACACCCGTCGGGGGCGGCGCCGACCCTGTGATGACCGGGGAGGCGGCGGCGACAAGGCGTTTTGGCAAGCATGTGGGAGAAGCGCGCGTATTCGTTCGCCCAAGGACGGATAGCCTGCTTGCCTTTGCCGGAGACACCGGGCCGAATGCTGAGCTATCGGGACGTGTCGTGGAAACCGGCGCGCGAGTGCTCGGCAGGCTCGATATCGGGGGCGGTCGCGCCCTTCAGGCGGATCTTGCCGCCGCACATCTCGATGGTCAGGAAACTGATAATAATTCCATGGTTTCAGCTGGGCTTTCAGCATCCCAATCTATTTCGAGAAAGGGATTCGATTATCTGGTGACTGGGCCATTCTACCAGTATCAGTCCTATGACCGGAACACGAACTTCTTCAGCGCCGGCCATGGCGGCTATTTCAGCCCGCAAAAGTTCCACCGCGCCGGCTGGTCTCTGAACGCCCGGACAGAGCCCTTGAAGGACTGGATTGTCAAACTGGATGGCGCTGTCGCGTTTGAATCTGTCCGCGAAGAAGCTGCGCCGCAGTTTCCGCTGCTTCCCGATCCGGGGGCGCTCATCGGCGGCGGAAAAAGTTCCGGTGCTGCGGCGTCGCTCGATCTTGCCATGGCGCGCCGGATTGGGCCGGAAGTGATTGTCTCTGCAAATCTCGCAGTGACGGCCTCCAAAGCCTTTGAGGACCTTCGCGCCGGCATCGGCTTTGTCTGGGTGCCCGGCGGACGGGCGGCGCTTGTGCCCTCAGACCTTGCGACAGATCCATTCTCCCCCGGCTCCTGGATTCGCCCATGACCCCTGACATGAAATCTCCTCCATTCGCTGCCCGGCAACACGATCCCGTTCTGGTGCGCGCGCTTCAGGCAGTCACTCTTGGTGGTGTTATCCTGGGGTTGGTCCTGTATGCGTGGATTGTTGTGCAGAGCGAGCTGGAGGCGAGCCAGCGCAGATTGGCCAACGCCGCCGCAGCGGGGCAGCTGGCGGCAGATGCTGAACTGGCGCGGATAGATGCCTCCGTCAGCCGCATCTCACCGCTGATTGCGGAAGCTGTTGCGGCGCAGGGGTCTGCCGCTGAGGTCCGCGCCCTCCAGCTCAGAATAACAGACGCGCTCTCGTCAACGCCCGTGATGGCAATTGCTGTTCTGGACAGGCAGGGCGAGGTAAAGTCCGTATTCGGACAGATACCGTCTGATGCGGCTGGCCATCTGGCGCCCCTCTCATCAAGCAAGCGGGCGGGTCGGCAGCTTGTCGATCTTGATATCGTGCCGGTTTCGCCGCTTCGCGCGGCCTATTATCACGACATCACACTCGCCGATGGCGCGCGGGTGCCGGTTGTTTTCGTGCTCCGCAGAAGTGCCTTCAATGCTGCGCTGAACGCGGGGGCCGCCGCCGGAGACGGCTGGCGTGCAGCCCTGCTGAACCTTGATGGAAAAGTGGTGCTCTCCGATGCTGCGCAGGGCCGCGCATTCACGCCTTCCGATGTATCACTTGCCGATAGCGTGCTTGGCTGGCAGCCATTGTACAGTGATCAGGCGACCGCTCCCGGTAAACTTGCCGGCGGTGTCAACGGCATTTTCCTGGAAGCGCGCAGCGTGGCGGGAGGAAAAATGCATCTCGTCTATCTGGGAGATGAGCCCTCTGCGCTGCAGATCATTGCGTCTCGCAAGATGGAGTTCCTTGCCCTGTTCGGAGTCTCCCTCCTCGCCCTCGTCCTGGCGCTTTCGCTGATCCAGAACGAATGGCGGCGCAAAGATGCCGAGCAGGAAGACACATTCCTGGTGCTCGCACAGGCAAGGGCAAGCTGCGATCTGCTGGATGCTGGCGCCATCGACTGGTCATTGAAAGATGGGCGCATCGTTTATTCGCAAGGCTGGGCGGAGATGTTTGCGCGCGGCATAAAACCGGAATCAGAGGAAGCGCATGACTGGATTTCCCGCATTCATCCGCAGGATCAGGAAGCGGCGAGAGAGCTCTATCAATCTTTGCTCGATGGCACGTTAAGCGATATTGAACATCATATCCGGATACGTCTGCCATCCGGCCTTTGGGTGCAGGTCCTTGAGCGCGGCCGCGCCGTCAAGGGTTTGGATGGAAAACCCGCCCGCATCGTCCTGGTCCAGACGCCGGAAGCTGCGGATGGTAGCGCCTTGAGAGCATCCTTGAGCGGGCTTCCGTCACAAAAGGACTACGCTGTCGCCAGTTAGGCTTGGCGCCAGGGCCAGGCGGTCAGTGATTTGAGACTTAATGGATTGAATTATAAATAATTTTTTGGGTCGTCCGCAGGGGTTCAACCTTTTAGACTATTTGGAAACTCGATTGTAGCATTTGGTGTGCTCAGGTGTCGTCATGGAAAAGCGTGCAAAAATCCAAAGGCCAGAGATGCCAGACGAGTTTGTCGACCTTGAGTACGACCTCCACCGTGTCGAAGCAGATCGCGGTGTGCTTGAAATGGCCGTTCGCCAGTTGCGCGCCTATGCACGATGCGTCACCGCAAACAAGACCGAGGCGGACGAACTTGTCGAAGACACGCTGATGCTCTTCCTGGCGGAAGACCGCATCTTGCGAGAGTCTCACCGCTGCTTTGCAGAGCTTCTTGAAGTTTTCCGGCGGGTGCATGCGCGCGCCGCGCTGATCCAGACGTCCCGGTCTGTCCCTGAGCGGGAGTATGCCGGATACATGCAGCTCCCGCTGCCGGAACGCGAACTTGCAGCGTTCGTCATGGGCGGCGGCATGAGCGTGCCGGCCAGCGCGGACCTTCTGGGCCTCTCCGTGGCCGAGGCAGAATTGCTCCATCAGGCGGTTCAGCGTAGACTTGGTGGCATCAGCCTGCCGGAATGGCCTTTCATTGCCGGGGCCAGTGAGTATTCCGGGCGTGGAGGCGACGGTATCGGTTGACGCGCCCGGCGCGCGCACAGGGGGACGAAGTGGCAGCAGGCGATGCCTTCTTCCGGGACCATCCCGATGCGTTGTTGATTGTCGACCCGGAGACCCTTCGTATCCTTGCCGCAAATCCTGCGGCGGCAGAGCTTTACGGGTGGGACGAGGGTGAGCTTTGCGCAATGCCGCTCGCAGACCTTGAGGGCAGCTCGCATCAAGCGGTGCCAGAGGATGACGAATCCTCATTGATCCGTACACACCGAAGAAAGAACGGATCGGAATTCAAGGTCCGGGTGCGGCAAAGTATGAGCCGGTACGCGGAGCGGCCTGCCAGACTCCTGACTGTTGAGAACATGCTCACGCTTTTCGCGTCTCTTGAGCGGGCAGGGGAGTTGCCCTTGGCGGCGCTAAATCGCGCGCAGGAACAAGAGGCCAATCTCAAGATTGCCCAACAACTCCTGAAGATAGGCTTCTGGAAATACGATATCCCGAGCCGGAAACTTGTATGGTCGCCCGGCGTATACGAAATAGCCGGTGTCGACCCTAAAGACTTCGATGGGTCGCTCGAAGGCTATGTTGATATCCTTTTTTCCGATGATCGCGATCAGGCAGCGCTCTCTGTTCAGACGCTCGATAACCCTGACATAAAACTCCATGAGTTCGAGCGCCGCATCATTCGAAAAGATGGGAGTACTGTTTATGTCAAGGGAATCGGGGAGCGCACACAAACATATTCGGGAGATGTGATTACCGGGGTTGTTCAGGATGTCACGGACGATCGGCGGCGCCAGGCAGAACTGCGGCTTCTGGGGGCATCCATCGAACGCCTCAATGACATCGTGGTTATCCTGCGCGTTGATCCATCCGTTCCGGGAACAGACGCGCCGATTGTCTACATAAATTCCGCATTCGAACGGATTACCGGCTATGCTCAAAGCCAGGTGATCGGGCAGCCATTGTCCCTCATCCTGTCTCGCGCTGAACCCCAGATCGATCCGCAAGTTCTGGAGAACGCCATGAATGCGGGCCAGTCTTTGCGCGTCGAAGTCACCGGGCAGATTCTTACTGGAAGGCAGGTCACATGGGATGTGGAATTTCTGCCTGTCGCTGACGCTTATGGAAAATATTCGCACTGGGCCGCTGTGGCGCGGGACATCAGCGACCGGCGCGAGGCCGAACGGCGTGCAGCCATCAATGAGGACCGCTTCCAACTCGTCAGCCGCTCGACGGCCGATGTGGTCTGGGAATGGGATTTGAGTGAAGGCGCGTTCATCTGGAGCGAGGTCTTTGACAAGCTGACAGGCACAAAGGGATCGCATCTTGAGACAGGGTTCGATTCCTGGAGCCGGCGGGTGCATGTTGATGACCGGGAGCGTGTTGTTGCCAGTCTCTGGGAAGCCGTCAGCTTGCCGGACGTGCAAAGTTGGTCGGAGGAATACCGGTTCGTCAGCGATGAGGGCAGTGAGCGGGTCATCCTTGATCGCGGCTTCGTCGTGCGCGACGATGCTGGTTGCGCGGCACGCATGGTCGGGACGATGATTGACCTGACGGAGCGGCGCGCCCGAGAGCAGCGAACGCGCGATTCTGAACGCCTGGAAGCGATCGGCCAGCTTACCGGCGGTGTGGCGCATGATTTCAATAATCTGCTTACGGTCATTCTCGGGAACAGCGATGTTCTGAAAGACAGGTTGGAAGACCCCGTCCAACGACGGATGGCCGATCTCATTCATCTGGCGGCGACGCGAGGTTCCGATCTGACCAAGCGCCTTCTCGCATTTGCGCGGCGCCAGCCTCTGAAGCCTCAGCGCACGTGTTTGAATGAAAGAACCGGATCGGTTCACGCCCTGCTGCGCGGCGCGCTGGATGCGCGCATCCGCATACAGCACCAGCCAGGCGCCGGGCTTTGGGAGGTTTTGATCGATCCGGGCCAGTTTGACGTTGCGCTCCTCAATCTTGCCTTCAATGCGCGAGACGCCATGCCGTCCGGCGGCACACTGACAATCGCGACAGAAAACATAAAAGTGCGCGGGCGTTCAAGCGCCGTACGTGAAGGTGTGCCTACCGGCGACTATGTGTGCGTGACGGTAAGCGATACGGGCGCCGGTATGATGGAGGAAGCCCAGCGCCGGGCTTTCGAACCTTTCTTTACAACCAAGCCCGCAGGCAAGGGCAGCGGCCTCGGTCTCAGCATGGTTTATGGTTTTGCGCGCCAGTCTGAAGGCCATGTTCTGATCCGCTCCGCCCTCGGCGAGGGCACGACAGTCAGAGTGTATTTTCCAAGAGCGGTCAGTGGTCGTATGGAATTGGCAGCGCCGGAGAGGGGCGCGGTTGTGCCTTCGGTTCCCAATACCGGTACCGTACTGATCGTCGAGGACGATCCGTTGGTGCGCGAGCATGCCGCCCACAGCTTTCACGCGCTCGGATACACTGTTTCGCTGGCCGCATCGGCAGAACAGGCCCTTTCAACACTTGAGACTGAATCCGGAATATTCATGCTGTTCACAGATATTGTGCTGGGGGTAGGGATGAACGGGTTGGAACTGGCCGCTGAGGCCCGGCGGCGGCGGCCGGACCTGAAGGTTCTTTACACGTCAGGCTACGTGCCGGGGGATGTTGGCTTCAATAATCCGCTGGTGCCGGATGCCGACCTGCTTCGAAAGCCTTATGCGCAACAGGAACTCGTCCAGAAACTCGCAGAATTGCAGCGGCGTGTGCCAGCGGGTGACTAGGCTGACCTGACAGCCAGCCGGTATCCAATTCCGCGTGCGGTCTGCAGCGCGTTCCCAGAGCCGTTTGCCAGATCATCCAATTTCTGCCGTAGGCGGCTTATATAGGTTTCGAGGACTTTTTCACCGTCCCTGTAGGGACGGCCAAATGCCTGATGATAGAGATCGTTCCGGGCGACCGGTTTGCCGCCAGCAGCGATCAATGCTTCCAGCAGTTTGGCTTCGGCGTGCGTAAGCGGTGTGGATTGGCTGGCATGTCCGAGCCGCCGTTCCTTTGGATGAAAGTCTACCTCACCAATCATGATCAGGTCGGGCAATTCGGCAGCAGGCTGCCCCCTTGAGCGACTTGCCAGGCGGCTCGCTCTGGCATGCAGCTCTTTGGCACTGGCCGGCTTCAGCACATAGTCGTCAATTCCGCGATTGATCAGATCCGCGCGAAACTCCGTATCCCCCCATCCCGACAGCATGAGAATTGGAACATCACTGAGCTTCCGGATTTCAGTCAGGATGTGCGATCCTGAAGCATCCGGCAACTGAAGATCCAAGATGACACAGTCGACCTCGGAGAAGGCAGGGGAGTAGAGAAACGCCTTGAGCGTTTCAAAGGATTCAAACGTCTCAAACTGGTCGGCTGGGTCTGGCCAGCCAAGCATGATGGTTTCAAGCACCATCTTGTCATCATCTACCAATACTACGCGCATTCGCAGCTCCGGGCGCAGCGGAATTCCAGAATTTTATGGCTGCCGGTGGCTCCCTCGGAAAACGAGTCGTTCACTGCAGCCTTGATACGTCCATAGCATACCTGCGTAGCATGCCCCGTTGGTGACGGCAGTGTTTAGCCTGTTTGCCAACTGCGGGCGCCCCTGAGAGTCTTTTGTCTACGTCTGAAAAAGAAGATATGGCGGTGGGCATCGCAATCAACCCGCAATGTACCCTTCTTCTGTTTACCTCGGAATCTGCTGTAGCTTGCCGGTCTCGGGCGGCGCCACGCTATTTGAAGGCCCCACGCGTTAACATTCGGCCCAATCCCGGTTGGATTTTTCTAAGGCCGTGCATGGAACCCGAACGCGTGAACTGCGTAGTACGATTGATACCGGAAGGACGCGCTGCGCCGCTACTCCCCCCAAGCCCGCCCTAGCGCTGTCTTTCCGGTTTCCCCGCCGTGCTTCTGGATCCCATCCCAGTCGAGGCGCGGCGTGATCCGGCGGCCTGACACTTCGGGCCATGCGTCATCCGGATCTCCGTCTGCTGCAGAAGCGCAGACCCTGCCTTGCGGAAACAGACGAGCATCGTCACCGCGAAACTCCGGGCTACTCCAGAAAAGAATGGCCCGGAGTTTTCCCGGGCACATGAAGTCTTGGTTCAGGCTGCCTTGCCGGTGTTATCAGGCGGTGGTTCAAGCGCATCGGATCTGGACGTTGCACCCTCCATTAAACCTGCCAGCGCTTCACGGCCGCGGCTGACGCGGCTTTTGATGGTTCCTTCACTGCACCCCAGGAGCTGACCTGCTTCTTCATAACTGAAGCCAACTGCCAGCACGGCAACGATAGCCTCTCTCTGCTTGATGGGTAGATGTTGCAAAGCCTGCTGCATGGCCTGGAAATCGCTGGTCCATTCAGGGTTATCCGGCGCGATCAGACAGGCCTCAGCGTCTGAAGGATCTAGGTAAGCGCACCGCCAAGCCTTTCGCCAGTGCTGAATGTGGGCATTGCGAATGATCCTGAAGAGCCAGGGCCGCATCGGGGCGCCGGCGATGAACCGGTCACGCGCCGCCCATGCCTTCAGGCAGGCTTCTTGAACGATATCGTCTGCCAGATCGTCATTGCGGCAGAGCCTGCGCGCAAAGACGCGCATTTGCGGCACCATCGCTTCGAGCTGGTCGACGAAACTCCCTTTGCTGGAGGAATCTTGTAAGGGGTCACGCGGGCACACGGGTGTCGCTCCGCCGGCGCTGCGTGTCGTTCTGACTGATTGGCTGGGTCAAGATCTTGATCCTTTCGGAATAGCTCTGACGCTGGGGGGCTCGCATTCAGTCAATGCGAACGGCGCCGTCGATTATCCCGCAAAATCTATCTTGTGGTGCGGTCTGAGCCGCTTTTGCACTTTGATGTGCAACTATTGCGAGTATCTTCCCCAAGAGTTAACGAATAGTTTCCGTAGGGTTAAGTCAAAGAATCCGCGAAATACCCGAAGGACCATGGCGTTGAGGCCAGCGCATAAAAAAAGCCGATGCGGGAAACCGCACCGGCTTAGGGTACAAGATAGATGGCATAGCAAAAGTTGCTACAAAACACCTACGCGTAGCCTCTGGATCGAGTTCCAGATTATTTCATTGCAATTTGTTTAGTCCTTGGCACGCTCGAGATAGCTGCCATCCTCGGTGTTGATCACGACCCGGGTGCCGACGCCGACATGCGGGGGCACCATGATGCGCACACCATTGTCCAGGATGGCCGGCTTGTAGGAGCCAGACGCCGTCTGGCCTTTGACCACCGGTTCGGTTTCCACGATTTCGGCGGTGATGCGCTGGGGCAGGGTGATCGACACGGCTTCGCCGTTGAACATCTGCAGCGTCACAGTCATGTTTTCCTGCAGATAGGCGGCGCCATCGCCCACCATGGCGCCGGGCACGGTCACCTGTTCATAGTTGCTGGAGTTCATGAAGACGTAATTGTCGCCTTCCGGATAGAGGTAGCTGTGCTCGACCTCCTCCACGAAAGCCTTCTCCAACTTGTCGGTGGTCTTGAAAGTATTGACAACTTTGATGCCGTCGGAAATGCGGCGCATCTCGATGGTGGTTGTCGGCGTGCCTTTTCCTGGGCGGAAGGACTCGGCCTTGAGAACGACGTAAAGTTGGCCGTCCGTATGTTCGATGATGTTGCCTCTGCGGATATCCGCTGCGATTTCAACGGCCATGGGGTGTTCCTGAGTTGCGAGAGCGAAAGCGCCGCTATATACCGCCTCCGCGCCATTTGGCCAGCCGCATGCTGTGGCTTTTCAGTCTGGCCCGGCTCATTGCGGCAGACTTTTGACCCCTGGATCAGGCCTTATGGAAGCTTCTGCGTGGTGGAGTCCTGAGGAACACGCCCGCCGGCGGGGGTATCTGCTGGCGCGCGGGCGGATCAAAGCGGCCCTGAGGGGATGGTTTGAGCGCGAAGGTTTCCTCGAGACAGAGTGCGGGGCGCTGGTGGTTTCGCCCGGCAATGAGGCCCATTTGCACGCATTCGAGTCTCAATTCGTTGCAGAAAGCGGCCAAAGCCGCACGCTGTACCTGCATACCTCGCCGGAATTTGCCATGAAGAAGCTGCTGGCCGCTGGCGAGACGCGCATCTTTGATTTCGCGCGGGTGTACCGGAACCGGGAAGCTGGCGCGCGGCATTCGCCCGAGTTCACCATGCTCGAATGGTACCGGACAGGGGCCAGCATGGCGGATGTCATGAATGACTGTGCGGTGATCGCGAGGACCTCTGCCGAGGCGGCGGGAACACGGCAGCTCGTCTGGAAGGGGCAGGTCTGTGACCCGTTCGCAGAGCCCGAATGGCTTAGCCTTGCCGAAGCCTTTGACCGGTATGCCGGGATCGATCTCACCCTTCATCTGGAAGATGCGGCAGCGTTCAGGCAGGCCGCGCTGGCGGCGGGCATTGGCATAGCGGACGGGGCGACCTGGACGGATGTGTTCTCTGCGGTGCTGGTTACGAAGATTGAACCGCATCTGGGAATGGGGCGGCTGACCTTCCTGCATCGCTATCCGATGAGCGAGGCTGCACTGTCGCGGCCTGCGCCGGATGACCCGCGTTTTGCCGAGCGGTTTGAGCTTTACGCCTGCGGCGTTGAGCTGGCGAATGGCTATCGCGAGCTGACCGATGCGAACCTGATGGTGACCCGGCAGAAGGCGGAGATGGACCTCAAGGAAGCGGTCTATGGCGAGCGCTATCCGCTGGACCCGGATTTTGTAGCAGCGGTGGCGGCCATGCCGGAGGCAAGCGGTGTCGCGCTTGGCTTTGACCGATTGGTCATGCTGGCGAGTGGGGCGAGTACGATCAACGACGTGCTGTGGACGCCGCCAGTGGTGGCAGGGGAGCTGCGCTCATGAAACCGGTGACCTTTCGCAGCCCAAGCGAGCTTCAGTCGGCAGGCCTTATTCCCGCGGGTGATCTGGAAACTATTTCGCGGGTGGCTGAGCAATATGTGATTGCCTTGCCGGAGCGCCTTGCTGATCTGATCAATCGCGACGACCCCTCTGACCCTATCAGCCTGCAATATGTTCCGTCTAGGGAAGAGTTGAACGCATTGCCGGGTGAGGCCGAAGATCCCATAGGCGACGCAGCCCACAGCCCTGTGCCGGGGATCGTCCACCGCCATCCAGACCGCGTGCTCTTGAAGATAACCTCGACCTGTCCGGTCTATTGCCGCTTCTGTTTCCGGCGTGAGCGCGTCGGGCCGGAAAAAGGGGCACCGCTGAGTAAGGCCGAGCTCGAGGCGGCGCTGGCTTATATTGCCGGGCGGCCAGAGATATTCGAGGTGATCCTGACGGGCGGTGATCCAATGGTCCTGTCACCCGCGCGCGCCGGCGAGATTGCCCGCCGGATCGAAGCGATTGACCATGTAAGGGTAATCCGCTGGCATAGCCGTGTGCCGGTAGCCGCGCCCGAGCGTGTAACGCCGGAATTCGCTGAGGCTATCCGAGGGCGGACGAAATCGGTCTTTGTCGCCATTCACGCCAATCATGCCCGGGAATTCACTCCGGAGGCAAGAGTGGCTATCCGGCGGTTGGCGCAGGCCGGCATTTCCCTCGTATCGCAATCAGTTCTGCTGCGCGGGGTGAATGACAGTTTCGAAGCGCTGGCGGACCTTATGCGCGCATTCCTCAGTGTCGGGATAAAACCCTATTATCTCCACCAGCTAGACGCTGCGCCGGGCACCTCGCATTTCCGGGTGCCGGTGGAGGAGGGGCAGGCGTTGGTGCGCCGGATAAGAGACGAACTCTCCGGCCTCGCCACGCCGCATTTTGTAGCGGACATTCCGGGCGGGGTTTCCAAGGCTGTCATGAACCTTCCCGATATTGAGCGGCGGGGGGACGACTTTCGTCTCCGCGGGCGAGACGGGGAACACTACTCGTTGCCGGGCGCGCAAAAGAACTAGTCTTCAGCCGTTTGCCGGCCACCTGCCAGTAACAGGAGGGCGACGAAGCCGATGGAGGTGGCCTGGCTGGAAAAGAGTTCCAGCAGCGCCGCGAAAAGCCAGCTTGGCAAGGAGGCGCGCTGCTCTGCCTGGAGCAGGATATTGCCGGAGCCCTGGCCGAGCAGTTCGGCATTGGCCGCTTCAATGCGCGCGGTCAGTTCATCCCGGCGTCTGGCGAGGCCAAGCTCGTTCTGGGCATCCCGGTAGGGCTTTTGTTCGGTGCGGCCAACGCGTTCGACTTCTGCGATATACGCCTCGAGCCCTTCAACAGACCGTGTTTCCGGCGGAATGCCTTCCAGTTGCCGGCGCCAGTCTGCGATCTGCGATTCCAGAACTTCGCGATTGGAACTCGCCGTCTCGACGGCAGCGGCCGTGGCTTCGGCATTGCCGCGGATGTAGATCTCGGTGCCCAGAATGGAGGCGCCCGCGCCGACGGCGGCAAAGATGAGTGCGCGCGCGGCTTCCTTGAAGCGGCGGTTGGCGCCGTGCCAGTAGACGAAGGTGAAACCGCCGAAAGAAATGATCGCGGCGATAACGCCGGCCCAGCCCCAGATGCGGCCCTGGACAGGATCAGCAACGGTAGAAGAAAAAGCCTGATAGTTGGCAAAGCCGGAGAGGCCCGCAGCGGCGAGCCCGGCCAGCAGGAAGATGAGTGCCAGCGCGCCAATGATCAGCCGCTCACTGCGCCCTTTCCGCTTCTCCGCCTGCTGCGCTTTCAGGGCCGCGAGGCGTTCTTCCCGCTCCGCCTGGATTTCTTCAGGTGTCGGCAATCTCTGCTCGGGGCGAAGCTGCAGGACTTTAGGCTCTGATTTCAGCACGGGATGGGCGGCGCGGGTGACCTCGGTGTATTCGGCGTCGATTGCCGCTGCTGGCTCTGGCGCGGGGCGCGCCTCGGGCAGGGTTTCGCTGCGAAGGGCGGGCACCAGAGCGTTCGCTCTCAAGGCTTCCAGCTGTTTCATGAGATCGCGCAGGGGACCGCTTTCGCCTGTCCCGGCGCAGCGATAGCCGTGGCGCTGCCAGTTCAGGATGAGGTTGTTATCGCCGGTGGCGACGCATTCCTCGTGCAGCGGGCAGGGCAGGCGCGCTTCGGATGCATCCTGGCTGACCTCATCCTCCAGGCCGAGCAGCTCAGCGACCCGCTGCAATTCCTTCAGATGGCGCTCGTCTGCCATGTCAGCCCCTTGTTCCGTGCCTTCCACGCTTAGCGGATCAGGCCCTGTATCGTCACCTCTCTTGCGGCAAGGTGATCACACCCGTGTTAGGAACGCAGTTGAGACGCAATTACAACTTTAACCGCAGCCCGAGACATCTTAATCAGGTCTTAAGGCAGCCGAAGCGAGATTGCCGTACCTATATGGGGGACTGCCGCGCCGGAACCGGGCGGCCTGAAGAGGACTAAACTGAAATGACCCCGCGTTCCGTCGCGATCCCGAAAAACTGGAAAACTTTCGACATCCCGAGCTTTTTCTCGGCCTTTGGATACCCTGCACTCGGCATTGCCCTGTTCACCACCATGGTGTTGCTCGGCATCTTTGTGAGCGAGCTGACCTTCCACTGGTGGTACCTGCCGATTGCCGGCGCCGTCATTGCCTTTTCGGTATTCTGGTGCAATCTCGGCATCGGGCCAATGCACCGAATCCTGCAACACCGTGCCGGCGAAATGAAATGGCCGGCCCAGGTGCTGACCATGCTCAACATCATCATCGCCATGCAGGGCAATTTGCGTGACTGGGTGAACTATCACTCCCAGCATCACCGCTTTGCCGATGGCCCCGGCGATCCGCACAATCCTTTCGAGTCCAAGCGCTGGGCCTGGGTTGGCTGGATCCTTTTCCGCGACCGGAAAGACACCGCCCGCCCCATGGCGGCCTGGCTGAAAAAGCATCCTGTCATTGTCTGGATGGATCGCTTCTACAACGAAATCAGCATCGTCATTCACCTCGTCATTCCGGCGGTCATCTATCTGATCGTCTGGGCGGCAGGCGGCTCTCTGGTGCTGACAGCGCTGCTGCATGCCAGCGTCGTTATCGGCCGCGCGATCCAGTTCCACGCCACGGTCTATGGCATCAATGTGTTGGGCCATCTCAAAACCCCGGTCTGGGCTGATCACCTGATGGCGCTGCTGACGGGGGGCGAAGCCTTCCATGATCACCACCATGACGAACCGCAAAGCGCGCTGCACCGTCCGCGGAAGGGCATCTGGAACCGGATCGTCGATTATAATGGCACGGTTCTGCTGCTGCTGGAAAAGATCGGTTGGGTGAAGGATCTGAAGATCGCGCCCCGTTTCGCCTGATCTGTTCGCACTCGCACAATAAATAATTCCATGGCGCCCCCTTTAACACAGGGGGCGCTTTCCCATCTGGGGCGCTCGGGCATGGGGCGCTTCTGAGGAGGACTACCCATGCCCAATACATCCGATACAACCGGCGCCGCCGTATCCAGCCACGCCTACATCCTCCTCGACCGGACAGGGTCCATGTCTGCGATCTGGGAGGAAGCGCTCGGATCGGTGAATGCCTATGCCGACAGCCTGTTCAAGCCGGAAGGGGGCGCGCCCGCCGGCGCTGACCACCAGATCACGCTTGCGGTGTTCGACCATCAGGCGGGCTTGCAGTTTGATGTGCTGCGCAAGGCAGTGCCTGCGGCTGCCTGGCGTCCGGTCACCAGCCAGGAGGCTAGCCCGAGAGGCATGACGCCCTTGTTTGATGCCGTCGCCCGTCTGGTTGCCCTGGCAGAGGCGGACAATCCGCAGAAGGCGATCCTTGTGATCATGACGGATGGCGAGGAGAATGCCTCCCGGGAAGTTACCCGGGACGGGGCAAAAGCCGCGCTCGCCCGCGCAGAGGCGAAAGGCTGGGAGGTGGTGTTCCTGGGCGCAGAATTCGCCAAGTTCAATGATGCGGAGGCCATCGGCGTGTTGCGTGGCAAGACCATGGCGATGTCCAAGGAAAACCTTGATCGCACAATGCGCAGCCTAGCCTCCAAGAGCCGGGCCTATTTTTCCGCTGAAGCGGCGTCGGTCGACTTCTCTGAGGAAGATCGCCGGGAGGCGGGCGAGGAAGACGTGAAACGCCGCAAAGGGAACTGATCTGTCCCCGGAGGGGCGAAGTCTGAACACCTGTTCAGTTTCGCGAGGGCTGCCCCTTAAAAGGCGGCCCTTTTTCTTTTCTATTCCTGATTCGTGACACAGACGTGCCGCATTCGGAGCGCAGCCTTCCTTCACACGCAAATGGGAAGGGACGCCCGCATGAAACTCTTTCACACCATTCTCGCCATCGCCGCCGGTACCGCTCTGGCCGCCTCAGCTTCGGCAAAGGTACTGCCTCCAAAGCCGCCAAAGACCGATACCGTTCAGTCATATGTGCTGCTCGACCGGACGGGATCCATGTCGGATATCTGGGACGAGGCGCTTTCCTCCGTCAACGCCTATGCCGAGAGCTTCGCTGAAGATGCTCCGGGGGCTGAAATTGCCGGAGCTGACATCAAGACGGCCGTGACCTTTGCCGTCTTCGATTATCAGGACGGCATGCAGTTTGATGTGCTGCGCGACAAGGTAGACCCTTCTGCCTGGAAAAACGTCACCAATGACGAAGCCAGCCCCCGCGGCATGACGCCGTTGTTTGACGCCATCGGCAAGATCATCACCCGCGCAGAAGTGGACAATCCTGAGAAGGCCGTGATCGTCATCATGACGGACGGCCTTGAAAATTCTTCCCGGGAATTCACCCGCGAAGGTGCCAAGGCGGCGCTCGACCGGGCAGAGGCGCGCGGCTGGGAGGTCGTGTTCCTCGGTGCAGAGTTTGCGAGCTTCAATGACGCGGAAGCCGTCGGCATGGCCGCTTCCAAAACGATGGCTGTCGGTCAGGGCCGCATGAGCGAATCGATGGATGCGCTCGCTCAAAAGGCGCGGGCCTATGGCAAGGGCGCAGCCCCGGCCGTGGAGTTCAACGCCGAAGACCGCGCCGCCGCGGATGAAGAGGGCGTGAAGCAGCGCACTGGTAACTAGCCCCTGTCTCTGCCGGTTGCTGTCCGGCTTCCCACGGCATTGCAGACCGGCAGAGAGGCAACCCGCTCCATCGCCCTGGAGCGGGTTTCGCTTTGCGCTATCCAGCCATTTTCCGCAGCGTCACGCTTGCCATTCCTGCGCGACGCCGCTTCAGGAAAGGCTGTTTTGATTTTGGGGCAGGGCGATGAAGTATTACGAGGATCTGGTTATCGGCACCGTTACGCGGGGCGTGCGCACCTACAAGGTGACCCGTGAAGAGGTGATCGACTTTGCCAGTAAATATGATCCTCAGCCTTTTCATCTGGATGACGAGGCCGCCGCCAAGACCCATTTCGGGCGCCTGTCGGCATCTGGCTGGCATACGGGCGCAATGGTCATGCGGATCATGGTCGAGACGGGGCGGACGGGCGAGCCGACCGCTTCGCTGGGCTCGCCCGGCATTGACGAGCTGCGCTGGGTGAAGCCGGTCTATCCGGGCGATGAACTCAGCGTAGAGATGGAACTGATCTCCAAGCGCCGCATGAAGAGCCGTCCGGACATGGGCCTCTCCAAGGCACGGCAGACTGTTTATAACCAGAATGGCGAAGTGGTGATGACGATGGTGTCCAACGGTCTCATCAAGGTGCGCCATCCGGAAATTGATACGGAGTAATTCTGCGGCGGCTTTACAAGGCGTGCCGCTGGCCTTATCCGTGCGCCCGCAATGCTGAACAAGACCGCCATTATTATTACCCCAAAGACGATCCGCCTTGGCGGGACGTTGCGGGTGTGTGCGATCTGACAGCAACCACCTCGAACAACGTCCCCGCAACGGCGCGGGACGGCCACTTCGAGGAAACCGGCTCTCCCGCTCCAAAGTCCCCAACTGGAGAAGAGCCATGCAGAAATTTTCAAGATCCAATCCGCCCCGGGTCGGCGTCGTCGGTGCCACCGGCCTTGTCGGCAGCCTGATGCGCGAACTTCTGGCCGAGCGGGATTTCCCGCTGG
>NZ_NCJT01000370.1:0-496 GCF_002282565.1 Hyphomonas sp. 34-62-18
CGGCGGGTGAAGAACCTCGAAGCAGCCGGCATCATCCAGGGCTATTCGGCGCTGGTGGACCAGAAGGCGTGCGGCTTTCCCATCACCTGCCTTGTGCGCATACGGCTGGCCAATCACGCGCAGGACACGGTGCAGGCATTTGAGCAGAAGATTGCCGAAACCGACGCAGTGCTGGACTGCTACCTTATGACGGGCGGGGCCGATTACGAGCTGCGCGTCGTCGCCCGCAGCCTGGACGACTATGAACAACTCGTGCGCCAGACCATCCAGACATTGCCCGGCATTGCCTCAATTGAAACCAGTTTTGCGTATGGCGTGGTCAAGAAGTCGAGAATTCTTCCCGTCATGGCCCAAAAGGGTGCATAGCGGCCCGCCATGAAAACCTGCTATGTAGCCCCTTGATGACGCCTCCGACAAAATCCCCCCCGACGCTCCTGTCTGCTGGCCGCGCGCCGGCTTCCCGCCGCCCCGGCAAATGGCGCATTGCCGACATCAT
>NZ_NCJT01000370.1:611-2528 GCF_002282565.1 Hyphomonas sp. 34-62-18
CCTGCAGCAGGGCGCTGATGGCCTGGACACGGCGCGCCTTCTCGCGGCGGTTCAGGACGAGGTGATCCACGCGCTCTATGATTTCACGGTCACCCATGTGCACCGCGCATCCAACCCGACCGAGGCCGAGCGTCTCGCGATCCTTGCCACCGGCGGCTATGGCCGCGGCGTGATGGCGCCCTCTTCGGATACAGACCTCTTGTTCCTGCGCGCCTACAAGGCCAGCCCCCACACAGAGAGCGTGATCGAATACATGCTCTATGCCCTGTGGGACATGGGGCTGAAAGTGGGCAATGCCTTCCGTACACCGATTGACTGCGTCAAGCTTGCCGCCGAGGACGTGACCATCAAGACCAGCCTGCTGGACGCGCGGTTCATCTGTGGGGACGAGCTTCTGGCCAGCGATATGATCGCGCTGTTCCAGAAAGATGCGATCAAGGGCAAGGACGCCCAGTTCATCGCCGACAAGCTGGCCGAGCGAGACGCGCGCCACACGCGCATCGGCGACGCGCGCTATGTGGTGGAGCCGAATGTCAAGGACGGGAAGGGCGGCTTGCGCGACCTGCAGACCCTCTATTGGATCGTCAAGCACATGTATGGCGGGCGCACGCTGGAAGATGTGATGCGCGCCGGTCCGTTCACGGATCATGAGTATGCCACCTTCATCCGCGCGGCGCGCTTCCTCTGGACGGTGCGTTGCCATATGCATTTCGTCACGGGCCGTGCTGAAGACCGGCTGAGTTTTGACCTTCAGCCCGAGATCGCCGCCCGCATGGGCTACCGGGACCGGGAAGGGCAGCAGGGGGTGGAGCGCTTCATGAAGCGCTACTTCCTGGTGGCCAAGGATGTTGGCGGGCTGACGCGTATCCTCGCGGCCAAGCTTGAAGCCGATCACAAGAAAAAGCCTGAGGGGCTGCGCCGGTTCCTGCCGTCCCGCCCGCCCCAGCCGCTGGCCGAGCCGGGCTTCCTGATCGAGGCTGGCCGCATCAATATCGCCGAAGACAAGGTGATGTCGGATGATCCACTGAACATGATCCGCCTGTTCACGATTGCCCGGCGTGAGCAGAAGGACATTCATCCTTCCGCCTTGACGGCGCTGACGCGGAACCTCCGGGGGCTGAATGATGGCACCCGTGAAACTGAAGACGCGCGTGCCCTGATCCTGGATGCCATCCTCGGCGGCAAGGAGCCTGGCCCCGTCCTGCGCCGCATGAATGAGGCGGGCGTTCTGGGGCGGGCGATCCCTGAGTTCGGCTCCATCGTCGCGCAGACGCAGTTCAACATGTATCATCACTATACGGTGGATGAGCACACGCTGCGCGCTGTGGAAACGATTGCCGATCTTGAGTATGGCCGGGGCGGCACGGCGCCACTGGCCACAGAGCTGTTTGGCCAGATCGAAAACCGCCGCGCGCTCTATCTCGCCATGCTTCTGCATGACACCGGCAAGGGGAAGGGCGACCAGCAGGAAGCGGGCATGCGCACGGCCCGCAAGGCGTGTGAACGGCTTGGCCTTCCCGATGAGGAAACAGATCTCGTCGTCTGGCTGGTCGGCCATCATCTGGAGATGAGCGAAACCGCCCAAAAGCGTGATATTGCCGATCCGCGCACCGTGGCGACCTTTGCGCGCCTCGTTGGCTCTCTGGAGCGGCTGCGCCTTCTCTACATCCTGACAGTGGCGGACATCAAAGCGGTCGGCCCGGCGGTGTGGAATGCCTGGAAGGGCCAGCTTCTGGCAGACCTTTATCACAATACCGCCGCTGCCCTGCGTGGGGGGCGTACGGATGAAGCCGCCGTGCTGTCCGAGCTTGAGCGCCGCGCCGAGGCGCGCCGGGAAGCGCTTGTCGAGCGCATCGGCGCGGTGCCCTCGCTGCTGCTCGAACTTGAGACCGCCTATTGGACCGGCTTTGATCCCGA
>NZ_NCJT01000370.1:2610-4327 GCF_002282565.1 Hyphomonas sp. 34-62-18
TCCAAGGGCGGGCGCATCGTGGACGTGTTCATGCTGCAGGATGCGCGCGGCCTTCCTTATGGCGAGGGCGATGGGCCGCGCCTGGCCAAGCTTGAGCACGCAATTCGCGGCGCGCTCGATGGCAAGGTGCCCGGCGGAGCGGTAAAATCCCGCGCCGGGCGCCGCGAGGCCGCCTTCCTGGTGCAGCCCTCGGTGCAGATCCACGAGGAAGTGTCGCTCGACTATACGGTGATTGACGTGGCCGCCCGCGACCGGCCCGGCCTGCTGCATGAAGTGGCCGAAGTGCTGGCGGACATGAAACTTTCCATCCATTCGGCGCATGTGGGCTCTTATGGCGAGCGCGTATTCGACGCCTTCTATGTGCGGCCCGATGGCGGCGCGGCGACGCTGTCAAAAGCCCGCAAAGAGGCCCTCCGCGAACGTCTTCTTGCCGTGCTTTCCCGCGAAGAACCTGAAGGCCCGCACACCCCGGCCCGCAAGCTCAAACGCTCGCGCGCCGTGGACAGCTTCTGAGAATTGGTTCAACCGGGGTATCCATGAGCCTTGCGCGCAACACCGCCGTTCAGGCCTCGCTGACGCTGGCGAGCCGCATCCTTGGCCTTGCGCGGGATGTGATCCTCGCTGCCAAGATCGGGGCAGGGCCGGTGGGCGATGCCTGGGCCACGGCGCAGCAGTTTCCCAACCTCTTCCGGCGCATCTTTGCCGAAGGCGCCTTTGCGTCGGCTTTCGTGCCCTCCTATGCGCGCACGCTGGAGGCTGAAGGGCCGGAAGCCGCACAGAAAGTGGCGCAGGATGCCCTGCGGGTTCTCTTCGCCCTGACAGCGGGGCTGACCATCCTTGCCCAGATATTCATGCCCTGGGTGTTGCTGCTGATCCATGGCGGGCAGGCGGACGATCCGGAGCATTACAATCTCGCCGTTCTGCTTACGCGCATCACGATGCCATACCTGACTTTCATGGCTATCGGCGCGCTGCTCTCCGGCGTGCTCAACTCGGCAGAACGCTTCATCCTGTCGGCCGGGGCGCCCACGGTGCTCAATCTCTGCCTCATCCCGGCAGGCCTGCTCGGCACAACGCCTGTTGTCACGACCCAGTATGCAGCGATTGCCTTCCTCCTCGCGGGCTTTCTCCAGGCGGCGCTGCTCTGGTGGGGCGTCCGCCGCCAGAAGGTGCGCCTCAGCCTGATCGGCTGGCCCCGGCTGACCCCCGCCGTGAAGAAGGTGCTGCTGCTGGCTGTGCCGGGCACGATCGCGGCCTCCGGTACTCAGATCAACATCATCGTCAGCCAGTCGCTCGCCAGTTTCGAAGTCAGCGCCAAAAGCTGGCTCTACGCGGCCGACCGGCTTTACCAGCTGCCGCTGGGTCTCGTCGGTGTGGCGGTCGGCGTGGCGATCCTGCCGCGCCTCAGCCGTGCGGCGCGGGCAGGGGATAGGGAAGCGGGTAGCCGCACCATGGATGAAGGCCTGGGCCTCGCCATGGCGCTCACCTTTCCGGCAGCCGCGGCCCTGATGGCGGCGCCTGTTTTCCTCATCGACGCTTTCTTCGCGCGCGGCGCATTTACCAGCGCGGACGCCGTGGCCGCAGGCGCGGCGCTCTTCCACTTTGCCTGGGGCGTACCGGCCTTTGTGCTGATCAAGGTGCTGGCCCCACCTTTCTTCGCGCGGGAAGATACGAAAACCCCGATGCGCTTTGCGCTCATCTCGGTGGTCATCAATAC
>NZ_NCJT01000371.1 GCF_002282565.1 Hyphomonas sp. 34-62-18
GCCTAGTCTTCTTCCTCGAGCTTGGCGTCCATTTCCTCGTCAGACCAGCCGAAATGGTGGCCAAGCTCGTGGATGAACACATGCGTTACCAGCTCTTCCACCGTCACGTCCCCGCGCGCGGCCCATTCAAATAGGATGGGCAGGCGGTAAAGGTAAACGAGTGGTCTGTATTCGGAAGGGTTGGTAATACTTTCGATGGTGAGCGGAACGCCGACATAGAGGCCTGTCAGTTCCAGCGCGTCCTGAATGCCCATCTCGTCAAGTGTTTCGTCCTCGGCATAATCCATCACAATTATGCGGACGTCGCCGGCCGCCTTGCGCATGAAGTCCGGCAGGTCAGCGAAGCATTTTTCCGCCGTCAGATACATCTCGTCCAGGCTGGGCGCGATGGCGGTCAGTGCGCTCATGTCAGCGTCACGGCCGTGCCGGATACCGCCACCATCATCATCGAGCCGCCCTGGCCGATGACGCTGTAATCAAATTTCACGCCGACGATGCCGTCCGCGCCAAGGCGCCTGGCTTCCTCGATCATCTCGGCCAGCGCGCCGTCGCGAGTCTCCCGCAGGGTGCTCTCATAGGCGTTGGACCGCCCGCCGACGAGGTTGGTGAAGCCCGCCAGAATGTCCTTGCCGAGATGCGCGCCAATCACGACCTCCCCGCACACGACGCCCTTGTATTCCCGGATTTCCCGGCCCTGAACCGTGTGTGTGGTGGTGAGGATCATGGGTGTCTCTCCGCTTGAAACTTACTCCGCCGCCGTCCGCGCCGGATCGTCCTTGCCGAGCAGAAGCTCCAGCATCCGGATGGCGCTGTCGGCGATAACAGTGCCGGGCGGGAAGATCGCAGAGGCGCCTGCTGCGCGCAAGGCATCAAAATCCTGCGGCGGGATAACGCCGCCCACAATGATCTGCGCGTTGGCCGCGCCTTCATTGCCCAGCGCGCGTTTCAACTCAGGTACCAGCGTCAGATGGCCTGCGGCGAGCGAGGAAGCGGCGACGATGTCCACACCGGCCTTGCGCGCATCCCGTGCGGCTTCTTCCGGTGTCTGGAAGAGGGGGCCGATCTCGACTTCCCAGCCAAGATCCATCAGCGCGGAGGCAACAACCTTCTGTCCACGGTCATGTCCGTCCTGGCCCATCTTGGCGATATAGATCTTCGGCTTGCGGCCCGTTTTCTTGACGAATGCCTGAGCCAGGCCTTCGGCTTCGTTGGCCTTGTCCGTGCCCTTCACGCCGCTGCCATAGACGCCCTTGATGGAGCGGATGACGGCCTGGTGGCGGCCCTGGCTGCGCTCGACAGCTTCGGAAATCTCGCCCACGGTGGCTTTGGCGCGCGCCGCGTCCACAGCCAGCGCCAGAAGGTTGCCCTTCGTTCCCGCCGCGGCCTCGGCAATGGCGTCGAGCTTGGCGGTCACTTCCGCTTCATTGCGCTCCGCCTTCAGGCGCGCCAGCTTCTCCAGCTGCATGCGGCGCACAGCGGCGTTGTCTACCTTCAGTACCGGGACGTCTTCTTCCTCGTCCAGCAGGAACTTGTTCACGCCCACGACTGTCTGCGTGCCGCTGTCGATGCGTGCCTGCGTGTTGGCGGCGGCCTCCTCGATGCGCAGCTTCGGCAGGCCTTCCTCGATGGCTTTCGCCATGCCGCCCATCGCTTCGACTTCCTCGATATGCTTGAGGGCTTTTGCAGCAAGGTCGTGCGTCAGCCGCTCGACATAGTAGGAGCCGCCAAAGAGGTCGATGGACTGGCAGGCGCCCGCCTCCTGCTGCAGCAGGATCTGCGTGTTCCGTGCGATCCGTGCTGAGAAGTCCGTCGGCAGGGCCAGTGCTTCGTCGAAGCTGTTGGTGTGCAGGGACTGGGTTTGCCCGCCGGCAGCCGCGATAGCTTCCAGGCAGGTGCGGATGACGTTGTTGTA
>NZ_NCJT01000102.1 GCF_002282565.1 Hyphomonas sp. 34-62-18
CGGTCGCGCATGAGGAACTCGACTGGCATTTCTCCAAGCTCGGCTTTGGCGGCAAGGTGCAGACCGACGACGACCTTTCCTTCTCTGTCGAATGGTCCGGCTATTTCCGGCCGGAACAGGATGGCGACTATGATTTCGTCATCTCCCACTCCAACAAGGACGTGGAGCTCAGCATTGGCAATGAGGTCCTCGTCGGTGAAGGCACCCCTTCGGAGCGCGAGCTGCTGTTCATGATCCTGCCGCTCAATCGCCGCGAAGCCCGCAAGCGCCTTCAGGCTGGGCGCACCTATCCCATCCGTCTGCGGTATTCCCAGTCAAAAGACCGCGCCATCCGTGCCTTCAACATTTTCAACGTGTACATGCGCGCGCCTACGCCCAGCCGCGAGGCGGCGCTGCGCGCGGCCAGCGAAGCGGACATGGTGCTCCTCTTCGTAGGCTCCGGCACGACAGATGAGACCGAGGGCAGGGACCGACGCAGCATGAAGCTCTCTGCCGGGCAGGATGATCTGGTCCGGGAGGTGCTTGCGGCGAACCCGAAAACGGCTGTCATTGTGAACACGGGTGCGCCGGTTGAAATGCCGTGGGCAGAAGATGTTCCGGCTATTCTGCAGATGTGGCTGCCGGGCGGCGAAGGCGGCTCAGCACTTGAAGATCTGCTGTCGGGCAAGGTGTCGCCGTCGGGGAAGCTGCCGGTTACCTTCCCGCATCGCTATGAAGACAATCCAACTTATCCTTTCTACCCCGGCCACAAGTCTGCCGAATATGGCGAAGGCATTTTCGTTGGCTACCGGTTCTACGACAAGGTTGGCCGTGATGTGCTGTTTCCATTCGGGCACGGACTGACCTATTCCAGATTTGAGATCGCCAATCTTCAGGTCAAAGCCGCTGCGTCAGGCCCGACGGCCCAGCTGACGCTTGATCTCACCAACACTGGCGCCGCAGAAGCGGCAGAAACCGTCCAAATATATCTGGAGGACGGCGCCACCCGGGAGGCAATGCCCCCACGCCAACTGCGCGCCTTCCGGAAGGTGGCGCTGAAACCTGGCGAGACAACTCAACTGGCCTTCACACTCGCGCGCGACGACTTTGCCTGGTTTGACATGCATGGCGGTGGCTGGACCGTTACGCCGGGCCGCTACATTGCCCATGCAGGCTTCTCATCTCGTGACCTCCGCGCTGCGGCCAGTTTCGAGATTGCAATATGATGCCAGATCATAGCGGACAGGCGTGCTGGCGCGGAATGAAAGCCATCATGACTTTCATTCCCGCTGCACCTGCCTGTTAGGCGGACACTTTGGGGGCGAGCTTGTCGCGCAGCTCCCGCTTGAGGAACTTCCCGCTCGCATTGCGGGGCAGGGGTTCGTCCAGCATCCAGATATGGCGGGGCACCTTGTGCTTCGCCATAATCGCCGCGCAATGCTCACGCAGGGCTTCGGGGCTCAGCGCCTCGCCGGGTTTGGCCACCACGGCAACGCCGACTTCCTCGCCCAGCCGGTCGTCAGGCACACCAAACACACAGCATTCGGCGACAGCATTATGCCGGTAGATGGAAGACTCCACCTCAGCGCAGTAAATGTTCTCGCCGCCGCGAAGCACCATGTCCTTCTTGCGGTCGACGATGTAGATGAACCCATCCTCATCGATTCGCGCAACATCGCCCGTGTGCAGCCAGCCGTCCGTGATCGTTGAGGCGGTTGCTTCCGGGCGGTTGATATAACCTTTGATGACGGAAGATCCGCGTACCCACAGTTCACCCACCTCGCCGGGGCCAACGGTGTTGCCATTGTCGTCCACGCATTTGGCCTCAAAGCTCGGCATTGCGGGGCCCGCGCTGTCTGGCTTGTCAACGAAGAAGTCGCCGGAAACCGACGTGATAATCCCGCAGGTCTCCGTCATGCCATAGCCGGTGGAAGGCCGGGCGGTGGCCACCTGCTTCTCGATCTTGAGCACGAGGTCGGGGGGCACCTGCGCGCCGCCGCCGGCCAGCGCCAGAAGGCTGGACGTATCTGTCTTTTCAAAGTCCGGATGGTTGATGAGTTCACGCGCCATCACCGGCACGCCGCTCATACTGCTGACGCGTTCCTTCTCGATGATTTTCAGCGCTTCGCCCGCTTCCCAGCGATACATAAGTACCAGCTTGCCGCCCGCTGCCGTCGTGGCATAGGCGCCGCAATTGTTTGCCGTCACGTGGAACAGCGGTGTCGTGATCAGCGTGACAGGGATCGGCGGCTCAGCCGGCGGCGCCACGCCCGTAGCCCGCTCCACGGCCAGCGCTGAAGAAGCGCCCGCAAACAGCATGTTGAAGAGGTTCGACACGCAGCCCCTATGGGTGAGCTGCGCACCTTTCGGAAAGCCGGTCGTGCCCGATGTGTAAAAGATGCAGGCATCTGAATCAGGGTCCACCGCAACGTCCGGCAGTGCGCCGCCATGTGACGCGACCGTCGCCCAGTCGATCATGCCCGCTGGCATGTCCGGAATGCGCACGCCAACCAGTTGCATGCCCTTGGCCATGTCAGGCTTTTCCTGAACGCGCGCCAGGCGTTCGGCGTCCAGGAACAGCACCTTGGGCGCCGAGTCGGAGAGGCCATAGGCCATCTCTTCGGCCGTCCACCAAGCGTTCATGCCCACGACGGTGATGCCAACCGTAAGGCAGGCCCAGTAGATCAGCATCCATTCAGGATAGTTGCGCATGGCGATGGCCACCCGGTCGCCCGGTTTCACGCCCTGGGACAGCAGCCAATTTGCCGTGGAGTTCACAATCTCGTGCGCCTGCCCATAGGTCAGCCGCTCGTCCTGGTAAACGAGATAGGGGCGCTCAGCGAATTGCAGGGTCGACAGCCAGACTTCCCGGACGCTGGGCGGCGCATTCTTGAAGGTGCGGATCCGGTTGCCAAGAACGTCTGCCTCGACAATCTCAAACGCGCCTCCGGGGCCCGTCAGTTCTTCGCGCGCCTTCAACAGCTCAGCGTAATGCATGGTCTCTCCCCAAAATCCTGTTCCGATTGTTTTGGAGGATCATACACACTCCAAAAACGGAAGGAACATTGACGCGACGGGAAGGGCTGCCAGGCGTCCTGGGGAGGCTTCAGAAGCGCAGGACGCCCGAGGCCCCGACATAGTGGACTACACCTGCGTCCGAAAGCTCCACGTCATAAGACGCCCGCGCCGTGAAGATGCTGGAACTACTGTTGAACGAGAACCCTGCAATCAATGCGTCTTCAAACTCTTCCTGCGAGCGGATCAGGAAAATCTCCTCCCCATTCACGAAGCGCGCGGTCGCCTCATAAGGGGTTTCCAGAAGTTCATGCCGCGCGCCGATCCTGGCCTCGGGGAAAATACGGTAGAGGCCATTGTCCACTTTCCATTCGGCCCCCAGCGCCAGAACAGCAGAGGCGGACGCACGCTCCGTATCGGCCTCGCTGATGTCGAGCGCCAGTCCGGTGTTTCGCAGGGCGGTTTCAGTATATCCATCTTGGTGCAGGCGGAAATAATCGACCGAAATTTCGGGCCGCGCATAGAAGGCTCCCGCATTGAACTGGTGCCCGGCAGAGACAGTGCCTGCAAAGCTGTAACCACCCCAATCGCCGCTGATGGAATCTGAGATGTCCTGGGTATCGAGGACGTCTGCGCTATCCAGAAAACTGTCGGCTTCGCCTGAGATAATGTCGAGGTCGCGCCGGCTGCTGAAGTTCACGTTGGAGGCTTGTGCTGCCCCGCGCAGGAACGTGGCGTTCCACTTTTTTAGGCCATAGAGGCCAATTCCGGTGCTGGAGGTGTTTACGGGATTATTGCCGCCAGTCTTCTCTTCATAGCGTCCCGAACTGAAGCTCATCATCACGCCGAACGCGTCCAGAGCGCGAACCGGAATGTCGATACCACCGGCAACGCTGAAGCCTGTGCCGTTATATCCCGGCATGTCGGCCGATGCGTCTATGTCGGTGAAGGTTGCGCTTTCCTGCACCCACGCTTTCAAACCCTTCCCGGGCGAGTTGGCGAGCAGGTTCATCTGGTCGGCCATTGCGCCAAAGGTCGATGTCGCCTGCGCGCGCAGGAAACGCGTGGATGCATCCGTCCTCTGGGGAAGCAGCTGGTCATATGCCTGGAAGAAGGCCGCTTCGGTCGAAATGCCGGCAAACGCCTCACTCAGGGTTTCCGAGGTGCCGAACAGTTCCAGCACAGCATCGAAGGCAGCTGACTGGTTTATGTCGAGGCCAAGTTCGCTGGTCGTCTTCAGGCGGTATACAAGGTTCAGCTGATCGCGGTCGCCGTCAATGAGGTTCAGTTCCGTCTGATAGATGTAGGGTGTCTCGGCAATCAGCGAGACATCGCCTGAAGATAGGTCCGCGCTGATGCTTGCGGCATCTACAAGTGTGAAGCTCGCCGCCGAATCCGAAACGCCGGCAAACACCGGAGAAATGATCACTCCGTTTGTCAGCGACGCCGTGCCATTCACGGTGAAGACAGGCGCGTCCTGCGTGCCATCCTCGTCAATCTCCAGGATCAGCGTGGCGCCATTGCCGATAGCCAGATTGGAGAGCGTGAGCGCCGTTCCTTCGCTGAGCTGCGCGCGCGACGCATCAAGGGTGAAGGACAAGTCGCTGCCGGTATTGTAAATCCGGCCCGCATAGGTCGCCCCGCCAGAAATCAGGAAGTCTGACGTCCCCGAATTTTCGAACGCTATATCTCCCGTCAGCGTTGACCCGTTCAGCAGGCGGACAAGTGCTCCCTCCCCACCGAAACTGAGATTTCCGGATAGATCTGCGCCACTGGCCGTCAGTGTGTCGCTGCCTGCGCCGAAATCGATATCACCGGTTACCGTACCTCCTTCAATCAACAGAAGGTCATCCCCACTGCCAAAGAAAATATTGCCGGTGATGGAGGGGTTACTGGTGCAGCGTCACGCCGGTGGCGTTTGATCGCAGATCAAACGCTGTGCCGTCGCTGCGTGTCGTTAGGCTCACGCCGTCATTCTGATAGACTGCCGAGATCGTGCCGGTATTGGTGATCGTGCCCAATGTGCCGGAAAGGTCGCGTATGGTGGTCACTTCGCCGGAATTGCCAGTGGATCGCGCCAGCAGGGTGCCCGAGTTTTCTAGGACAGGCAGGCTTGCGGTTTCAGCGATGTCCAACGCGATGGCATTTGCCACTGTCTCGGTTGAGATGAGGGCCTGGATAGTGCCCTGGTTCACAAGCGCAGGGGTGGAAACATTCGTGCCAAGACGTAATGCCGTCGCATTGGCCTCATAGGCTGAAGCGGTGATGGAGCCGATGTTTTCGATGCCGCCCACGATGATAACGGAATGGCCGGTACTGGCGGAACCTTCGATCAGGATCCCTGTGCCATCAAAGCCCACATTTGTGCCAGCCCCGGAAATGCCGCCGCGATTGATAAGACCATAGGTGTACGCAAACTGCGCCAGAACTTCATCCGTGTCATCATCCTCGTCATCATCCAGCGTATCGCGGACGGTTTCCAGAACTTCGCCGAGCACGAGATCTTCTGTCGCTTCGCCATCCCAGTCAGCACTGATCAGGAGGGCAGGGGCAGATCCATAGCTTGTGATGCTGCCAGCTGACCGGTTTTCGTTGAAGTCCTCGATGGTGTCCTTTGTTTCGTCTTCGTCCTCATCATCACTGAGATCAGGATCGGGCGCCGCGCCATTGATCAGCAGTCCCTGGCCAAGGCTTCCGCCAATGACAAATGCCGGACCGCCAGACAGTAGCTCATCGGCATCCAGCCGTTCATCCAGAGGTGTGGTATCTTCTGTCACCAAAGATGGCGCGACATAATTGCTCGTTGAGCTGAAGGCAAAGCCGGTGGCCACAACGCTTCCATTCAGCGCAACGGCGCCCGTTGCGCCGTCATCCAGCCTCACGGCTGTTGCGTTTTCGCCCTTCGCACTGACGGATCCGCCAATGGTCACGTCGCCATCTACGCGCCCGGCAGCAGTAATGCCTTGCGCTCCCGTGCCGGTTACGGAAATCGACCCTTCCGCTCTCAGATCGCCGTTCAGTGGACTGAGTAGCAGCACCCCGGCGGACGCATTGCCCTCCACAAGAATACTTGATCCTGACTGGAGATAGAGGTTGCCCTCCATCGCGGCGCCTTCGCCAAGAAGAATGCCTGTCCGGTTCGCGCCGATAGCCAGCGGGCCATCCACATCATCATCATCGTCACTGTCTTCGCGGGTATAGTCTTCAATCAGCTGAACCGTTCCGCTCACGGTGAGATTGGATTGCAAGCCGGGCAGGATGTTCACACCAGTCGTGTCGTCGGAATCTTCTATCAGGATCGTGCCATCGATCGTGACGTCATTATCCGAGTCGATCGTAACGGCTGTGAAACCCGGCGTATCGACCACCTCGATGGAGCCATCCTCCGTAATCGTCAGATCATCAGGCGCCCCGGCATTCGCTGTGGACGTCTTCACTGCCGCAGTCGTGGTGGTTGTGATTTCCGCGGCACGGGCGCCCGCAACAATGGCTATGGAAGAAACGCTGAGGATAAGGATCTTGCGAAACAGGGGCATCAACAATCGGGTCCGTTAACATTCAGGGGGTCCCCCTCGGAGGCGTGGGGGGAAACTCCGGACTGTCGCTCCAGGGGGAGAGGGAGTGCAGATCGGCGGAAACCTCCGAGGGGAACATCAGACAGGCCACGAGGAGTGAGGGGAGTTCGCTCTGTCTGAGCCCCAGCCTTAGCCCCCGGCTCACTGCAAATGTGTGCCGCCAAACACCGGTGAGGGACGGGAATTGTGCCGGGCCGCCACAATTTGACTTTAAGAGTAGCCCCGATGGCGAAATGGCCGACAAGCTTTACACTTTGTAATCCATCCCGCGCTGCCGGCGGGCTCAAATCGGTTCCCTGAATGCCGAAGCCAACTTAACATCTGCCATCAGTTTCAGCCGCCGCGGCAAACTCACGACATGCTTTGACGCCAAAAAGGCAGGGTCAGATAACAGGTGCGGCACATGCAAAATCCAACCGGAGGCTCTATCCGCTTTCTCGGCGGGCACGCCCTGTCGCCGGAGGCCTTTGACTATGGTGACGTCCGGCTGCTCGTTCGAAATGGTGAACGAGACTGGCACGGGGGCCCAATCTCCGTATACCTCTGGGAAGCGCCGGAAGGCTTTCCCTGGAAACCGGCCCTGGCAAGGCGCAAGGCAACGATCAACGCTGCCGCCGGCGAGAAGTCCGTCGTATTTCTGGGCCTCCGCCCAGGGCGCTATGCAGTTACGGCCTTTGCCGGGGGCCACCCAAAAGGCCGCTTGCCACGTACGCTGCTCGGCTGGCCCGCGGCGCCGGTATTCCTGCCGGGACACCTGCCCTGGCGCCGGATCATGCGCTTCGAAGACTACGCTCAACCCGTCACGCAGAGCACGATTGTGGAACTGAGACGCGCCCATGCCGAACTCAGCTTTGGCGGGATCAATAATGGGGATAAGAATGATGAACACACTTGCCGATCAGGACAGAATGCAGACCTCGACCGAACCGCCCGAAGACCTGCCGCGCCTGCTCATCGTCGATGATGACTGGAATATCCGGGACAGTCTGAAGCGCTTTTTCCAGGCGCAGGGGTTTGACGCGGATGTGGCCGAAAACGCCGTCGCGGCGCGCCGCAAGATCCATGAACGCGCGCCCGATCTGGTCATCCTGGACATCATGATGCCGGGGGAGGATGGACTCAGCCTTTGCCGCAGCATTGCGGAACTCAAGACCATTCCGATCATCCTGGTCAGCGCCAAATCGGAAGAGATCGACCGGATCATTGGCCTCGAGATCGGCGCGGATGACTATGTCGCCAAACCGTTCCATCCCCGCGAGCTTCTCGCGCGTGTTCGCGCCGTTCTGCGGCGCCTTGAAGCCAGCATGAGTGTGCAGGGCGGCGAAGAGGGCAAGCAGTTCTTCGAGTTTGACCGTTGGGTGCTCGATGTCCCCAAACGCCGGCTGCGCCGGGATGATGGTATGGTTGTTCCGCTCAGCGCCACGGAGTTCCAGCTCCTGCTGGTATTCCTGAAGAACCCGCGTGTGGTTCTGTCGCGCGAGCGCATTCTGGATCTTACCCGTATCAGCGACTCCGATGTCTTTGACCGGAGTGTCGACAGCCAGATCAGCCGCTTCCGCCGCAAGATCGAGATTGATCCGCGTGAGCCGAAAATCATCACGACAGTGTGGGGTGGCGGTTATATGCTCGACGCGGACGTGCGCCGCCTATGAAACGTCTCTTTGCCGATACATTGCTCACGCGGTCCATCCTGATCGTTGTGGCAGCGCTCATTATTGCCCAGCTTCTGGCGGTGGTGGCTTTCAAGCTGATTGCACAGAACGTTTTCATTGCCATGCAGGAAAAGGCTCAGGTTGAGGCGGCGCTCGAGATCGTGACTCTCGCCAGCGCGCAGCCGGATGCTGCAGCCTTCTCCGAAGCCGCTGAGGCGCAGGCCAATGTTGTCTTTGTCCGCCAGGACGACCGTTCCCTCGCGCGTGCTGATGACGGGGTAGGTGCAGACGTCCAAAGCCAATGGGCGGCATCCGGACGGGATGCAGGCCAGATAGTCTCTTTCAATGTCAGCCGCGGCCATAGCGGCCCCCCCATGAACTTCCCCGGTTTCCCGCCTGGGCCGGGTTCTGCTACCCCATCAGACGCTCGCCCGCCGCCGGCACCTGGAATGGGCCCGAGCGAGAAGGGTGAATTTCGCAAGCTGCCTCCACCTGGCGAGGAAGGGAGACTGCCTTTTGGCTTCGGGCGAGGGGAGAATAATGGCCGGTTTCCGTCCCGGCTGATGAATGTCTCGGTCGAGTATCCCGGTGGTCAATGGGTCAACGTCCTCATGACGGCCGGGGCAGATCGCGGCCCGCCCATCCAACCCTTCATCTTTGTGCTGTCCATTTCCCTGCTGGCTGTTGCCATCGCGGCCGGCTTTGCAGCCCGCTGGATCTACCGGCCCCTGGAGGAGCTCGCGCGCGCCTCCAGTGCTCTGGGGCGGGGCGAAAAGCACACGCCTCTACCCGTTTCGGGCCCGCGCGACCTGCGCAAGGTAATGCAGGCGTTCAACACCATGGCCACCCGGCTTGAAGGCACTCTGCAGTCCCAGAAGGATGTTCTGGTTGCCATCGGGCATGATCTGCGCACCCCGCTCACTGCGCTGCGGATCCGTGCTGCCATGATCGAGGATGATGCCGAGCGCGAAAAGATGGAGCGGGCGCTGGATGAACTCCAGAGCCTTACCGAAGCCGCCCTGCAGGCGGGCACCTCAAGTCTGCGGACGGATGAAAAGCTGCTGACGGATATCGGCGCGCTGGTCGAAAGTCTCAGCGAAGACCTTCAGGACATTGGCCAGCCCGTCACTTTCACGGACTCGGCAGACCGGATGGTTGTGCGCGCCTGGCCGGAAGACCTCACTCGCGCCTTACGAAATATTATGATGAACGCCATTCGCTATGGAGAGCGGGCGCGCGTTCAGCTTGAGGAACGCGGCAACGAGTGTGCGATAATCATTGATGACGACGGTCCCGGCATTCCCGAGGCGCAGATGCAAGCTGTCTTTGAACCGCTCGTGCGCCTTGAAAAATCTAGGAATACCGAAACAGGTGGCCATGGTCTCGGTCTCCACATATCCCGCAATATCATCCTGGCGCATGGGGGTAGGATTGAGCTTTCCAACCGGCCGGAAGGGGGCTGCCGCGCCACGGTGATCCTGCCGCGCAGCGAGGTGTAAAGCTGTCAGAGCCAAAGTGTGGCGCGTTGCCATAGTCTGGCGCATCTGCGGCAAAACCAGGCCAGCCCTCGCGGGATATGCACGGGGCAATCCTGGCGATACCGGTTTCCGGAGCTCGCTGGGACATGCTTCCAGCCAGCAACGGACTGCCCGTGAAAAACAAGCTTCTCAGTCTGACGGCACTTTGCCGTGCGCCCTTTCTTGCCTCTCTCAGCCTCGCTGCTGCGTTCCACACTATAACCGCGCCTGCCGCCCTGGCTCAGGAGGATCTCCACGAAGGCACCGTCCGCACAATCATTGTAGAAGGCAACCAACGGATTGAAGCGCGCACCGTCCAGTCCTATCTGCTGTTTCAGCCTGGCGACCGCTTCAATGCCGAGCGGATCGACCTCTCGCTGAAAACCCTGTTTGCAACTGGTCTGTTTGCGGATGTTTCAATTGACCGGCGAGGTGACGATGTCGTTATTCAGGTGGTCGAAAATCCGGTCGTCAACCGCATCACCTTTGAGGGCAACAAGGCGCTCAAGGAAGACAAGCTAAGGGAAGAAATCCAGATTGCAGCCCGCACCCCGTTCACGGCGGCAAGGGTAAGCGCTGACGTCAACCGGATGGTCGAGCTTTACCGCCGGTCCGGCCGATTCTCCGCCCGCATACGGCCAGAGTACAAAACCCTGTCGCAGAACCGTGTGGATGTTGTGTTCGTCATTGAGGAGGGGCCGACCAGCGGTGTGCGCGGTATCAACTTCATCGGCAACAAGGAGTTTTCAGACGCCCGGCTGCGCAGCGAGATCGTCACCCGGCAATCGCGTCCCTGGCGCTTCTTCAGTTCCAATGACAATTATGACTCCTCACGCATGGAATATGATCGCGAGAAGCTACGGGAATTCTATCTCGACAAGGGCTATTACGATTTCCGTGTTTCTTCGGCAGTGGCCGAAATGGCGCCGGGAAAAAATGACTTCTTCATCACCTACACAGTTGACGAAGGCGTGCCTTATACCTTCGGCGAGATAAAGGTCGAAACATCTCTCGCAAAGCTGGATGCCACCGCTCTTCAAAGGCTGGTGCCCATGACCGCCGCCGAACCGTTCCGCGGCAAACTCATCGAAGAGACCATCGACTCGCTTACCTATGCCGCCGGCGTTGCCGGCTATGCCTTTGTGGATATCCGCCCCATCGTGAAAGCCGATCCCGAAACCCGGCGTGTAGATATCACCTTCGCGGTGGATGAAGGCCCGCGCGTCTATATCGAGCGGGTCAATATCGTGGGCAATACGCAGACGCTGGACCGCGTAATCCGCAGGGAGCTGCGCATCGCTGATGGTGACGCATTCAACCGGGTACTGATTGACCGTTCAAGAAACCGGGCGAGGGCGCTGGGCTTCTTCAAGAATGTCACCGTTGAGGAAACGCCAGGCAGCGCGCCGGACAAGACCGAGGTAACCTACACCGTGGAGGAGCAATCCACCGGCGAGCTGTCCTTCTCGGCAGGCTTTTCCTCTACGGAGAGTTTCCTCTTTGATGTCGCCCTCTCGCAGGCAAACCTTCTGGGTACGGGCCGGTCTGCCGGGGTCGATCTTTCGCTCAGCCAGCGCCAGCAAATCGCCTCCTTCCGCTTCACGGAGCCCCGTTTCATGGACCGCACCCTGTCTGCCGGCCTGCTCGGCTGGCTCTCCAGCTATGACTATACTGATGTGTCGTCCTATGAATCGACCTCTTACGGCGCGGGCATAAACTTGGCCTTTCCTGTCGCAGACCGGACGCAGCTCGGTCTGCGATACCGGCTGCAATATGACAGCGTGAATATCACCGACCAGAACATCGTGATTGATACCGAAGGCAACCTCGTATCGACCACCTTGCGGGATGCCGATGGCACGGTTCGCGCCCCGGTGCCCGGCGATATCACCGATCCCGATCAGCTTGTCGTTGACGTGTGCGACACCCGTTATCGCTTCCGTAGTTCCAGCTGCACCAGCGAGACCGAAGGCATTTCCTCCATTCTCGGCTATTCGCTGACCTGGGACGGCACCAATGATCCCATTGAGCCGACGCGCGGTTTGAGCCTGCAGCTCAGCCAGGATGTGGCCGGCTTCGGCGGCGATGTGCAAACCCTGCGCACCGAAGGCAGCGCAAACGCGTATTATGGCCTCACGCCCGCCCTGCGTGCCTCGCTACGCCTTTCGGCCGGCCATATCCAGCCCTGGGGCGATGACATGACCGTGCGCATCAACAATCGCTTCTTCAGGGGCGGCTCCACCTTCCGGGGCTTTGACGTGGCCGGCATCGGGCCGCGTCAGGTCGTGCGCTATTATGATCCCGATACGGGAGAAGAAGTGGCCATGGACCGCGGTTCGGCGCTCGGCGGGAACTTCTACTATCAGGGCACATTCGAGCTGACCGTGCCGAATTTTCTGCCGGAGGAATACGGCATCAAGAGCGCCCTCTTCGTCGACGCGGGCGGACTTGGAGGTCTCTATGATCAGGATATCGTCGCGCCCATCTCCTATACGGATTCCACAACCGGTTACGACGCCATTCAGTATACAGAGACAGATCCGGCCTTCCGCGCCTCCACTGGTCTCAGCGTCATGTGGGACTCGCCCTTCGGGCCCTTGCGTTTTGACTTCTCGCAGGTTCTGCGCGCCGAAGACTATGACAAGACAGAGACCTTCCGTTTCTCCACCACGACACGCTTCTAGGCCGGCTTCCATCGCGGCATGCTTCCCCTGCGTCCGGTCTGGACGCTTTGCCCCCGCGGCGCTTCACTCTGCCGGAAAACGGCAAGGGAGTCCGGCTCATGACCAGGCAATATCAGGCGCTCATCCTCGATCAGCAGGGCGGCGTGCTGCGCATCACCATGAACCGGCCCGAAGCCCTGAACGCCCTGAACACCCAGATGGTCAGCGAGTTGCGGGAAGTTTTCCAGAACCTCTATTACGACCGCTCGGTCCGTGTGGTGATCCTGGAAGGCGCTGGCCGGGCTTTCTGCGCGGGGCTGGACCTGAAAGAATCTTCCAGCCGCCAGGGCGGCGGGACACGGCGCACGCCGGAGCAGGGCCTTGATGGCCAGCGCTCGATTGCCGAAATCTATGTTGCAATGCGCCGCTGCCCCCAGCCGATCATCTCCATCGTGCAGGGCTCGGCTGCCGGCGGCGGCTTTGCCCTCGCGCTCGCGTCCGACATTCGCATCCTCAGCGAAGACGCCCGCATGAACGCTGGCGAGCGAATACATGCTGACGGGCCGCTTCATCACCGCTGAGCGTGCCATGCAGATCGGCCTCGCCAACCGCGTGGTGCCGCATGCAGAGCTACGCAAGGAAGCCGAAGCGTTCGCCGAAGACATGCTGCACGCCACGCCCCTGGGCCTGCGTCTCACAAAGGACGGCCTCAACCAGGCGGTGGATGCGGGCGGGTTGGAAGCGGCCATGGCGATTGAGGACCGAAACCAGATCCTCACGTCCACAGATCCCAATTTTGCCGAAGGCATCGCCGCCTTCTTCGAGAAGCGGAAGCCGAACTATTCCTGAGGCGCCTGTCTCTGCGGCATGGGTTGACCTGCCGCGGGCGCCGCCGTGAAACTCGCATCAATCATAAAATCGGGAGAAGGCGCGTGGCCCCAGAAGGCCTGCGCCTGTCAGAAACTGGAGGCCCTTCGTGAACCTGGATTTCTCGGACGAGCAGAAGCAATTGCGCGAACAGGTGCGCCGCTTCCTGAGCGAGAACTGCACATCGGAAACCGTCCGCGCCATACTGGAAGGCCCGGAAAGCTACGACAAGAAGCTCTATCAGGGCCTTGCCGAGCTGGGTGTTCTGGGCGCGGCGATCCCAGAGGAATATGGCGGCGTGGGCCTGGGCCATCTGGAACTCTGCGTGGTGGCAGAGGAACTCGGCCGCGTCCTGGCGCCCGTGCCAGTCTCCTCCTCGATTTACCTGACGGCCGAATTCCTGATGCTTGCCGGAACGGAAAAGCAGAAGGAAACCTGGCTGCCGAAGCTCGCCGCCGGCGAAGCCATCGGCGCCTTCGCCTATGCCGAAGGCCAGGGCCGCATGTCGCCCGCCAAGATCAAGGCTACTGTTTCCGGCGGCAAGCTGAAGGGCACCAAATCCCCTGTCGCCGATGGCGATGTGGCCGATATTGCCGTGGTTGCCGCGAAGAATGAGAAGGGGCAGGTTTCCCTCTATCTCGTTGACCTCTCCGCCAAGGGCGTCTCCCGCGAAACGCTGGAATCGATTGATCCCACGCGCAGCCAGGCCCGCCTTACCTTTGACGGAGCGCCTGCAGAACTCCTCGGCACTGAAGGCGATGGCTGGCACATCGCCAGCCAGGTGCTCGACCGCGCCGCAGTCCTCATGGCGTTTGAACAGGTTGGCGGTGCAGACCGTTCCCTTGAAATAGCCCGCGATTACGCGCTGGAGCGCATGGCCTTCGGCCGCCCCATCGGCTCGTTCCAGGCGATCAAGCATATCCTCGCCGATATGTATGTCTCGGCAACGCTCGCCCGTTCCAACTGCTATTACGGCGCCTGGGCGCTGAACTCCGGCGCCGCCGAATTCCCGGTCGCGGCCGCCACAGCACGTGTCTCGGCCACAACGGCGTTCCAGCACTGCGCCAAGAACAATATTCAGGTGCATGGCGGCATGGGCTTCACCTGGGCTTTCGACTGCCATCTCTACTATCGGCGGTCCAACGCGCTGGCTGTCGCCCTCGGGTCGCTCTCGACCTGGGAAAGCCAGCTGATCGAACGCATGAGCGCCGGCAACGCCGAGACGGCTGCATAAGGGGAGGAAAGAGACATGGATTTCAAAGATACACCTCAGGAAGCCGCCTTCCGCGCCGAAGTGCGCGCCTGGATCGACGCCAACGCCCCCAAGCATCTGCTTGAAGAGCTTAACCGCGCGAGCTTCGGCTCCAACGGCGTGGTAAGCGAAGATCCCATCGCTGCCGGCAAGGCCTGGCAAAAGAAAAAAGCCGAGGCCGGTTGGGCCTGCCTGCACTGGCCGAAGGAATATGGCGGCGGCGCCCGCACCCCAATCGAGCGCGTGATCTGGGGCCAGGAGGAAGGTCCGTATGCGGCGCTCACGGGCGTCTTCACCATCGGTCACGGCATGTGCGGCCCCACGGTCATGGCCTGGGCCAGCGAGGAGCACAAGCGCAAGCTGCTGCCCCCGCTTGCCAGCGGCGAAACCATCTGGTGCCAGCTCTTCTCCGAGCCCGCCAGCGGCTCAGACCTTGCCGGTCTGCGCACCCGCGCAGTGAAGGCCGATGATGGCTCGGGTGACTGGATCATCAATGGCCAGAAAATCTGGACCAGCGGCGCACAGTATTCAGATTGGGGCCTCCTGATCACGCGCACGAACCCGGACGTGCCCAAGCACAAGGGTCTCACCATGTTCTTCCTGGACATGAAGAGCCCTGGCGTGGAAGTGCGCCCGATCAAGCAGGCCAATGGCCAGTCGAGCTTCAACGAGGTCTACTTCACAGACGTCCGTATCCCCGATTCCCAACGTCTCGGCGAAGTGGGGCAGGGCTGGGAAGTCTCCCTCACCACGCTGATGAACGAGCGCCTGTCGATCGGCTCGGGCATGTCCACCGGCTTCCCGGAACTCTTCCGCTTCTGCATGGAAGCCGAAATCGAGGGCGAACCCGCGGTGAGAGACTCCGGCGTCCGCTCGAAACTCGCCCAGTTCGCTGTCAAGCAGAGCGGCCTGAAATACACCGGTATGCGGGCCATCTCCGCCCTGTCGAAAGGGGAGGTTCCCGGCCCGGAAAACTCCATTGGCAAGCTCGTCGCCGGCGCCACCATGCAGGAGCTCTCGATGTTCGCGCTCGACCTTCAGGGCGAGGCGGGCGTCCTCTGGAATGAGGAAAGCCCCCAACAGGGCCGCTTCCAGGCCATGCTGATGCGCTCGCCCGCTACCCGTATCGAAGGGGGCTCGGACGAGATCCTGCGAAACATCATTGGTGAGCGTGTGCTCGGCCTGCCCGGCGATATCCGCGTCGACAAGGATGTTCCGTTCAAGGACATCCCGACCAGCGGCCGCAAGAAACACTAGGCACGCGTTGGAAACCCGGTTGCCGTCCATCGGCAGCCGGGTTTTCAGCTCTTGTTGAAATCTGATTCCAGCAGCTTCACGGCAATCTGCCGGGCCCGGTCAGACGGCTTGCCCAGCAGTTCGCCCAGCGTGGGCCCGAACAGGCCCACGCCAATCGCCAGAATCACGCTGATGAGAATGGAATCCTCCAGCTGTGCTTCGGAAAGTTCCGGCTGATTGATCTTCTGCCGGATGATCGTCTGCACTGCCTCGCGCACCGTGCGCAGCCTGCGGGACTCGTCGGTCAGCTCAAGCCAGGCAGCCAGCCTAGCGGCGCCCTTGTTCTCGAAAGCATCAAACAGTTTCTGGATGGCCATGGCGCGCGCCGCCTTCGGGTCTGCCGGCAGATCCATCTCCAGCAGACCGCTCACCAGCTCCCCGATCATCTTTTCCATCAGCGCGCTCTGAACGCCGTCGATGGTGCCGAAGTGATGCAGCACGGTGGCATTGGCCACGCCCGCAGCCTTCGCAACGTCTACCAGCCGCAGCGATTGCGGCCCCTGCGCCACCAGCAGCTTCTCGGCCGCGATCAGGATATTCTCCCGCGAAGCTTCCGGAGACCGGCGGATTCTGGGCGTCTTGGTCTTATCTATTGACATTTTTGTCAGTAACTGCCATTCATCATCATCAAGGCACAAGCTTACGGGCTAACTGCCGCCCCTGTCAGCAATATTTGCGAGACTCGCCAGATGAAACGCTCTCCTGAAGATGTGACCATCCAGCCCCGTGACATCCGTTTCAATGTTGAGCCGGCCCGGTCCGGCTACTGGATGGATGGAGATCCGGTGGCCACCGCGATCATGAACACGCTCTCGCTGACCTTCCCGGATGGCGAGCGCCTCTTCATCGACGCGGTTCGGGCCTACAAGGACCAGCTTGATGGCAAGCTCGCTCAGGACGTAAAGGATTTCATTGCGCAGGAGGCTATTCACTCGCGCGAGCACCACCTGCTGAACAAGGTCATCGACCGCACCAAATACCCTGTCGACCGCGTCGATGCCGCCATCCGGGCACGGATTGCGTTCTCTCGCGAGGGTGGCCCGATGCGCATGCTGATCGCCACCATCTGCCTTGAGCACTTCACCGCCATGCTCGCCGACATGCGCGCCCTGCATACCGACATGTTCAGCAAGACCGATCCCGAGATCGAGCGCATGTGGCGTTGGCACGCCATGGAAGAGACCGAGCACAAGGCCGTCACCTATGACGTCTTCATGGAAGTCACCAAAGGCTGGTCGCCGGTGAAACGCTATTTCCGCCGCTGCATGGCAATGGCGCTTATCAGCTACTTCTTCACCCGCAACATCGCCACCTATTCCACATGGATGCTGGAGGCCGACGGCTACACGCCTGAAGAGGCAGAGAAGGCCGTGAAAGCCTTCCTCTGGAAAAAGCCCGGCTTTTTCGCGCGCGGCTGGAAAATCTGGATCAGCTGGTTCAAGCCGGGCTTCCACCCTTGGGATCACGACAACCGTGCCCTGATGGATGAATGGCGCAGCGAATTTGATCTCGTTGCGGCTGAATAGTCAGCCTCCGGCAAATCAGGCCGACCAGCGAACATCCTCACCCGTACCTTTGCCAGCCTCTTGCTGGCAGGCAAGGTATTTGAGCAACTGGGGCTGCGTCAGCGCGCGGGAGAAGTAGAACCCCTGCAAATAAGGCGCGCCCATCTCGCTGAGCACTTCGGCCTGTTTCTCATTCGAAACGCCTTCAACCACGCATTCAACGCCCAGGCTGGTGCACAGGCTGACAATCGACCGCATGATATTCTTCGTCGCGCGCCGGTTGGTAACGCCCAGGGTGAACGACCGGTCGATCTTCAGCCGGTCAATTGGCATTTTCTGCAGATAGGCCAACGAGGAATAGCCCGTCCCGAAATCGTCGAGCGCAATGCGCACGCCCATCTTCGAGAAGATAGCAAGGCATTCCAGAACCCGGCCGAAATCCTGCATGATGGCCGTTTCCGTGATTTCGAACATCAGTCTTTCCGGCGGAAATCCTGAGTCCAGGATAATCGCCTGCAGAAGCGCGGCGCTTTCAGGAGACGCCAGATCCAGCGCGGACAGATTGAACGAAAGCTGCACATCGTCCGGCCACGAACGGGCGTCCGCCAGCGCCTTGCGCAGCAGGATGCGTGTCAGCCTGCAGACTGCGCCATTCTGCTCTGCCGCGCGAATGAAAATATCCGGACGGATGGGGCCGAGCAGGGGAGACGTCCACCGCGCCAGGGCTTCCACGGCCGCAGGTTTCCCATCCCGTGCCCGGATGATCGGCTGATATACCAGATGGAACTCATCTTCCGCTGAGTCCCGCAGGCCCTGTTCTATGGCGGATTGATAGCGGATCTCGCGCTCATGCTGGCAGGTAAACAGCGCGGGCCGTCCGCGATCCTTGTGCTTGGAATGGTAGAGCGCGTAATCGGCCCGTTCAAACAATATCTCCGCCGTGTCGCCCGCTTCGGGAAAGGATGCAAATCCGATGGAGGCACCAATCCGGGCAACCCCTTCCTTCACTTCAAACGGCGCGGCCAGCGCATCGCAGATCTTCTGCCCCACAGCCAGAATATCAGCCTCGCAGCGCACATCCGTGAGGATAACCCCGAATTCGTCGCCGCCAAGACGCCCGACAACCCCGTTTGGGCCAGCCAGCGCCTGCACGCGCGCGCCGCTCTGGAAAAGCAGCTGATCGCCGGCGGCATGGCCGAAAATGTCATTGACGCCTTTGAACCCGTCGAGGTCGATGACGCCGACCGTAAGCGGAGTATTTTCTCTACGCGCCGTTGTCAGAAGCTGTTCCAGCTTTCGGAAAAATCCACGCCGGTTCGTCACAGAAGTGAGGGGGTCCATATGGGCCAGCGCATCGGCCTCTGCCGACTTTGCGCTCAATTCCTTCACCAACGCCTTGGCGTCCTGAAGCAAGCCCTTGCGCATGTGCGACGCCACCAGGAGATCAAGCGATCCATCGGCCGGTGAGAAATCGCTCATCGTCAGGTTCAGCGCGCCCTCGTCGGAATTGACGTCCGGAACATGGCCAACGAGCAGATAGATGCTGCCGCCCGTGCGGGCCACAATGCCGCGCAGACGGAAGCTGACCTTCCCGGAGCGGATCATCAGGGTCACTTCCCGCTGATCTTTCAGCCCCTCTGCCGAGATCACACGCCGGGGCGTTTCAATTGTGAAGGTCTCGAAGAAAGCTCGGCCCGTCAGGTCCTGGTCAATCAGGCGCTTCAGAGAGGGGCCCGTATTGAGGATGTTGCCTGTGAGGTCCAGCTGCACAAAAGCGGGAAACAGTCGCTGGAAGTGTTCGTCGCTAAGTGTGAAAGACATCAGGCGGCGCCCTTAAGTTCGGATTTCTTTCCTGCGCAGTGCAAGGAGAAAACCTCCCCTTCCGGCGTCTCCTCAAGCGTGATGTATCCGGTCTCTCCGAAATACTCCATCAAGCCTTTCAGAAGCCCTTCGACAAAGGCGGTCAGGCCTGTCCGGTCAGACGTGTAGAGAACATCAATCCGGCCATGCTCGTTGCGCAGCATTTCAAAAGAAGGCATTCGCGATTCAGGCATGGTCGCGTGAACGCTGGCATGCATCCTGTTGAGGTTTGTCAGGAATGTCACGAGCTGATCGCCGCCCACCCGGAACATCGTTCCGTAGGAGGAATTCGCCGTATACCCGATCCAGTATTTGCCAAAGCTTTTCAGCAGGTCATCCTGCGCCATGCCGGATACCTTCGTCGCCGCATCGATCAGCGCAAAGGTGACGTCATCAGAATAGCACTGGCCACTGATGAAATGCTCTCCCTGCAGATCAGCTTGCGAAAGCACATCCTGCCATGCGGCCTCGCCCATGGTTTCAACAACCATGCTGCGTGCTGCTGTATGTACCATTCCGTACATGTTGTTCGGGACCTTGGCCAAATTCTATTTTAGCGATCACCGGTATACTAAAATGGAGAATATCTGTTTCCGCACTGTCCTGAAATTTGACAGGACACGTTAAGTCCTGATTCACCGTTCAGTTGGCGGAACAGGCGTCTCAGCCG
>NZ_NCJT01000372.1 GCF_002282565.1 Hyphomonas sp. 34-62-18
GTCAGCCTGCCCTGGCTGAAGGCGTCTGTGCCCTATTATGGCGGCTGGCCGGCAGACTCTGAGGCGGCGAAGCTGGAAGTGCCCCTCCAGATCCACCTCGCCAGCGACGATCCGCGTGTGAATGAGGGCTGGGTGGCCTATGAGGCGGCGCTGAAGGCGGCGGGCAAGCCCTACGAGCTGCACTGGTATGAAGGCACGCAGCACGGGTTCCACAATGACACCACGCCGCGCTTCAATCCTGAGGCCGCCGCGCTCGCCTGGTCGCGTACCCTGGATTTCTTCGCGGCCCATCTGCGCGAAAGCTGACAAGGTTGAACTGGACTTTCCCGCTTCGGAAGGGCATTTAGGGGCCATGGACAGACTAGAAAAACTCTGCATTGAGAAGGGCCTCCGCATGACGGAGCCGCGGCGCGTGATTGCCCGCGTGCTTTCGATGGCGGACGACCATCCAGACGCCGAAGAGCTGCACCGCCGCGCCAATTCGCTCGACGCCTCGATTTCGCTCGCCACGGTCTACCGGACCGTGAAGCTGTTCGAGGATGCTGGCATCATCCAGGCGCATGACTTCCGCGATGGACGTGCCCGCTATGAAGAAGTGCCCGCCGAGCACCACGATCACCTGATCGATGTGAAGACGGGCGCTGTGGTCGAGTTCCATTCCGAAGAGATCGAGAAGCTGCAGGAAGAGATTGCCCGCAAGCTTGGCTACAAGCTGGTCGATCACCGGCTGGAACTTTACGGCGTGCCGATCACGGACAAGGAAAAGGGCTGAGGCTTTCCCGCTTCTGGGCCAAAAGAAAAGCGGCCCCGTCATCTGGCGGGGCCGCTTTCCGTTTTGGGGAAGGGGGGCGGGCTATTCTTGCGGAACGACCCGGAAGATGCCGTCAAAATCCTTGCCCGCAACATAGAGATACCCGTCCGGGCCCTGAACCACATCGCGGATCGACAGCTCGCCCTTCAAGAGGTTTTCCTTGCCGGCCACCTTGCCATCCTGAAGATCGATCCGCACAAGGACGAGGCCCTCGGGGCCATTCATGCCGCCGGAGAAGAGGTCGCCCTCCCAACCGGGATATTTGTCGCTGGTGACCATGGTGAGGCCCGCCGGCGCGATGGAGGGCACCCAGTAGGTTTCCGGCTGTACCATGCCTTCGGCGGCCGTTTCCTTGGTGATGACTGTGCCGTCATAGTTCACGCCATAGGTGATCTTCGGCCAGCCATAATTGTTGCCCGGCTTGACGATGTTGAGCTCATCCCCGCCGCGCGGGCCATGCTCGGTGGCCCAGAGCGTGCCGGTGGCCGCGTCGTAGTAAAGCCCCTGCACATTGCGGTGGCCATAAGACCAGACTTCCGGCTTGCCACTGGCCCCATCCGCAAACGGATTGTCCGCCGGGACCGTGCCGTCCGAATTGATGCGCACGATGGTGCCGTGGGTGTTCTTCGGGTCTTGGGCATCGGCCATGTATTTGAAGCCCTCGCCGAGGGAGACAAACAGCGTGCCATCCCCGCCAAAGGCGAGGCGCGAGCCGTAATGGTAGGCCGTATCGCGGTCGTCTGCCTTGAAGATCTGCTGGACATCCTCGAGCGCAGAATTGTCGTCACTCAGACGGCCGCGCACGACCGCCGTGGAGTTGGCCGCTGCCGTGCCGGTGGAGAGCGAGACATAGACAAGGCGGTTATCGGCAAAGCCGGGATCGAGTGCGATGCCGAGATACCCGGCCTGGCCTTCCACATAGGCTTCCGGAAGGCCGGTCACCGGCCTCGCTTCAGCGCCGGCGGCAAAGAATTTGAGGCCGCCTTCTTTCTCCGTGAAGAGAAGACCGCCATCGGGAAGGAAAGCCATGCCCCAGGGTTGTTCGGCGGGTGTCACGAGTTCGAGGCTGACGCCTGTGACGGCGCCGGGC
>NZ_NCJT01000373.1 GCF_002282565.1 Hyphomonas sp. 34-62-18
GTTTTCCGGGGCTTCAGCCTTTGCGGGAGAACGGGCCTGCCCGAGTGTTTCGGCCACTCCGGAATGAACCAGCATCCACACCATCAGGGCAGAGACGACGAGGCCTGAAAAGGCAAACGGCACCGACAGGGCGCCCGCCCAACTAGCCGGCGGGGGTAACCAGCCGAGCTGCCCGCCGATCAGGACGAGGAACAGAGCAAGCGTTGCAAAAGCCCCTGCCTCCGCCGCCATCCGGCGCGCGCCAGCCAGCATCCCGGCGAGCGGCGGCGCGATCAGCAATATGGTTAATGGAGAGGCGCCCCCGCCGCTGAGCGTCAGCCCGGCCAGAGCCACAAGTGTCCAGGAAATCACGAGCAGGCCACGCCAGGGCGAATCACCTGCCGGAACAGCACATCCGGCGAATCCGGGGATGCTCGCGGTAACCATGATCGCGAGCGCCGGCCACAGGGGGACGCCTGCGATCAGGCCCGCAAGCCCGCTGCCGCCGCACCTGTAATCGCTTCTGCGACATACGGGGGTCCAAGCGTTAACACCCCAGAGAGATTTATTAGGCATTTTCTGCCGGAACGATCACCTGCTGTATTTGTAATGTTGCAAACAGACAAGGTGAGGTTCCCCCGTCAGGGAAGTTAAGGCATCACTATCGCGTGTCGCGTGAGGGAGAGAGAAACATGGCTGCATTGCGGGTGTTCGCAGCGGTTCTGGCAGTCGCCGGGCTTGCCGGCGGATCGATAGCTCAGGCCAAGGATCCGGTGTCCGAAAAGGCCGCCGTTTACATGACCTACCAGTCCGACGCGGATGAAGTCGGCGAGAAACCATTCAAGTCTTCGGGCGACATTGATGCCGCCCTGGCAACACTCGGCTCCTACAATGCCGACCAGCTGACGCGCGGGTGGATTTCCTACTCTGCGCTCGTCGCGTCTCAGGACCCTGACTTCCGGGCCAATGTGCGCGACATCGAAGCGTTTTATGGCCGCGACCGCGTGGTCAACAGCTTTGCAAGCGGCGGCGGCTATGCCCGCTCGCTCAAAGGCGGCGATGATGCGGTGGGCGCCGCCATTGCCGTGACTGACGAAGACCTGGCCCGCCTCTATTCGAATGCTGCCATCGTCAAGGAGCAGGGCTACTCCCTGCAGGGCTATGGCTGGGCCAAGTCGCGCATCCGCGACGGCAACAAGCGCGCCGAAAACGTCAAGCTGCTGCAAGGCAAAGGACAGGCTGCGGACAATCTGATCCTGGCCGCCCTTGTGGCGCCGAGCACCACCCCGCTGTCGGACACCAATGCTGCCGGCGTCACCACCGCCGTGGCAACCGCCTCGGACGTGGCCACGGCCGTGCGCCTGCCAAGCTTCCTGACGGGCAGCTTCACGGGCGGCAAGAAGAAGGTGAAGTATGGCAAGGAGCCGGTGGCCAACCAGATCGCTTCGGTGGCCGCGCTGCGCATCCTCGGCGCCGACTCGGTTGAGGAAGCCAAACTCAGCCGCGTGATGCTGGAGCCGACGGTGCAGAGCTGCATGAAGATGCAGAACCTGCAGCTGCAGGGCTGCGTGGCCGGTGTTGGCCAGGAATTCGAGGTGCCTCACTGCATCAGCCAGCACGCCCTGGCCGAAATCGCTGACTGCCTAGGCGCCGTCTACAAGTAAGATCGCGCTACAGATTTCCCGTAAACCCCGGCGCAACGCCTGCGCCGGGGTTTATTTTTTGGACCGATTGCCCCAGATGACGGCCATGAGCATTCAAGACGCCGCCGCCGACATCCGCGAAGAATTCTCCTGGCTGGAGGATTGGGAGGCCCGCTACGCCCACATCATTGATCTGGGAAAGAACAATCCGCCCCTCGAAGCGAACGAACGCACCGAGGAAACGCGGGTTCGGGGCTGCGCCTCTCAGGTCTGGATGGTGACAAGAGTGAGCGATGACAAGATCACCGTGCGGGCCGAGTCCGATGCGATGATCGTGTCCGGGCTGATTGCCCTGCTGGTGCGGCTCTATTCGGGCGCCAGCCTCAAGGAAGCCGCCAGCTTCGACGCTGAGACGTTCCTCGACGAGATCGGTGTGAAAGGCGCGCTGACGGCGCAGCGCTCCAACGGGCTCGCTTCGATGCTGGCCCGGATCCGGCGCGATGCAGGCGCCGCTCTGGCCGGCTGAGCCGTTCAACGCGGCGCTTTGATTGCCAGATCATACGCGCTGACGAGCGCGTTCAAAGCGGCACGCGCCACTTCATATGCCTCCGGCGGGGATAGCCGTTCATCGCGCGCGAACGTGCGCCGAGCCCGCTGCAAGCGCCGTGCGGCGGGCGGCTTCCCCTTTGCGGCGGGCGGCGCGAGACCTGGCCCATATCGGCGAGGAACCGGCCGGTGGCCGCCTTGAGCCGTGCCACTTCGCCGGGATTGCTGGCGAGCCCCGCCACAATCAACTCGAACAGGGAGCGCGGCTTTTGAAAAACCCGGCCTTCCAGAAGCCCAGAGGGTGGCGGGATAACATCGTGAGGGACTACCTGCAGTGCGCTGGCGAGAAACCGGTCCGGCTTTTGCGGATGGACAGAAACTGCGCCTTCGGTACGCAGGCGCCCCGCGATCAGCGGAGAAACGCCGCCGGCCGGTGAGTGGCGCGCGTCCTGGCTGCGATAGGCCCGCCACGCCCCGCCGCTCTCCACCAGCATACCGCCGGCCGCCAGCACCCGGCGCACCTGGGGTTCGCTCAGCATGCGCAATCTGGCCGGGCTCATTGCGCCACCTCTGATGCGGCGCCGAGGAGAACGACCGACTGAACG
>NZ_NCJT01000374.1 GCF_002282565.1 Hyphomonas sp. 34-62-18
CTCAGCCGTAAAAGCGCGCATTTCAGGAATGGGGTCCGGCCCCGGAATTTCAGCCACAGTATAAATGTCGCCATAGCCATCGGCGAGCTTGCGCACCCGCTCCATGAACAGCGGAATATCCGGGTAGGACTGGTTATGGATGTGATGCTGCAGATCAAACGGCCGGGTAATGGCCCGCCCTTCTGCCGGCCAGGGCGGATTATCCCGGAACTCCGGATCAAACATCGCAAAGTTGATTGCATCCAGCCGGAAGCCATCGACGCCCCGGTCCAGCCAGAACCTGGCGACGCCCAGCAGCGCGTCCTGCACTTCCCGATTGTGGACGTTCAGCTGCGGCTGGCTGGAGAGGAAGTTGTGCATAAAATACTGGCCGCGGCGCGCGTCCCAGGTCCAGGCCGGGCCACCAAACACCGATTGCCAGTTATTGGGCGGTGCACCGTCAGGCTTCGGATCGCGCCAGACAAACCAGTCTGCCTTCGCGTTGGTCCGCGAAGCCCGGCTCTCGGCAAACCAGGGATGCTCATCAGAGGTGTGGGCGTAGACCTGGTCAATGATAACTTTCAGGCCAAGCGAATGCGCCTTTTCCAAAAGTGCATCGAAATCCGCCAAGGTTCCGAACACCGGGTCAACATCGCAATAGTCTGACACATCATACCCGAAATCCTTCATCGGTGAGCGGAAGAAGGGCGATATCCAGATGGCCGAGACGCCCAGCGCTGCAATATGGTCGAGGCGGCGGGTAATGCCCGGCAGATCGCCCACCCCGTCCGCGTTGGAGTCTTGATAGGAGCGCGGATAGATCTGGTAGACAACGGCGCCGCGCCACCAAGGGTGAGTATCTTGCCTCATGCGGACCTCCGGAACTGCCTTTCACTAAGGTCTCAGCCGCTGCGCACACAATGACAAGGGGGCGCCCGCCAAATGATGGCGGCGCCAATGTCCTGAACAGTCTGGAAATGGTGCCTGGCAGGGGCAGAGGGACTCGAACCCCCGACCTGCGGTTTTGGAGACCGCCGCTCTACCAACTGAGCTATACCCCTAAGGCTGGAAGGCATTTGCCCCAACTCTGTGATTGCTGCAAGCCTGTGCCTGATAAAGTCACAAGGGAGATTTCACGCCATGCCCCGCCTGCCCTATCCGGAAGACCTCAGCATCCTCGCCCCTGGCGGCGATAAGGTGCTCGGAAACCTCGCCCCATTGAATGTTTTCAAGATGCTGGCGCATGCGCCGCATATGCTGAAACCCTTCGTTTCGATGGGCACGGCCTTCCTGATCAAGGGAAAAATGGACCCGGTCACCCGTGAATGCGTGGTGCTGAGGGTGGGATATCTGTCAGGCGCGAGCTACGAAACGACCCAACATGAAGCGATCGGCCTGGCGGTCGGCATGACACCGGCCCTAATTGAAGCCGTAAAGCAGGGGCCGGGCGCGTCCGGGCTGACGGAGGAGCAGCAGATTGCCCTCAGCTTTACCGATCACCTCGTTGCCAATCCCTGCCCGTCCGATGCCCAGGTGGACGCGGCCAAAACACATTTCGGCCTTGCGGGCCTGGAAGAGCTCGTCCTCTTGATCGGATATTACATGATGGTCTGCCGCTTCCTCGAGACCTTTGGCGTCGACATTGAAGAGGGCGGCCCCAAGGGCACGGCCATCGTGGACCGCAAATAGCCCAAAAGAAAACGGGCGGCAGTTGCCTGCCGCCCGCTTCACTTTTCGCCAGAGCGAGAAGCTTATTTCTTGATTTCGGAGACGACGCCTGCGCCGACGGTGCGGCCGCCTTCGCGGATGGCGAAGCGCAGGCCTTTGTCCATGGCGATCGGGCTGATCAGCTCGACATCCATTTTCACGTTGTCGCCCGGCAGAACCATCTCTTTGTCAGCCGGCAGCTTGACGATGCCGCGCTCAACGCCTTCACGGTCAACACCGCGCAGCAGCGCGCCGATGTTGTCGCCGGCCTGGCCCTGGTCGAGCAGCTTGCGGAACATCTCGACGCCCGTGCAGGTCGTCTTCACCGTCGGGCGGATGCCGACGATCTCGATTTCCTCACCGACCTTCACGATGCCCTGCTCAACCCGGCCGGTCACAACCGTACCGCGGCCAGAGATCGAGAACACGTCTTCCACCGGCATCAGGAACGGCTTGTCCAGCGGACGCTCCGGGGTCGGGATGTACTCGTCGACGGCTTTCATCAGCTCGAGGATCGCGT
>NZ_NCJT01000103.1 GCF_002282565.1 Hyphomonas sp. 34-62-18
AGCACTTCGATCAGGTCGATGCCATAGTCGCGCATTTCGGCGATGGTCGCCTCTTCCAGCGCGTCGCCGGCCTCCCCGAAGATCTCCCCGGTTTCCATATTGACCACGTCACGGGCCAGGAATTTGCCGATGAGGGCCTCAGAGGTGACGAGAATTTCGTCCGTGCCGCTCTCGGCCGCACGCTTTGCCTTGAGGGCGGTGATCTTCTTGCCGGCTTCGGCAACGACCTTGCCGGTCTTGGCATCGATCAGGTCGAACTCCGGCTTCACACCCTTCCAGGCGTCTGGACGGAAGCTCGTGACCCAGCCCTTCTTGTCGAGACGATAGATCGAGCGGGTGTAGAACTGGTCGAGGATCTGCTCGGTGTCATAGCCGAGCGCATAGAGCATCGTTGTCGCCGGCAGCTTGCGCTTGCGGTCGATCCGGATGTTCAGGATGTCTTTCGCGTCGAACTCGAAGTCGAGCCAGGAGCCGCGATACGGAATGATGCGGGCCGCAAACAGCAGCTTGCCCGAAGCATGCGTCTTGCCCTTGTCATGGTCGAAGAACACGCCCGGCGAGCGGTGCATCTGCGAGACGATCACGCGCTCGGTGCCGTTGACGACGAAAGTGCCCTTCTCGGTCATCAGCGGGATGTCGCCGAGATAGCATTCCTGCTCTTTCACTTCCTTGACCGAGCGGGCGCCGGTGTCTTCATCAACGTCAAACACCACGAGCTGGAGGCGCACTTTCAGCGGAGCCTGGAAGGTCAGGTCGCGCTGCATGCACTCTTCAACGTCGAACTTAGGCTGTTCGAACTCGTAGGAGACGTATTCGAGGGTCGCGCGCTCAGAGAAGTCCGTGATCGGGAAAACCGATTTGAAGACACCACCCAGGCCATCGTCCGTGCGCTTTTCGCGCGGCGTGTTCATCTGGAGGAAGGCTTCGTAGGACTCGCGCTGGACCTCGATCAGGTTTGGCATTTCGATGGCTTCGGGAATGCGGCCGAAGTTTTTGCGGATACGTTTCTTTTCCGTGAAGGAGAGTGCCATCCCAGGTTCCCAGTCTTTCGGCTTGTCCGCACGCGCGCAGACAGCCTGTGATTAGAACGCGAGTACGCGGCGATCCCCAATGGAGACCGCCGCGCAGATCCTTGAACGGGTGACGCCTCGCGCGAACGCCGCCCGGATGCGAAACCGCAGAGCTTACTTCAGCTCGACTTTTGCGCCTGCAGCTTCGAATTTCTTCTTCATCTCTTCAGCGTCAGCTTTGGAAACGCCTTCCTTGACGGTCTTCGGAGCGCCTTCGACGAGGTCTTTGGCTTCCTTCAGGCCGAGAGCCGGAACGACTTCGCGGACGAGCTTGATGACTTCGATTTTCTTCGCGCCAGCATCGGTCAGAACGACGTCGAATTCGGTCTTCTCTTCAGCAGCAGCGGCCGGAGCAGCACCGCCGCCAGCAGCGGCAACAGCCACCGGTGCAGCAGCAGAAACGCCCCACTTTTCTTCGAGCATTTTTGCGAGCTCAGCGGCTTCCAGAACGGTCAGAGCCGAGAGATCTTCGACAATCTTTTCGAGATTTGCCATGGTTTTGATTCCTGTTTGGTTCGGTTGTTAAGGTCTTGGTGTTGCGAAAACGGGTGTCTTATGCGGCGTCTTTCGACGCATATGCGGACACCACGCGTGCCAGCTGCCCAGCCGGAGCCTGAATGACGCCAGCGACTTTCGTTGCCGGTGCCTGGATGAGGCCGATGAGCTTGCCACGCAGTTGGTCGAGAGACGGCAGTTTCGCGAGGGCTTCGACGCCAGCGGCATCGAGGACCTGCTCACCCATCACGGCGCCGATGATGACGAGTTTCGAATTTTCCTTCGAGAACTCATCGGCGGCTTTTGCAGCCGACACCGGATCCGGCGAGTAGGCGATTGCCACGGGGCCCTGGAAGAGCTCCTGTGCCTTGTCGCCACCTGCCCCGCCCAGCGCGATTTTCGCGAGGCGGTTCTTGACCACTTTGAAGTGCGCGCCATCCTTGCGGAGCATGCCACGCAGCTTCGTCATTTCCGCCACGGTAAGACCGGTATAGTGGGTCACGACGACCACGCCCGCCCCTTCGAAAACCCCTTTGAGGTTCTCGAGAGCCGCGCTTTTTCCAGCTTTATCCATTGCGGGTCTCCATTGAGGCGCCCGGACCATCCGGCCGCCCTGGTAATCGCCAAAACTCCCGAAAGAGCTTCAGCGCCTGCCCAGGGATTGGCCTGCCCGGCTTGCATTCCCTGGAAAATTCCAGAAAAATCCGAACCGTATCAACGCCTCACCCCGTCTGCACAGGCGGCCAGATGGCCCTTAGCAACCCCGAAGGGTATGACCTATGGTCTAGGACAGGAAAACGGGAGGCCGCCGATGCATATCGGAGAACTCCCGTCAAGCGGGGGGCATTAACGCTTTTTCCACGGGGCCGCAACCCCCTTCCCTCAAATTTTCACAGGGGCAGAAAAAAGCCCGGAGCGGCGAGGCGCTCCGGGCTTCTTCAAATTTCGGTGCCGAAAGGGCTGGCAATCAGCCTTTGGCTTCGGCCAGGTCGATCATGACGCCGGCGCCCATCGTGGAAGACAGGGTCACCTTGCGCACGAAGGTGCCTTTCGCGCCCGACGGGCGGGCTTTGACAACAGCCGAAATGAACGCCTGAACGTTCTTCTCGATGTCGGCGTCAGAGAAGCTGGCCTTGCCAACACCGGCATGAACGATACCGGCCTTCTCGACCTTGAACTCGACGGCGCCGCCCTTGGCGTCCTTGACGGCCTGGGTGACGTTCGGGGTCACGGTGCCGACTTTCGGGTTCGGCATCAGGCCGCGCGGGCCGAGCACCTTACCGAGACGGCCGACGAGGCCCATCATGTCCGGGGTCGCGATAACGCGGTCGAAGTCCATGAAGCCGCCATTGACCTTTTCGAACAGGTCTTCGGCGCCAACGATGTCTGCGCCAGCGGCCAGAGCTTCCTCAGCCTTCTTGTCCTTGGCGAACACGGCCACGCGGACGTCCTTGCCGGTACCGGCCGGCAGGTTCACCACCGAGCGGACCTGCTGGTCAGCATATTTCGGGTCAACGCCGAGATTGATGGCTATTTCGATCGACTCGTCGAACTTCGCCTTGGCGTTCGATTTCACGAGCTTCACAGCCTCGGAGATCGTGTAAGCTTTCGTCTTGTCGACGGTCTGCTCAATTGCGCGGGTGCGCTTACCTTTGGTCGCCATGATGATTACTCCACAACCTGAAGGCCCATCGCGCGGGCAGAGCCGGCGATGATCTTGGTGGCAGCATCGAGATCGTTTGCGTTCAGGTCGTCCATCTTGACCTTCGCGATCTCGCGAACCTGATCCATCGTCACTTTACCGACGGTGTCATAACCGGGCTTTTTCGCGCCAGAAGCAGGCTTCTTGCCGAGTTTCAGGCCAGCGGCCTTCTTCAGCAGAACGGTTGCCGGCGGCGTCTTGGTGACGAAGGTGAACGACTTGTCCTGATAATACTGGATCACAACCGGGATCGGCAGGCCTTCTTCCATGCCCTGGGTACGGGCGTTGAAGGCTTTGCAGAATTCCATGATGTTGATACCGCGCTGACCGAGGGCGGGGCCCACTGGCGGCGACGGGTTGGCCTTGCCGGCCGGGATCTGGAGCTTGATCTGCCCCAGAAGTTTCTTAGCCATTTTGTCCTCACAACTTTGGCGAAGGGGCGGTGGTCTTTCGATCCGCCCGGTTGAATACGAGGCTCCGCGGTTCGGCTGGCAGCCTCCCGCAGAAGCGCGGCGTATGACGGAAAGCCTCGTCCCGGTCAAGCAGCCGACATGAAAAAGCCCGGAGCGCGAGGCGTCCGGGCCTTGTCACCGGCCGGGCCGGGGCCCTTCCCTACATCATCGCATAGCCGCGCGCGTTGATATAATTGCGCAGCTCCTGGGCCCGGCGGACCGGGTCGGGGTGGGTCGACATGAATTCCGGCGGCCGCTGCCCCTTGGACTGGGCGTCCATCAGCTCCCACAAGCGCACGGACTGTTTCACATCATAGCCGGCATTATACATGTAATCGACGCCGAGACGGTCTGCCTCCAGCTCATGATTGCGGCTATAGGGCAGGATCACGCCAAACTGCATGGCCGCCCCGCCGAGCGCACCGATGGCCGTGCCATATTTGCTGAGCTCCTCAGACGAGGCCACGGCGATCTGGCCAACCATCAGGCCGGCCTGCGCGGCCATGGTCACGGACATCCGCTCTGCTGCATGGCGGCCGGTCACATGGCCTGTCTCATGGCCGAGCACTGAGGAGAGCTGGTCATCATTCTCTGTCAGCTCGGTAATGCCGCGATAGACGCCCACCCGGTTGCCCGGCATGACGAACGCGTTGACGTCATCGGTGTCGAATACCGCCACATCCCATTGTTCCTGGTCCCGCTTGGCGCCCTTGGCGGTCCGGTTCCAGACGTTCAGCACGCGGTTGCGCAGCGCCGAATTGGAGGTCTGCGGCACCTGGGTTTTCATGTCAGACCAGGCCGCCGTCGCCATGCTGGCAATCTCTGCGTCGCCCATCAGCAGGAACTGGCTGCGACCGGTTTCGGGGTTGGTTGTGCAGCTCGATACGAAGGGCAGCACGGTGCCGGCAGCGATACCGGTGATGATCGCCCGGCGCGACATACGGATCTTCGGCGCGCCAGCGAGGATCTCGCCATCAAAATCAATGCGTTCGACCATTCTTCTCTCCCTGAAACGGCCCCGGGAAGGTTAACTCCCCGTCTTCAAAATGCAATTCCAGCTTTCAATCCCTAGGCCCCTGCCCGTGAACCGCCGCTGAATATGAACAGCTTCAGGGCTCGGCGCCCTCGCCCACCAGGATCGCGGCCTGCTCAACCCAGCCTTCGCGCTTCACGCGACCATTGAAGTGCAGATACTCATCGATCCAGGCGATGTTCTCCGGGCTCCAGTCAGCGATCTGGTCGAAGTGGAAAATGCCCAGCGAGTTGAGCACTTCCTGGATGCGCGGGCCAATCCCGCCGATCAGGGTCAGGTCGTCGGGCGCGCCCTCGACGGGCCGCTCCAGCGCCAGCGGGCGGGCAGGCACCACATCGTCTGCCTCCCCGGCATCGGCCAGCGCGTCCTCTTCCTCAAGGCGGCCCAGAATGGTTTCAGCGGCGAAGGCGCCTTCATCGGCGGCGTCGTCGTCAAATCCGTCCTCGTCGCCTTCATCCTCCCCGGCATACTCTTCCAGTTCTTCAAAGGCGTCATCGGCCCCGTCCGGCTCGTCTTCGATCTCGGCTTCAGCCTCCGCTTCAAGCTCCATATCTGCCAACGCATCATCCTCGGCCGCGATTTCGTCGGCCACGCTGTCCTGGTCGCCTTCAAAATAGGCAAGGCGCCCTTCCAGATAGCGGTTGCGCCAGCGCAGCCGGGCGAGTTCTTCTTCCGGCGACTCCTCATCAGCTTTCGGCGCCTCGGGGGCAGACGGCGCAGCAACGGGCGCCACCTCTTCAGCAACGGGCGCGGGCGTGGCGACGGCCGGTGGCTGGGCCGCCACTTCGTTTTCCAGCGCCTTCACGCGTAGGGCCAGGTAAGACGCCTTCCAGACCAGTTTGGGGTCTGGCTCGCCGGCCGGGGGCGCCTCAGCCTCAACCGGCGCAGGCTCGGGCACAGCGGCGGCAGCAGCCACCGCTTCAGCGCGGGCCACTTCAGCGTCCGTCAGTGCGCGCCGGGCCTCGGCCAGGTCGGCCTCAAGCGCCGCCACCTGGTCTTCCAGCTCTTTTGTGCGCAGCATCGCCGCGCCGTCCACCGAGGGCACTGCCGCCATTTCCGGCGCCGGCGCCAGAACAGGCGGCGCCGCCTTCAGGGCATCGAGCTCCTCGCGCGCCAGGCGCAGGGCGGTCAGGGTTTCAGCAAGTTGCTGTTCCAGCGCGGGATCGGCTTGGGGAGAAACCTGCGCTGCCTCAAAGGCCGGCGCGCCGCCCTGCCCCGCCAGCAGCTTGCGCTGGGCGGCAAACAGGCGCTCGATCTCGTCGCGCGCTTCGCCAAGCTCCACCTTCGTCACATCGCGGTCGACTTCCGCGCGGCGCAGACGGCCCATCAGCATCATGCCGCGAAGCGACCAGCCAAGCAGCAACGCGACGAGCGCCGCCCCGGCCAGTGCGATCCACATATGTGCCACAAGCCAGGTCATTCTCCGCTCCGTTCCATAATTCTGATGTCTACAGGCTGGGCTGTTGCCGTTTCTGCGTCAGCGTCCTGATTAGCCGTCTCGCCTGCCGGGCGACTATAGCTGATAGCAGCCAGCCGCGCGCGAGGCACCCCTGCGGAAACGAGGAAATCCACGAGTTCGGACGCCTGCACGCTGCCGGGACCCATTACCTCAAACCGCTCGGCCGGATCGCAGCGGGCAATGACCCCGGCAATCTGGTCAAGCAGCGGGCCGCTTTCGCGGGCAAGGGCCGCGCCGCCTTCGGTGAACTCAATAGTGCCGGAGGCAAGTACGGCCTGAAGCTCGCTCTGGCAGTCAGTTTCAGGGCTACCAGCAGACATCGGCTGCAGGTTTCCGGAAGTTTCAGGGGACGCGCCTATCGTTTCCGCCCCGATCACAGCCTTCCAGCGGCCCGCGCCGCGCGCCATGTCATCCTCTAGGTAATAGAGCGTGCTCGGCCGAGCCTCGCCCTCGAACAGGAACACGCCGCCTGCCGCGTCGAAGGCCATTTCGCCCGCGCTGAACTTTGCAAACTCCGGCAGCCCCGCCAGCGCCCCGTCCATCCAGCCTTCTGGCAGACCCGGGCTCGGCGTCATCTCGTCGGCAATCTCGCCCGCGAAACTCTCGGCGGCCACGGCCAGCAACTGGCGCCGCTCTGCCTCGCTGCCAATATCCCCAGCCAGGGTGAGCACATTCCCATCAAGGCGCGCGCGCCACCTTATGTCCCCGGCCAGCACGGGCTTTCCCCGGAAGGGCGCCGCCACGCTGGACACCGCGCTTGCAATCTCCGCCCTCAGTGCCGGATCGGCCACCTCCCCGCGCAGAACAAGGCGGTGATCGGTAAGGGTGGCCTCCCCTTCAGCCATACGCCCCAGCTGTTTCAACGCCAGACGCGCCACGCCCTGAAAATTGCCCGCCGGGGCGCCTGCGGCCAGGATCATCTCGTCGTCGACAGCGGCCCGGCCCTCCAGGCGCGCATCCTCCACCAGCCGCGCCTGGATCGCCTTCGAAGGCACAAGGCCCGACAGCAGGATCCGCCCTTCCGAGGTCTTGGTCGCGCGCCACACATAAGGGGAAACCGGCGGAGCCGCTTCCGTCCGGCTTTCGACCAGCGTCACACCGCCGAAGATAACGCCGCCGGCGCCGCTGCTCTGCCGCACCAGGCGGGCAGCCTCCGTCACTGCATCATGGGAGGGCGCCGCGCCGGTGAGGATCGCCCGCTGACCTTCCATCCGGACGCTGGCCCAGCCGGCCCCGCCTTCAGCCAACGCAGCCTTTGCCTTAGCCTCAAGGCGCGCTTGGAGGTTTACAGCGCTCTGTGGGGATTGGTAGATGCCCCACCACATCAGGAAAGGCAGGGCGAGGAGCGCAAGTCCCCCAACAAGGTAGTCAAGCAGGCGCATGACGTCGCTGACCTCCCAAAACCAGTACCCCCACAGCACTCTCTCGGGCGAGGCATGCCCTAACCGTTAACTGACCGCAAGATGAACCAGGCAGGCCCCACCCGGCGATGAAACAGCCCCTTGAACTGATCACCAGCCCTTCCAATCCGCTGATCAAGACCCTGAAAGGGCTTGAGCGCAAGAAGGAGCGCACCGAAACGGGCCTCTTCCTGGCCGAAGGCGCCCGGATTGTCAGCGAGGGCCTGGCACGCGGCTGGGAGCCGGAAACCGTCATTATTGCCGCCGATATGGCAGAACGGCCACAGATCCGTGACCTTGCCGGGGACGCTGTGAAGGCAGGGGCCCGCGTGGTCATGGCGCCCGACCGGCTGATGGTGAAGGTCACCCAGAAGGACAACGCCCAGAGCGTCGTCGCTGCCTTCCGCCAGCGCCACCTAAAACTCGAGGCCCTGCCCAAACCGCCCGGCGCGCCGCTTTACATCGCCCTTTATGAAGTGCGCGATCCCGGCAATCTCGGCACCATCCTGCGCACGGCAGA
>NZ_NCJT01000375.1 GCF_002282565.1 Hyphomonas sp. 34-62-18
CCGGGAGGGGAAGTGGCCTGCGCAGAAGCGGGAAATATTATCCCGGTGCTGAATACGCCGGAACAGGCGCGCGATTGGTATGCCCTCTCGGTGGATCGGTCCCGATGTCTTCCCGCTGCGTTGCAGGTAGACACCGGCATGTCGCGCCTTGGACTTGATGAAGAAGAGTTTGATGATGTTGTTGGCTGGCCGGGCTTTTCCAGTCAGGTCTCAATCTGCCTGCTGATGAGCCATATGGCCTGCGCCGATGTTCCAGGTGCCCGTGCCAATACAGATCAGATCGCCCGGTTTGAGCGCTTCTGCGCGCGCCTGCCTTCAGTGCCCCGGTCTCTGGCAAATTCGGCAGCGGCCATGTTCCTGCCAGAAGCTGCCGGCGATGTCCTGCGCCCCGGTCTCGTGCTTTACGGCGTCGATCCGGGAGAGGGCGGCGTGGATGGCATGCAGGCCGCCCTGTCGCTGGAAGCGCGCATCATCCAGATACGGGATATTCTGGCAGGCGCGGGCGTGGGCTACGGCTTCGACTATATCGCAGACCGCCCTCTGCGCACGGCCACGATTTCAGCCGGCTATGCCGATGGCTGGCCAAGATCCCTCAGCGGCCGCGGCGCCGTCTGGTTTGCAGGCCAGCGCCTGCCGGTCCTGGGGCGCGTCTCGATGGACAGCTGCGTGGTGGACGTGACCGCACTGCCGAAAGGGAGTATCCGCCCCGGCGACAGGGTGGAGCTGATCGGGAGAAATCAGTCGGTCTCAGACCTTGCAACGCTTGTCGGCACGACGCCGCACGAAATTCTTACCGGCCTTGGACACCGCTTTTCCAGGGTCTACGCTAACAGGCCGCCTGACGGCGGAGAGGAGATGCAGTCATGAAAGTCGTCATTCTGGGCGCAGGCGTTGTGGGGATCACGACCGCCTATTATTCCGCGCTCGATGGCCATGACGTGACCGTGGTGGACCGGATGAGCGGCCCCGCGCTGGAGACGAGCTTTGCCAATGCGGGCGAAATTTCGCCGGGCTATGCCTCTCCCTGGGCCTCGCCCGACGTGCCGCAGAAGGCGCTCAAATGGCTGCTCATGGAACACGCTCCGCTCATCATCCAGTATCACAAGCTCAGCCCCGCCATGGTGGCCTGGTGCCTCTCGATGCTGCGCAACTGCACGCCCGCGCGCTACACCGCCAACAAGGAAAAGATGGTCCGCCTGGCAACCTACAGCCGCGACATGCTGCGGGAATTGCGCGCCGCTGAGTCCATCCAATATGACCACCGCACGCTCGGCACGCTGCAGCTCTTCCGTACCCAGAAACAGTATGACGGCGCCGCGCGTGACATCGAAGTGCTCAAAGCCGGCGGTATCGATTTCGAGCTTCTGGATGCCAGTGGCTGCCGCCGCGCAGAGCCCGGCTTGGCCCATGCAACCGATCCCATCACCGGCGGATTGCGCCTGCCGGGGGATGAAACCGGCGACTGCTTCAAGTTCACCAACGCGCTGGCGGCAATTGCAGAGGCGCGCGGGGTGAAGTTTCGGTGGAACACGTCCATTGATGCCCTGTCTGAAAGCGGCGGCAAGGTCAGCGCGCGTATCGGTGGCCAACCGGTGGAGGCAGATGCCTTTGTTCTGGCCTGCGGCGCCTGGTCTCCCTTGCTTGCTCGCCCGCTGGGTATCCGCCTGCCGGTCTATCCCGTAAAGGGGTATTCCATCACTGTGCCGATCACGGATGAAACCCGCGCCCCTCAGTCCACGCTGCTCGACGAGACCTTCAAAGTGGCCATCACCCGCCTGGGAGACCGCGTGCGCGTGGGCGGCATGGCGGAGCTGGCCGGCTTTGACCGCAGCCTGAAGCCGCAGCGCCAGGGCACGCTGGAGCGGTCCGTCTTCAGTCTCTTCCCCGG
>NZ_NCJT01000104.1 GCF_002282565.1 Hyphomonas sp. 34-62-18
AACCCGAAGGACACTTTCACTCTTTAGGGATCTGATGCCAGAGAATGTTAAATACGAAGCTCATGAGAGCGCAGGATCCTGCACTTTCCGGCATCAGACCCCAATGAGGAACAGGATCAGGCCCGGACACCCTCTTTCGGGCATCCTCAGGCCTGACCTCCCCCGGCCCTCCTCTTCCTCTCAAACCCCATGATTTCCGCAGGTGGCTTGATTTTGTTCCTGTTATGTTCTATTTTAAGAACCACGCTAAGAAGGGAGATCCCCGATGGAAAGCACCACTTACGCCCTGCCCGCGACGCCCAAGCAGATCGCCTATGCGCGCGCGCTGGCCCTGCGCAACCAGACGCTTCTGCCGTGGGAGGTCCAGCAAGATCGGCGCTCCTTGAGCGCCTGGATCGACGCACAAGCCAAGTTGAACCCGGGCGCGCAGGACAGCCGCCCGACATCAAAGCAGGTCGCCTTCGCCGAGCGTCTCGCCCGGATCAAACGCCGCGCCGTGCCGGATGAGTGTTTCCGCGACAAGGGGCTGATGTCGAAGTGGATCGACGGGAACAAGTGAAGCTAGACAGACCCTGCTGTGATCGAGATTACTTCAGCCGATCGACAACGGATGCCCCGCCCGACCGAGCCAGCACGATCAGGCTGGACTGGATCTTGGATGTGAAGACGGAACTGAACGTGCCGATGGGCGTGCGGTCCTCCCAGACATAGGACCGCTCCAGAATATCGGTGTTGATCTCGTCCAGCATGACCCATTTGCGGACATGGGTCTCCAACCCTACGCGCTGCGACTCGATCTGTGGTACCTCGATGAACTTGCGCGAGGGCAAAGGCGGCTGCGTCGTGATCGGCAGGATGAACACCACGGTCTCGCTATCGGACTTGGAGACAGTGACGGCGATGCAGACAGGCCTCGTCTTTCGACCCTCGATCTCGCCCGCCATCTGTTCTCGTTTCCATAGGAACGGGTAGCGGAACACCTCTCCCGCGCTCGGCTTAGTCATCAGACTGCGTCAAGTCCCGCTCGAGCCCTTCTATCATCAGCGCCTTGAGATCCTCGGGCATCTCGTCAACCATATGAGCCTGTTGCGTGGCCCCCCGCGCGAGCTGCTGGTACTGGTCCATGCTCATCAGCACGAATTTCGGCTTGCGGTGCTTGGTGATCGCGATCGGCGACCGAATGGCCGCGTCAAACAGGTCACTTGTGTGCCGCGTCAGGTCGGCCGCCTTGAACTCGGGAAGCTCATGCATGATCAGGGTCTCCATTTATCCAGAATATACATACATTCTGGATATTCTGCAAGAGATGGGTTGAGCCCTTCCATGTGTCATCCGAACCGCCGCACGGTTTCAGTGTAGGTGTACTCATAGGCGGTGTTGCCGTCTTCAATGGTCTCGTCCGAGGTCAGGTGGTCGTAGCCGCGAGAGACTGCCAACGCGCCGTAGCGGTCAAACATGACGAAGGCCCCTGCCCGTCCGATGTCTGTCGGATTGAAGGCTATCGGCCGGATTGTTGATCGGCGCGCACTGTCCGGATGTGAAAGGGTGCCAACTTACATCGACCCGCTCGCGAGAACCTGGTGAATCCTGCAATAGGAGAGGGCGCGTGCCGCTTGGCAAAAGAGATCAAGGCAGGGCCTCTGCTAGTGATGAAACGACCGCAACCGTTTAATGGTATGGTGACGCCCGAAGACGACCGCGACGATGGTTGCAGCCGACCTCGTGTATCGATCACAGTCTTAGATCGGCGGCTCTGTTCTTATCCGGTAGCTACGCAAACTTCGGAACCAGTTGTGGCGCGACTGCTGGCGAGATTTCTGGAGCCTGGTCCTGTTATATCAAAATGACTTTCCGGGCTGTGTTCGGCATGCTCGAGAGGCTCTTGTTGCTCCAGAGCGTTCCCGCGCTGCTCATGCTAATTTTTACTTCATCGATGCCAAGACGCGATCCGCGCGCTTCAGTTCGCGATAGACCGTGGACGGAGCACGACCCAGCCGATCCGCCATCTCTGGAACCGGCATTTTGGCTTCACGCCACTTGGCAAGCTTCCGGCGCTCTTCCAAACTCAGGTGAGGGTAGCAGCGTCCCATTCGACATCCTCCATGCAACATTCTGTTTTGATACAGAATTTGCACTTCGGATGTGAATCCACCCCGCGTACATGATAGATTCGCATAATGAAGTTTATGTTAAGGTAATCTCCAGATCCCTTCGTCCTGAACCACCCGGGATTCTGAAAGAAGCTTCTCCAGATGCGCCGCGGCATTTCGTTCGGCGGCCATTGCAATATGCGGGTCAGATTTTTTGTAAACAGAAGTGGCGATATTCTGGAGCGAGTCGGAGGTACTTGAGAGGTACGCGAGAATCTCCGACTCACGACGCATCCGGTTGGCGAGCAACCGTTTGACGTACGGTCCCGGGTCCCGGAGTACAGGTCCGTGACCCGGCAGGCTGACCTTATCGTTGCGATCGATTAGCCGCTGAAGCTGGGTGCAGTAATCGCGCATGTTGCCGTCAGGGGGGCTGACTATAGAACTGTTCCAACTCATCACGTGATCGCCTGTGAAAAGTACTCCATCCGGCCTCGCGAAGCAGAGGTGATCGCTCGCATGACCAGGTGTGTGCAGGACAGTAAGACCAGCGATCACCTGCCCGTCTTTCAAAAAGCCGTCAGGTTGAAACGCATCGTCAGGAAATGCGCGCGAAACATAAACCGGCAAACCTGTACGTTCGCGCAATGCCGGCACGGCCCCGAAATGATCGGAATGGTGATGTGTCAAGAGAATTCCGGCAGGGTTGGCTCCCAAATTCTCGACGATTGCTTCGAAATGTGCACTGTCTTCTGCTGGACCGGGGTCGATAATGAACCGACCGTCAGGAGTATCAATGATATAGCTATTCGTCCCGTGATAGGTCATCTTCCCGGGATTGTTGGCAACGATCCTTAGGATTCCCTCGGCCACCTCTACGCCCTGCGCACGAGGAGGGTCAGGCTCACCGTAAAACATGTTGTTTCTTGTCATTCTTTACGACCATGTATTGATTGCGAACAATCCGTATCATGCAGCTCCGCCTCTTGCTCTTGCACAGTTTCGGAAGCCTCAAGCTGGTTTTCAGCGCCGGTCGAACCCGGCACTGGAACAAAGCAACGAAGCCCAGCGTTCAAACACGGCCCCGATTTTGGAACCCTGTATACAGCACCACAGCAATTGCCGCCTTGGCCAGATCTCCAAGCAGGAACGGGTAAAGCCCGGCGTTCATCAATTTTTCTCCATAGCCGATAAAGCCGCCCAGCCAGAAGAGCCCTGCGCAGTACATAAGCATGGAACCGAAAAGTACAGCGACAGTTGCTCTGAATGCAGGCTGAAACCCTCTCAACTTTTGAACCATCCATCCAGCGGCAGCCGCTGCGAGTGCGAACCCAATCAAGTATCCGCCTGTGGGGCCGGCAATATAGACCAATCCGGCCGGCGCGGGAGGCGTGCCAGCGAAAACCGGAAGGCCAAGCGCGCCTTCCAGAAGGTAGATTACTACAACAAGTCCACCGCGAACTGGACCCAGAAAAAGTCCAAGGCCCAGGACTGCTAGGGATTGGGTCGACATCGGAACCGGGTAGAAAGGAACCACGATTTTCGCGGAGAGTGTCAGAAGAATGGTGCCGATGAGTATAGTTGCGAACTCTCGGGACAGACTTGCGAGTGGTTGGCGTTGAGTAGATTCCAAATTCATTTTGTTAGTCCTTGTGTCAGTTGGTCGTTGATATGGTTTTTGTAATGGTGAGTTCACATCCGCTTGGCGACCTCTTCGAGCATGACCTCGGTGGCACCGCCGCCGATGGCCTGGACACGGGCATCGCGCGACATGCGTTCCACGGGTGTTTCCCGCATATAGCCCATACCGCCATGGAACTGGACACAGTCGTAAAGCACGCTGTTTACCAGCTCGCCACAATAGGCCTTGACCATCGATACTTCTTTGACGCAATCGCGGCCCGCGGCATCTAGTGACGCAGCGTGATAGGTAAGCTGACGTCCCGCTTCAATCCGGGTCTGGCAATCGGCCAATCGCTGGCGCACTGCCTGCTTGTCCCACAGCACACCACCGAAAGCCTTGCGCTGCTTGACGTAATCCACAGTCATTTCCAGTGCGGATTGCGCCTCGGCGCAGGCCATTGCACCCAGCACGATCCGTTCGTTCTGGAAGTTCTTCATCACCGAGTAGAAGCCCCGGTTCACCTCCCCCAGCACGTTCTCTGCCGGGATGCGCACATCCTCGAAGATCAGTTCGGCGGTGTCCGAGCACAGCCAGCCGGTCTTGTTCAGCGCCCGGCCGACAGAGAACCCCGGCGTGCCCTTTTCGACCGTGAACATGGTGATCCCGCGCGAGCCCTTGGCGTCCGGGTCGGTCTTGGCGCCGACGAAATAGATGTCGCCATGCACGCCGTTGGTGATGAACATCTTGGTGCCGTTGATCACCCAGTCCGATCCGTCCTGCACCGCGCGCGTGCGCATCCCCGCCACGTCAGACCCGGCGCCCGGTTCGGTCACGGCCACTGCGGCAATCTTTTCGCCCGAGGTGATCGAGGGCATCCAGCGCGCCTTTTGTTCGGGCGTACCGGCGTTTTCAAGATGCGGCGAGGCCATGTCGGTATGGACCAGAACCGTGGCCGAAAACCCGCCGAAGGTGGAGCGACCCGCTTCCTCGGCCAGCACGACGCTGGACATCACATTTAGCCCTGCGCCGCCATATTGCTCGTCATAGCGCATGCCCAGCACGCCCAGATCGCCCATCCGGCGCAGCACGTCACGCGGCACCATGCCATCCTTTTCCCAAGCGTCGGCCTTGGCCGTCACTTCGGTTTCGATGAAGCGGCGCAGCTGCGCGCGGATCATGTTCAGGTCCTCACTGAACGGGCCTGTGGCCGCATCAATCATGTCATGCTTGGTCATTGGATTTCCTCTGGATCGAGTTTTACAAGGGGCGCTTGCCCGGCGACGGTGTCGCCGGCGGCGCAGTAGATTTCGGCTACGATGCCCGCAAACGGGGCGACCAGGCTTTGCAGCAGTTTCATCGCCTCAAGCACCACCAGTGTATCGCCCGCCGCGACCCGATCGCCGGGCGCGACCCGCAGTTCGACCACTGCACCGGGCATCGGCGCGACAAGCAAGTCTGCCCCGCCGACCTTTCCCGAAGCGCGTTGCAGGTGTCTGTCCTCCAGCGTTTCAATGGCAAACCCGGCCATACCATCCGGCGTTGACAGAAACACCTGCCAGTGTTTTTTCGTGCGGCGCAGGTGCGCGGCGCGGGTAAAGGGCACGCCGCCAACGCGCCCTGTCAGGCGGTCGGCGGTCAGGCCGGGCGCTTCGACGGTAACAGGGGTGTCGTCCGGCAATCTGATCGTCAGATGCCTTTTATCGCCCGCCGCGCTGGTCGGGTCTTCGTCGCCCAAGGCCCAATAGAAGGCAGCGCCGGGCCGGCCTGCGGGCGCGGTCAGACGCCACGCACCTAGACCTTGCCAAGGGGTGTTCCCGGCCGTCGGGACCAGATGCAAATGCAGGGCCAGTGTGGCCAGCGCGCGGCTTTGCGCATCGGGTGCGGGGGGTGCCCACCCGTTCACAAACATCTCGACAAGCCCGGCGGTGTGATGCCGGATCGCGGCAAAGTCGGGATGAATTAACAAGGCGCGCTGAAACGCCAGGTTCAGCCCCAGCCCGCCCACGGCAAAGCCGTCGATTGCGGCCACGCTCTTGCGGATGGCCTGCGCCCGGTCCGGCGCATGGATGATCAGCTTGGCCAACATGGAATCGTAGTGATGGCCGACAGTTGAACCTTCCCCGACGCCCGTATCCAGCCGCACGCCCGAAGGCGGCACCCACAGCGTGATCCTGCCGGTTTCGGGGCGGTAATTCTCGGCCGGGTTTTCGGCGGCAACGCGCACTTCGATGGCGTGGCCTTCGAAGTGTACGTCGGGTTGCTGGAAAGTCAGCCGCTCGCCCCGCGCGATGCGCAACTGCCATTCGACCAAGTCGATTCCGGTGATCGCCTCGGTGACGGGATGTTCGACCTGAAGGCGGGTATTCATCTCAAGGAAGTAATAGGCGCGGCGCTCGGGGTCATATAAGTATTCAACCGTTCCGGCAGAGCGGTATCCGATCGCCTGTGCAAGGCGCACGGCGGCAGCGCGCATATGCTCGCGCAGATCGTCTGGCAGATTCGGCGCGGGGGCCTCTTCGATAAGCTTCTGGTGATTGCGTTGCAGCGAACAGTCCCGGTCGCCGAGATGCACCAGGTTGCCATGCGTGTCGCCTAGCACCTGCACCTCGACATGGCGGGAGCGGAGCGCATAGCGTTCCAAAAATACCGCCGGATCGCCGAACGCACCCTGCGCCTCTGCCCGGGCAGAGGCGATGGCCTTGGGCGCGTCGGCCATGTCGGTGACGAGACGCATCCCGCGTCCGCCACCGCCGGCGCTGGCCTTGACCAGGAATGGCACCCCAAGCGCGCCCGCCTCTTGCAGCAGGCGTGAATCCGATTGATCGGCACCGCGGTACCCGGGCAGCACCGGCACCCCTGCGGCCTCGGCCGCAGCCTTCGCCGCGATCTTGGACCCCATTTGAGCGATGGCATCGGGTTCCGGTCCGATAAAGACTAGCCCTGCGGCCTCGACCGCTGCCGCGAAATCCGCGTTCTCGGACAGAAAGCCATAACCGGGATGCACCGCACCCGCGCCCGTGGCGCGCGCAGCCCCCAGGATGGCCGGGACGTTCAGGTAGCTTTCAGACGCAGCCGCCGGGCCGATACAGACAGCGTGATCCGCCTCGGCTACGAAGGGCGCGTCGCGGTCGGCCTCGGAAAAGACCGCAACCGTTTCCAGACCCAGCTTGCGGCACCCGCGCTGGATGCGCCGGGCGATCTCGCCCCGGTTGGTAATCAGGACGCGGGTGAAACTCATTTCACTCTCCACGAAGGCACGCTCTTGTTGAGAAAGCTGTTGATGCCTTCAATGCCTTCCCCGGTTTCCCAGGCGTCGGCTAGACGGTCGGCGGTGTAGATCATGTTGGTTTCCAGATCGTGACTGGCGACATAAGCGATCAGTGCCTTGGTATCCGCCACCGCGCCGGGCGCTGCCTGAAGGTGATCGTGCACCACCCGTTCAACGGCGGCATCCAACGCGTCGGCGGCGACGACCTCGGTGAGGAGCCCGATCCTTTCGGCGCGCGCGCTGTCGAAGAGCGCGCCCGACAGCATGGTTTCACGCGCGTGCACCTTGCCGATGCGGGCCACCACGTAGGGCGAGATATTGGCGGGCAGCAGACCCAGTTTCACTTCGGTCAGGCCATAGCGTGCGCCTTCTGCGCCGATGGTATAGTCGCAGACCGAAATCATGCCGACGCCACCGCCATATGCCGGCCCGTTGATCCGCCCGATCAGGGGCTTTTGCAGCGTGTCCAGTCGGCGCAACAGATGCGCGAGCGTGGCGCTTTGTTCGACCCGTTCGGCGCGGGATTTTTCGACGTTTGAGGCGAACCAGTTGAAATCCCCTCCAGCGCAAAAGCTTTTGCCGGCACCGGTCAGGATCACGATGCGCACCTTGTCATCTGAAGCCAGATCCTCGACCGCGTCGAAAAGCTCGGCGATCAGATCGGCGTTCAGCGCATTGTGCTTGTCAGGGCGGTTGAGGGTTACCGTGGCAACGCCACGCGCATCGGTTTCGACAATGATGGTTTCATAACTTGTTGTCATGACATCGGCCTCACATTCTGAAGACGGGCGTGTGGCGCCCTTTCTCGGGCACCGACGAGACAATGGCCAGACACAGGCCCAGAATATCGCGGGTCTGTCCGGGCTCGATCAACCCGTCATCCCAGAGCCGCGACGTGGCGTAATACGGATCGGACTGTTCGCCATATTGGGCACGCACCTGCGCCTCGATCTGCGCAAGATCGGTCTCCATCCTTTCAGGCTCGCCGCCTTTCTGGCGGCGCAGCTCCTGCATCACGTTGGTCGCGATGTCCGCGGACATGGTGGCCAACTCCGCCATCGGCCAGGCAAAGAGGAAATTCGGTGCAACGGTCCCGACCATGAAACCCGCGATGTTGTGCAAGAACAGTAGCGGGATATTGCGCTGGTCGCACATCGAGACGAACTGCGCCCCCTTCAGCGAACTGTCCGACATCAGCGCGCCGTTGTTGGCCAGGATACCGACCCGATAGCCGTGGATCCGCCCGGTGCCGCAAACCAACGTCTCACCCCAGCCGGGCTTGAATTCGCGGAACTCGCCCGCGTCGATCATGCGCAGCAGAACCTCGCGCATGTCGTAGGGCTGCTTGCGGTCGGCGCTGATGATGCCGAGCAATTCTGACGGATCATGCGCGGGCGGCGCGGGGGCTGCGTCGGGCGGCATCGGGCGCGACTGGCCCAACTCGGCCACGATGTCGCGCATCAGCGCCAGCGCATGGTATTCGTCCTCGGCCAGATGGTCGGACACGCCCGAGACGCGCGAATGCATCTCAGCACCACCCAGCGTTTCGCCATCGGCCACTTCGTTGATCGCCACCTTGACGATAGAGGGCCCGCCCAGATGGATGCGCGCGTTGCCGCGCACCATGATGACCTCGTCCGACAGCGCGGGAATATAGGCCCCGCCTGCCGTGCAGCCGCCGAACACGGCCGATATCTGCGGCAAGCCGCTGGCCGACATGTTGGCCTGGCGATAGAAGGAATTGCCGAAATGGCGGGCATCGGGAAAGACCCGGTCCTGCTCGGGCAGATAGGCCCCGCCGCAATCCACCAGATAAAGGCAAGGCAGCCGGGTTTCCGCCGCGATTTCCTGGGCGCGGATATGCTTTTGCACCGTCTCGTGGTAAAATGATCCGCCCTTGACCGTCGCATCATTGGCTATGATCATGCAGGGCAGGCCGTGGACGATGCCGATGCCGGTCACGATCCCCGCACCAGGCACCTCGCCGCCGTATTGCCCGTAGGCCGCGAGCGACGACAGTTCCAGAAACGCCGTGCCCGGATCCACCAGCAAGTCGATCCTCTCGCGGACCAGCAGCTTGCCGCGCTTGCGGTGGCGCTCGACCATGTCGAGGCGCCCGCCCGAGGTGGCCTCGGCAAAGCGCGCGCGCAGCGTCTCGACCCGCGCGCTTTGCGCCTGGTGATTCCGCGCATAGATCTCTGATGCGGTCAGCACTGCTGTTTCAAGGCGCGCCATGGCTCAGGTCTCCTGTCTTTCAAGTATTCCGTTGAGAAACACATCGGCATAGGTGCGTGACAGCGCCTCTGCGCTGCCGCGGTGCGGATCGAACCATTCAAGCGTGGCGTTCAGCGTACCGATCAACATCAGGCGCAGGCGGCGGATGTCCACTTCGCGTTTCAGCGCGCCGTCTGCCTGAAGCCGGGACAACAGGTTGTCCCATTCGGCCTCATAGGCCCGGCGCGTGTGCAGATTGGCATCGCGGACGGATTGCGGCACCTGCCCGAAAATGCGCACATTGGCCGAGGAATAATCGCTGACGTCCAGAAGCGCGCGCAG
>NZ_NCJT01000376.1 GCF_002282565.1 Hyphomonas sp. 34-62-18
TGAATATCGGCGAGGACTATGTGAACCGCCCCTCCAGCGCGGGCGCACCGCCAGCGGCAGTGGAGCTGAAAATCTGCGATCCTGATGGCAACGAACTGCCGGCCGGGGAGGTGGGAGAGCTCTGGTGCAAGAGCGCCGCAAATTGCCGGCTCTACTGGAACCGCCCGGATGCCACCGCCGAGACTTTCCGTAATGGCTGGGTTGTGACGGGTGACCTTGCCCGCATCGATGAAGAAGGGTTCCTCTACCTTGTTGACCGGGCAAAGGACATGCTGATCCGGGGCGGCGAGAACGTTTACTGTATCGAGGTGGAAAGTGCGCTCTACGATCATCCGGCAGTGATGGATGCTGCGGTGGTGGGCATTGCGCACAAGGTGCTGGGCGAGGAAGTTGGCGCGGTTGTCCAGCTGAAGCCCGGCAAGACGGCAACGGAAGCGGATCTGCGCGCGCATGTGGCGGGGCAGCTGGCGGCGTTCAAGGTGCCGGTGGAAATCCAGTTCCAGGACGAGCCACTGCCGCGGAACGCCAATGGCAAGATCCTGAAAGCGGAGCTGCGCCAGCGCTTCAAGCCGAGGGGCTAACAGCATGGGATTGGAAACACGCCGTATCGGAGACCGGCAGGTACATCCTGTCGGTCTTGGCTGCATGAACATCATGCATTCCTATGGTCCGCCTGCGGATGAGGCAGAAGCAAAGGCGCTGCTGGTGCGGGCGCTGGATATCGGGTGTGATTTCCTCGACACCGCAACGATCTATGGTCTTGGCCGCAGTGAGGAACTGATCGGTGAAGCGCTGAGCCAGCGGCGCGGCGAGTATTTCCTGGCCAGCAAATGCGTGCTGGGATTCAAGGACAAGCAACGCACGTTGGATGGCCGCCCGGAGGCCATCAAGGCGGCGTGTGAGGCAAGCCTGAAGCGGCTACGCACCGATGTGATCGATCTCTACTATCTTCACCGGCCAGACCCCAAAGTGCCTGTGGAGGATTCGGCTGGGGCCATGGCTGATCTGATCCGTGAAGGGAAGATACGCTTTTATGGCCTCTCCGAAATGGGAGAGGATCAACTACGCCGGGCGCACGCGGTGCATTCTGTGGCGGCGCTGCAGTCTGAGTATTCGCTCTGGGTACGTAATCCGGAGATCGCCGTGCTGGAGGCTTGCCGGGAGCTTGGCGTGGCCTTTGTCGCGTTTTCGCCAGTCGGGCGCGGGTTTCTGGCCGATCCACCGGCAGACCCGTCACGTTTCCATGAAGCGGACATGCGCAAAGTACTCTTCCCCCGCTTTTCGGAAGAAAACTACGCAGGCAATTTGCCACTTCTTGAGGCAGCCCGCACGGTTGCTGGCGAAGCCGGTTGCACCGTGGCGCAACTTGCTATCGCCTGGACGATGGCCAAAGGCGATCATGTGCTGCCCATACCGGGCACGCGCAGCATCCGGCACCTTGAGGAGAACCATGAAGCGGCGAAGGTTCATCTGACGGCTGAACAAGTTGCACGGCTCGACGCCGCGTTCGCTCCTGAGCTTGCGGTCGGGCCGCGCTATTCACCGGCAGGGCAGGCCAGTGTGACCACGGAGATGTTTGAGTTCGAGAAAGCGCAGCATGGCCGATAAACCGCCTGTAGCGCTGGAGGATCGCGGCAAGGGCGGCGACGGGCGCCGCTACTCGCCGTCTGCTGCGCGCAACCGGGAGCCGATAAGGGATGCGCTGAAGGCGCATTTGGGCCTGCCAGCCCGCGTCCTGGAAATTGCATCGGGGACCGGAGAGCACGGTGCGTTCCTAGTGAATGAACTGCCCGGGCTGGATTGGACTTACTCCGATATTGATCCGCCAAGCCTCGAGAGCCAGAGAGCCTGGAAGGCTGCAGCGCAATCAGAGAGACT
>NZ_NCJT01000377.1 GCF_002282565.1 Hyphomonas sp. 34-62-18
GACAACGATGGCGGAGATTGCCAAGGACTGCAACATGTCCGCCGGCAATATCTACCGGTTCTTTGCCTCCAAGCTCGACATTGCCGAGGCGATGGCCCGGAAGTTCAATGAAGAGGCGTACGAGACCTTTTCGGTGATTGCGGCGCGCAAGGTTTCTGCAGGAGACCGGCTGCGCGAGATATTCCATTACGAACTCGCCCGCACCTATTCGGCGATCGACGAGGACGCAAAGATACTTGAGGTCGCGGAAGTGCTCTCCGACGAGCGGCCACTCTACATGAATGACAAGCTGGCGACGGAGAGGATCTACCTGGTTCAGATCCTGAATGACGGCGTGGCGTCCGGCGAATTCCGCAAGATCGCCAATCCCGACGAGGTTGCCGAGATGTGGCAGGCGGCGTTGATGAAGTTCCGCTTCCCGCAACTCTTCTCCAAGCTGACCCTGCCCAAGCTGCAGCGGGAGCTGGACGGGGTCATGGACCTGCTGCTGGCGGGATTGTCGCCTGGGGCGACGCCCCCGGCCCCCTGGGACGGTGTGACTGCAGCGACGGAGACACACTGCCCCGTGACAGGCGAATTGCTGCCGATGAAGCGTCTGAACGCTGATTAGTGAACGAAAACGAATTTATTCATTGATTATTCCTCAATGGGGTGCTATATGATGTTCATGGGCGGCGATGGTCGCTGCCCGGCACCGTCAGAAAGCTCCTCCCATGTCCACCCAGGAAAATCGTCAGGCCGTTCTGTCTTTCCTTGCGGCCCTTCCTGCCACCGCCCTTGTCATGTGGGCGACGCTGCAGCTCGCGCATTTCGTCGGCTGAGGCCGGCGTGCAGCCAGTATCGCTGCGGGCGTTTCCCCTGCCGCCCGGCAGCTTGATGCCGAGACAGACCGGGCTTCCTCCCACCCGGTTTCCGGCCAGGCGGGCGCCTCTTGCAGGCGCCCGTACTCATTTGAAGCGGTGAATAAGGGAAGTGCTCAGGCCTTGGCGCCGCGCCGGCCCGCCCCGAAAACGGGATCAGCCTTTGCGGAAGCTTCGTCCAGCGGCCAGCGCGGGCGCGCGCCGGAGGCGAGGCCTTCGGCAGTCTCCCGGCCAGAGGCCAGATGTTCGGCGCCGGCCAGTGCAATCATTGCCGCATTGTCGGTGCAGTGACGCAAAGGCGGCGCAATGAGGCGCGCGCCGCTGGCATTGGCAGCCGCCTCGAGCGCAGCGCGGATGGCCTTGTTGGAGGCGACACCGCCTGCCACGACGAAGCGCTTTTCGTCCGTTCCCGTATCAAACCCGGCCAGCGCGCGGCGCGACCTTTCCGAAAGCACATCGCAGATGGCAGCCTGGAAACTGGCGCAGATGTCTGCCTTCTCGCGCTCGCTGTTCGCGCGCTCGGCGGCGCGGGCGACAGCGGTTTTCAGGCCCGCGAAGCTCATTTCCAGGCCGGGACGGTTCAGCAGCGGGCGCGGGAAATCATGCGCCTTCGGATCTCCCGATGCTGCCAACCGCTCCACCGCCGGCCCGCCTGGAAAGCCGAGGCCCAGCAGTTTGGCGACCTTGTCGAAGGCTTCGCCAACGGCGTCATCAATGGTGGAGCCAAGGCGGCGATAGTCCCCAAGGCCGCGCACTTCCAAAAACTGGCAATGCCCGCCGGACACGAGCAGCAGAAGGTAGGGGAAAGGGCAATCCGTGCCCAGACGGGGAGAGAGGGCGTGGCCTTCCAGATGGTTGACCGGAATGAAGGGCTTGCCGGCCGCCTGGGCGATTGCCTTGCCTGTCATCAGGCCGACCAGCACGCCGCCGATAAGGCCGGGGCCGGCGGTGGCGGCAACGCCATCAAGATCGCCATAGGAAAGGCCCGCTGCGTTCATGGCGGCCGCGACTGTTCTTCCAGCTGGGTGCGGATCACATCTGACAGCAGCGTTGCCCGGCCATCCTCATAGCGCAGCACGGCGGCGGCCGTCTCGTCGCAGCTGGTTTCGATACCTAGGAGGATCAGGGGCTGGGTCATCGCCCGCATATAGCGGGGCAGGGCGCCGGATTGAAGCGGTTAAGTCGGCGCGGCCTCAGCGGGCGGGCCGGTAAACTCTGCGTCGATCCAGAACTTCACCGTGTCTCCCACACCCATGGACGAGCCTTCGGGCGGCAGGCCATACGTCATCCCGAAGGCTGAGCGGCTGAGGCTGCCGGCAGCGTGAAAGCCCGCGCGGGCGTTGGGGTCATAAGGCGGGTAGCCCGGATAGGCCCCGTTGAACCGGGCTTCGAAGGTGACCGGCAGAGTGGCGCCCATGAAGGTGAGGTTACCGGTGACTTCAGCGTCGGCCGGCCCGGTCTGGACGATTTGTGTGGAGGTGAAGGTGATCTCCGGGAAGGCGGCGGTGTTGAACCACTCCGGCCCCAGAAGGGTCTCAAGGAAGCCTTCGGGCGGGGAGGGAATGGTCAGCGAGGTGGGGTCAACCGTGGCGGTGAGGGTTGCCGCTTCCGGGTTTGCAGGGTCGATGGTCAGGGTCGCGTCAAACCGGGTGAACTGGCCGACATAGTTTGAAAACC
>NZ_NCJT01000105.1 GCF_002282565.1 Hyphomonas sp. 34-62-18
TTTTTTGTCTTCCCCTCATTCAAAGCCTGCACCGCTTTTGCCGCGCGCACGCCGGAACTGGCTTCCACTGCCCGTGAGTTGGGAAGGTTCACATCCCGCATCGCCTGCCCGGCGATGTTCGCCCGCGTTGCTTCGCCCAGCACATAATGATCCTGCCGGTCATGGGAGGCGCAGGCCGAAACAGTAAGGACAGCGCCAATGATTGTAAGTCTTGCGATTCTGATCATGATCAGTTTCCTGAAGATATGGCGGGGGTGGCAGTGGTCTGCCCCAGAAGGAAAAGCTCTGCTTCAGTCGGCTCAGCTACAGCGTCGAGCGGAGAGGCAACCGCCTCGGGATGGGAGAAAGGCTGTACCAGGCGCGGCGTCACGATGATGACAAGTTCCGTCTCGTTGCGCTGATAGCGCTTGGAGGAGAACAGCGCGCCCAGCACTGGCACATTGCCGATCCATGGCGTTTGGCGCACGTCATTGCTGTAATTGTTCTGCAACAGGCCGGCGATGGCAAACGCCTGCCCGTCATGCAGCTCCACCGTCGTATCCGCGCGGCGCACGGAGATGCCTGGAATATCAATGTTCGAGGCGCGGATGCCGTTCCCCCGGTCCAGCGCGGAGACTTCAGGCCGTACCCGGAGGTTCACCAGCCCGTCACCGAGCACGGTGGGTGTAAAGTCGAGGCTCACACCGAACTTCTTGAACTCAACGGTCACTTCATTGTCGCGGCTAGCCACAGGAATCGGAAACTCGCCCCCCGCCAGAAAGCTCGCCGTATCGCCCGACAGCGCCACCAGGTTCGGCTCAGCGAGCGTCCGGATGACGCCTTTTTCCTCCAATGCCCGCAGGCGGATGTCGATGTTCTCACCGCCAACATTGGTGAACACGGCCAGCGTCTTCTCCAGAAGACCGGAGACCGTTCCGCTCTCGGTGCCCACAACAACGTCATTTGCGTTTATCGTGTTGCCAAAGCCTATCTCGCGTACGGCATTGCGGCTCGCCTCCAGGAAGCGCACCTCCAGCATCACCTGCTGGCTCTGGCCAACGGAAAGCCCGTTCGCCACCCCGCCGGGCACATGACGCTCGGCCAGCTGCAGCGCCATTTCCGCCGCGGCGGCCGTCGTCACCTTGCCGTCGAGATAAACCCCGTCATGCACCGCATACACATCAATGATCTCTCCCGGCAAAAGACGGCGCAGATCACCGCGCAGCTCGTCCAGGCCGAGCTTGACTTCCACTTCAATAAGCTCCGCGATTGCCCCGGTTTCATCATAGATCAGGACAGTCGTTCCGCCTGGCTGTTTGCCGCGCACAAAGAATGACCGGTTGGATGTCGGCATCGCTTCGGCAATTTCAGGGTCAGCCACAACGATGGTTGCAAAAGCGGCGTCCGCTTCAACCACCGCCGATTTTCCCCGGCGCAGCTCGAGCCGTTCCGCCCCGGCGGCGGCAGACCGCTGCGTCCACGCCAGCACCGGCTGCGCGACGAGCGCCGCGATGATACCAGCCATCAGCATACGTTTCATATTTCGCATCAGCCCGCCCCTCCCGTTGCTGCCGCAGGCGCCGCTGGCGGCGCGACAGGTGTCGTCACCTGTGTATCTTCCGATCCGTTGATCACGCGCACGGTCGCTGTCGTCGGTGCGCGCGCCGTCCGCGCCGGGCGCGTCTGCGGCTTCTTGGCAACCTTTGGCGTCTCTATAACCTCGGCGAGTTCTTCTTCCCGCCCGATAAGCGCCAGCCCCAGCGCCGCCCGTCGGCTGGCTGCGCCGAGCAAAAGCGCGTCCTGCGGTGTCACTTCCAGGGTTACGGTATTGGACGGCCGCGCGCCCTCAAGGCCAGACTCGAAAGTCTGGTCCACAGCCAGTACCTTCACGCCCTTCAACACGGGCTGTGCGAGCACGTTGGCTGAGCGGCGCGCATCCTCTGGCGCTGCCCTGGCGTCTTTTTCTTCCACGAATTCGTTCACATCCACACGGTCACCCGGCAGAACGAACCCCGCGACTCCGGTGTCATTTGAAACCACTATGGATACCGCCCGCATGCCCGGCTGAATATTCGCCGCCAATGTCAGCACACTGCCGGTCAGATCTATTTTCTCAGCAAGCAGCGGCTCTCCGGCCACCACCAACCCGCGCGAGTACGCAGTTTCGCCAAGGTCAGAAACGGAAAGAAGTGCGCCCGGCGGAACGGCGCTGGCGGGCCATTCACGCATTTCCACCATCGCTGGATCAATCAGTTTGCCCGGCTCAATCGCCGCTTTGGCGACCACAATCTGTGTCATCTGAACAGCGGGCACAGCGACGGCAGCATTTGCCTCGGGCGCATCGCTGCCCATGAATTCGCGCCCGAAGAAAATAGCGCCCGCGCCCAGCGCCAGAGACAAGCCAAGGCTTATCAGGGGTATCGCTTTCATTCTGAAGCCCTCTATCGCCGCAGCTTCTGCTGCGTTCCCGGCTACAGGTTTAAGCAATGCGTTATAAGGTCTCCTGAAAGAGACGCGGTTAATCTCATCCGGGTGCGGAAGGTGAATTTAACCATACCTGACCGCCGCTTACGATTTATTATCCGTAAGCGGATTTGGTTAATACGCGTCAACCATATCTCAGGCAGTGCCCGCAATGATGGCGGCATACTGGGCAGGGTCCACATTGCCACCCGTAACGAGAACGCCGACCCGCTTGCCCTTCAGGCCATGCGGGAGCCTCTTGAGGGCCGCAGCGAGGGCCACGCATCCGCCCGGTTCGCCTACGATCCTGAGATAGCGGAAGGCCATCCGCATGGCATGGAGCACCTCCTCATCGCTTGCCCGCAGGCCGCCGGAAAGCAGACGCTGGCCGAGGGCGAAGGTGAGGTTTCCCGGCTGCGGCGTCAGGATGGCATCGCAGATTGAGCGCGTTCCGGGCGCGTTGGCGAGAATTTCGCCCGCTTCCAGTGAGCGCGCCCAGTCATCATGGGTTTCAGGCTCTGCCGTCCAGATTTTTGTGGCGGGCGAGAGCCGCTCGAAAGCCAAGGCGACTCCATTGATGAGGCCGCCACCCCCAGCGCAGCAGATGAGATGATCGAGCTGTTTTCCCATCGCCTCGGCCTGTCGCGCAAATTCGAGGCCCGCAGTGCCTTGGCCCGCGATGATGTCGAAATCATCATAGCTCGGCACCAACACCGCGCCACGTTCGGCGGCAAGGCGGGCTGAAATCTCCTCGCGACTCTCGCCATTGCGGTCGTAAAGGTAAACCTCGCCGCCATCGGCAATCACCCCGTCCACCTTAACCTGCGGTGCATCTGCCGGCATGACGATCAGCGCCGGCATCCCCAGAAGTCGCGCGGCCCGCGCCACACCCTGGGCATGGTTGCCGGAAGAAAACGCCACCACGCCGGCCGCCTTCCCCTCTGGCGGAATTTGCGCGAGCCGGTTCATCGCCCCGCGGATCTTGAAGCTGCCGGTCACCTGCAGGCACTCGGCCTTGATCAGCAACTCCGCCCCGGCCATCTCGTCCAGCGCTGGATGGGATAGCACAGGCGTTTCACGCACTACTCCGCGCTGGCGCGCTTCGGCAGCAAGAACATCTTCAAATGAGGGCAGTTTCAGCATGTCAGTCATGGCGCCGGTTTAGCTGTCCCAGTGGCTTTCACAAGCAGGAACCGAAAATCCGCCAGACCGGCGTGCGGCAACCAGAAGGCTGAACTGCAAGGCACCTTTTAGCAGATGCTATTAGTGGAATCGCGGCAACGTGCTGTCCCGGCCGATCACAAGCTCGACGTCTGCATGGGTAAAGTCAGACGGGCCGATCCACTGCGAGTGTGCAATTTTTATGGAATGAATGACCGCCTGCACTTCTCTGCGCCAGTGATCGAGGAAAGCAGCAAGCCGCGGGAAGCCGGGCGCTGCATCCAGGCTTTGGAACATGAAGCTTTGCAGAATACTGCGATGGTCGGGCATGTAGTAAAGCACTTCCGCAGTAAGCAGTGTTTCTCCACGGAGTTTTGCTGAAAAGTCTGTGTCGGACATACAGGATACCTCGATGCGGTGAACGCCACGATATGGAAGTATCCATCCCCAATCTTGTCAATATTATATCATTAAAACAGAGCACTAGCAGCATTTCAGATGTGCTGCCAACACAACACCAGCGTCTTACAAAAAATTCATTCGAGGGTTCTTGAAAGCCACATTGCGCTTTCCAAATCGAAGCGTCGTCAGCAGTCAAAGTGAGAGAGTGCCAAGGCACCTCGCAGCGGCTGAGGGCGAAGTTTCGTTCACGTTCAACACATGCAAGTGGAAGCCGAAAAGAGAGGCAGAGATGTCCTTTAAACCGCTTTACGATCGTGTCCTCGTTCGCCGCATCGAAGCGAGCGAAAAAACCGCCGGGGGCATCATCATCCCTGACACGGCAAAGGAAAAACCCCAGGAGGGCGAAGTGGTTGCCGTAGGCCCTGGCAGCCGAGGCGACGACAACGCGCGAGTACCTCTGGATGTCCGACCCGGAGACCGCATCCTGTTTGCTAAATGGTCGGGTACGGAAGTTCTGATTGACGGAGAAGAACTCCTCATCATGAAGGAAAGTGACATCCTCGGAATTGTCGAGACTGAAGTCGCCGCAAAGAAAGCGGCTTGAAATCTGCCCCCAACAACTCTTGAACAACGGGAAATCCTGAAATGTCTGCAAAGCAAGTCGTATTCAGCGCCGATGCCCGCGAAAGAATGATGCGCGGCGTCGACATCCTCGCCAACGCAGTGAAAGTCACGCTCGGCCCGAAAGGCCGTAACGTGGTCATTGAAAAGTCTTTCGGCGCCCCGCGCACCACGAAAGACGGCGTCACGGTGGCGAAGGAAATCGAACTCGAAGACAAGTTCGAGAATATGGGAGCGCGGATGCTGCGCGAAGTGGCATCCAAAGCCAACGACACCGCAGGTGACGGCACCACGACTGCAACCGTTCTGGCCCAAGCCATCGTCCGCGAAGGCATGAAACGCGTTGCCGCCGGCATGAACCCGATGGACCTGAAGCGCGGCATCGATAAAGCCGTCGCCGAAGTTATCGGTGAACTGAAGAAAGATGCCCGGAAAATCTCCTCGAATGCCGAGATTGCCCAGGTTGGCACTATCTCTGCCAATGGAGACCGCGAAGTTGGCGAAATGATTGCCCGCGCCATGGAGAGGGTGGGCAATGAAGGCGTCATCACCGTTGAAGAAGCCAAGTCGCTCGAGACCGAACTCGACGTTGTCGAGGGTATGCAATTCGACCGCGGCTACATCAGCCCGTACTTTATCACAGACGCGGAAAAGATGATTGTCCAATTGGACAATCCCTATCTGTTGCTGCACGAAGCGAAACTGTCCTCGCTTCAACCCATGCTTCCGGTGCTTGAGGCTATTGTTCAGTCGGGCAAGCCGCTGCTGATCATCGCGGAAGACGTTGATGGCGAAGCCCTCGCGACCCTCGTGGTCAACAAGCTGCGTGGCGGCCTGAAAATCGCTGCCGTCAAAGCCCCCGGCTTCGGCGACCGCCGCAAAGCCATGCTGCAGGACATCGCTGTCCTCACCGGCGGCCAGGTCATCTCCGAAGACCTCGGCATCAAGCTTGAAAACGTCACGCTCAATATGCTGGGCCGGGCGAAACGAGTTTCTATCGACAAGGACAATACTACAATCGTCGATGGCGCCGGCGCCAAGGCTGACATTGACGCTCGCATAGGACAAATCAAACGGCAGATCGAAGACACGTCTTCCGACTACGACCGTGAGAAACTGCAAGAGCGGCTGGCAAAACTCGCCGGCGGTGTTGCCGTGATCAAGGTCGGCGGGGCCACCGAAGTCGAAGTGAAAGAGCGTAAAGACCGCGTCGACGACGCCTTGAACGCCACTCGCGCAGCCGTGGAGGAAGGCATTCTTCCTGGCGGCGGCGCTGCCCTTCTTCGCGCAGCTCATGCCATCAATATCCGCGGCGCCAATGATGATGAGCAAGCCGGTATCGACATTGTACGGAAGGCTCTCGAAGCTCCTATCCGTCAGATCGCCGAGAACGCAGGCGTTGAAGGCTCTGTGGTCGTCAACACCGTTCTTTCAAACAAGGAACGCGGATACGGTTTCAATGCACAAACCGAAACGTATGAGGACCTGGTTGCCTCCGGCGTCATCGATCCCGCCAAGGTTGTCCGCTCCTCGCTGCAGAACGCTGCCTCGGTGGCTGGTCTGCTGATCACGACGGAAGCTGGCATCGCAGATTTGCCGAAGAAGGCCACTGCTTCAGCGCCGGCTGGCATGGCGGATATGGATTTCTGATTATTCAGCCAGATCAAAAAACAAACGGCCCCTCCAAGGGGCCGTTTTCGTTGAGACAAAAAGTAAAGGTTAAAGCCCCTGCGCCGTCTTCTTTACCAGCGCACGGGCAAATTCTGCCGTATCCGGATTGTCCAGCGCGTGGGCGAGCACAGCGTCGAAATAGCCGGTCTTGTTGCCGCAGTCATGCACGCTGCCTTCAAATTCATAGGCATAGAAATCCTGGAGCTCCATCAGCTTTGCCATGGAGTCCGTCAGCTGGATTTCCCCGCCAGCGCCTGCGCCCTGCTTTTCCAGCAGACCGAAGATTTCTGGCTGCAGAATGTAGCGGCCGGTGATGGCAAGGTTTGACGGCGCGCTTTCGCGCGGCGGCTTCTCAACCATTCCGGACATCTTGATCAGCCGCCCATCGCGCGAAACCGGCGCGATCACGCCATACGAAGATACGCGCTCTTCCGGCACAGGGTCCACAGCGATCACATTGCCGCCAACCTTGTCGTACGCGTCGACCATCTGTTTCAGGCTGGAAGGCTTCCCCTTCACGATCACATCGGGAAGCAGAACGGCGAAAGGTTCGTTGCCGATCACATCACGGGCGCACCACACGGCATGCCCCAGGCCGAGCGGCGCCTGCTGGCGCACAAAGCTCGCCGAACCCGCCGGGAGGCGCGAAGCCTCCACTTGCTTGAGAATGTCGGTCTTGTTCTTGGCGGCCAGCTGGCTTTCCAGCTCATAGGCATGGTCGAAATAGTCTTCGATAGCGCCCTTGCTGCGGCCGGTCACGAAAACGATGTGCTCAATCCCCGCTTCCAGAGCCTCGTCAACCACATACTGGATCACCGGCCGGTCCACGACCGGGAGCAACTCCTTGGGGATGGCCTTGGTGGCCGGCAGCACACGCGTGCCAAGCCCGGCGACGGGAAGAACAGCTTTTCTGACGCGCATGCGGGTAAAACTCCTTGAAATCCGGGAGTGACCTAACCTCCCGATCCGCCGCTGTCCAGCAAATCGCCGGTCAGGCGAGTAGGGTCAGGCGCCAGACTGGAGGACTATCCCGGCCAGCCAGGTCGAGAGCGCTACCACCAGCAGCATGGTGAGAATGCGGGTCAGGCGGCTTTCGTTCTGCGGAGAGAACGCCGCTTCGATGCGAGACTGGAGAATATGGACGGGCGAGTGATGCCCTGCGCGCGCCGGCGTGTCCGGTGTTTCGCTGGCAGGCTGAGCCGATGGCGTCTCAGGTTCCTGGTCGAGCGGTTTCTTGACGGCGTTCATGGGTCACCCTTGGGGATCTGATTGTCCCGAATTGTGCTGATGTGTCCCAAAACTCGCCTAACATGACCCTAACGCGCGCGATAAAATTCACCAAAACGGCCGGGAACACGCCGGGAGTATCAGCGAACTGCGCGCTCCAGCCGCCCATCGGGACTTCGTTGCACGCCGAAAACCTGTTCCAGGGTCTCAGCGGCGAGGGCCATCGCGGGCGCCCCGTCAGCAACCAGAGCGCCTGACTGCAGGACAAGAATACGCGGACAGAACCGGGCCGCCAGCTCCAGATCGTGCAGCACAACCAGAAGGGTCCGCCCCCCTGCCGCCTCTGCCTGCAGCGCCGCCATCAGCGACAGCTGATGCGCAATATCCAGCGCCGCACAGGGCTCGTCCAGCAACAGCACTGGCGCTGGAGATGCCAGGCGCCCTAAAAGGTGGGCCGCGTCGGCTTTGTCCAATGCCTCGCATACTGCCTGCTGATCAGTTGCGCCCATCCGTTCAAACGGCGCGGACGCTTCAGCAAAGCGCCCCAGCGCGATCACATCTTCCACCATGAGGTTCCATGCGACAGGCCGGGTCTGGGGCAGCCAGGCCATACGCTTCGCTCTCTCCCTCACAGGCATCCTGTAAGCCGGGGCGCCGCCAATGCGGACCTCGCCCGCCGAAGGCACCACCCCTGCCAGCGCCTTCAGCACCGAGCTCTTGCCTGCCCCGTTGGGGCCGACGAGCGCAACCATCTCGCCATCATTCAGCCAGAAGGAAACATCGCGGACCACATCCTGTCGATTCAGCGCCACGGAAAGATGTTCGGCAGAGATCATGAGGATGCCCTCCCTAGCCGCGCCGCGATCCAGATGAATACCGGCCCGCCGACTAGAGCGGCCGCCACGCCCAATTTCAGCTCCTGCTGGAAGGGCAACACGCGGATCGCAATATCCGCAGCCATCAGGATAATCCCCGCCAGCAGCGCCGAAGGGATCAGCAGCCGCTGCGGATCATGCCGCACGAAGGGGCGGATCACATGCGGCGCCACGATTCCAACAAAGCCAATCGTTCCTGCCGTTGCCACGCTTGCCCCCGCCAGCAGCGATGTGCCGCCGATCACCAGCAGGCGAATGCGCCGCGGATCTGCGCCGAGGCTCGCTGCCGTTTCGTCGCCAAAACTCAGTGCCCGCAGGCCCGGGCCCGCCAGAAATACCAGCGCTGCCCCAATGACCCATCCCGGCGCTCCGAGCAGAATATCTGCCCAGGAGCGGTTCGCCACGGAGCCCATCATCCAGTTGACGAGATCTGCCAGGCTATAGGGGTTTGGCGCCATGTTGAGCGCCAGAGACATGAGCGCTCCGGCGAAGCTTGATATTCCAATGCCGATCAACAAGAGCGTAACGCTGCCTGCGCCGCGCATAGCGGCAAACACCAGGAGCAGTGTTGCCACGCCTGCGCCAAGGATGGCCGCCAACGGCACAGCAAAGCTGTTCACCGCCGCAAAGCCGAAGAAGATCGCGATCACCGCGCCCAGCGCCGAAAAGGCCGACACGCCGAGTACCCCAGGCTCCGCCAGCGGGTTCTGCAATAGGCCCTGAAGCGCTGCGCCGGCCAGCCCCAACGCTGCGCCCACAGCGAAGGCGGCCACGGCGCGCGGCAGGCGCAGTTCCCAGACGATTGCTTGCACGCGCTCATCCCCCTGCCCGATCAGCGCCGCCATGGCATCGCCCGGTGGCAAAGCCGCCGTTCCAACCAGCCCCGAAAGTCCAAATAACACAGCCGCCAGCAGCGACAGGCCAATCGTCAACCGGCTCATCGCGAAGTCTCCAGTGCTGCGGCAATATCGGCCGCTTCCTCGGCTACGAACCAGCCGCCGCAGGAAACCCGCGCTTCGTCCATGTCGATCACCTGCGCCTGCGCCATCAGCCGCTGCATCACCGGATGACGCGAGACTGACCAGCGGTCGGTCGCGTCATCGTCAAACCCGAAAAACGCCGCCAGCAGCAACCCCGGCGGCTCCATCACAAGACTTTCCAGCGGCAGGCTTGTCCACCCCGTGCCGCTGTTTGCGTTTTCCAGTCCGGCATACGTCATGATCGACTCGATCATTGTGCCCTTGCCCGCGCTCACGCCGCCGGGCGTCACATAAACCGCCTTGCGGCCGCTTGGCGCGGCGGGCTTTGGCGCAGCCGAGAGTATGGCCTCAGCGCGCGCCGTCTGCCCGATGGCCGACGCCACCTCACGCAGCAGGTCGCCCGTGCCTTCGACGTCATCCGCATAGCCTATCTGCACCGTGCGAATACCGAAGCGCTGGTAAAGGGCCAATGCCCGCGCGTCTCCGCCCCAGCTGCGCATGACGATATCCGGGTTGAGCGCGACGACATCTTCCGCCGCCGCGCGCACCTTTGGAATGCCCGCCGCCTTGTCTCTCAGATAGCTGAACTGTCGTTCAGCATCTTTCGAGAGCGCCAGTATCTGCTCCCTATCTGCCAGCGCCAGCACAAACTGGTCGGCGCAATAGTCCAGCGACACAATCATGGGACGGGCCGGCTCTGCCGCAGCAAAGCCGGCCACGCCCATCAGGAGCAAGGCGGCAAGCCTCAGTCTCACTTCAGTTTCAACCCTACGAACACACCGGCGCCGGGGCCGTTATAGCCATAGATGTCGGTGACGGTTTCGTCGAACACGTTCTCGCCGCGCAGCGTCACCGCAATACGATCCGTAAGCGGATATTCTGCCGTAATTGACGCCAGCGTATAAGCGTCGAGTGTTACCGGGCGGGCCGGGAAAGGTCCGAAATCGGTGTCGCCCTGATCGCCGACATAGTCGAGCGCCGCACCAAGGCGAAGACCGTCCGATCTCACCATCCAGTCAACCGCAAGCGACGCAGTGGCCTCCGGAATACGGATTTCATCCACGCCGTTATTGTCCTGCGAGTCGAAGAACGTCGCCTGACCGGAAACCGCCAGATTGGCAAGCGCCTGCCAGCGGGCCGCCAGTTCAACGCCGCTCCGTTCGCTGTCGATGGCGCGGTTGGCCGCCGTGGAAGTGAAGTCCGGATTGAAAGCGGTGTAGATTTCGTTCTCCAGATCGGCATCGAAATACGTCGCCGAATAGCTGAGCGGGCCAACCGTCTGTTCCCAGCCGATTTCCCAACTGGTGGACTCTTCAGGTTTCAGGTCCGGATTGCCGATGAAGCTTCCGGGAAAGAAACCATAAAGCTCCGTGAACGTTGGGTTTTTGACGCCGGTGCCAATGGATGCCCGAACCCGGCCACCGATCTGCTCAAACGCATACCCCGCGCCCAGGCGCCAGGTGGTCGCGTCCTCAAAGCGGCCCTTGTTGTCATCGTGGCGCGCAGATGCCGAAAAATCGAGCGCGCCAGCGGCGAGACGATATTCCCCCGCAAAGCCAACCGATTCGAACGCTTCGGAAGCGTCGGTTCCGCCGCCATACTGAACATCGCGGCGGTCATAGGTTTCCCGCTCATAGTCGACAAGACCGGTCAGCGTATGAATGCCGCTGGTATAGCTCGGCGACCAGGCGAGCTTCGTGCGCTGGCCTTTTGCGTCGTCAGTCTTTGCCCCGGCGCTGAAATTGTCGCGTTCCACCTGATTGAAACTTGCACGGATCACATGATCGAGCGGCCCATAGGCGCCTGTCAGCGCGCCGCCCACCAGCCACTGGTCTGCCTCGGTGCGATTGTCGGTGTCGTTGAGAAGACCGTCAAAATCCGTATC
>NZ_NCJT01000378.1 GCF_002282565.1 Hyphomonas sp. 34-62-18
ACCGCGCTGGATCTGGTCGCGCTCCATGCTCTCGAACAGGGCCTTGAAGTTCCCCTCGCCGAAGCCGTCCTTATAGTCGCCCTTGCGCTGGATGAACTCGAAAAACACCGGGCCGACCTGCGCCTGTGCGAAGATCTGAAGCAGCAGACGCGGGCTGCCGCCCTCGGTCGTCCCGTCCAGAAGAAGGCCGCGCGATTGCAGCCCTTTCACGTCCTCGCCATGCCCCGGCAGGCGGCCATCCAGCATCTCATAATAAGCCGCCGGCGGCGCCGTCATGAAAGGCACGCCCATCGTCTTCAGCTTGTCATAGCAGCCGTAAAGATCATCACAGATCAGCGCGATATGCTGGATGCCCTCGCCATTGAACTCCCGCAGGAATTCCTCGATCTGGCCGCCGCCGCCCTTGCCCTCTTCGTTCAGCGGTATACGGATCTTCCCGTCCGGCGCCGTCAGCGCCTTGGAAGTCAGGCCCGTATATTCGCCCTTGATGTCGAAGTAGCGGATTTCCTGGAAGTTGAAGAGCTTCTCATAGAAGTCCGCCCAATATTTCATCCGGCCGCCATACACATTGTGCGTCAGGTGGTCGATCAGCTTGAAGCCTGCGCCCACAGGGTGCTTGTCCACGCCGGGGAGGTATTCAAAGTCGATGTCATAGATCGACAGCTCGTTCGCCCCGGTGTCATACCGGTCAATCAGGTAGATGATCGAATTACCGATGCCGCGGATGCCGGGAATGTGCAACTCCATCGGCCCGGTCTCCACCTGCACAGGCTCGGCCCCCTGCTCCAGAAGGTGGGCATAGGCTTTGCGCGCATCCTTCACGCGGAAGCCCATGCCACAGGCCGACGGGCCATGCTCGCGCGCGAAATACCAGGCGGCGGATTTCGGCTCGTAATTGGTGATCAGGTTGATCCCGCCCTGGCGCCACAGCTCCACATCCTTGGAGCGGTGCCGGGCGATCTTCGTAAAGCCCATTATCTCAAAAACTGGCTCCAGAATGCCTTTCTTCGGGGCGGAAAACTCGATGAACTCGAATCCGTCGAGGCCGGCGGGATTGTCGAATAGATCAGCCATGGCAAAAGGCTCCATATTGCGCGTGTGGGATATATAGTTTCATATGTAACTAATATTACTGCGCGCCGCAAGTGATGGATCAAACAGGGTTCCCGATGTCCGAAGTCCCGCCGCTCCGCCTGTCCACCTTCCTGCCCTTCCGGCTGTCGGTGCTGTCCAACGCCATCTCCCAGCGGATTGCGGAGCTTTACGACCGCGAATTTGGCCTCTCCATCTGGCAATGGCGTGTCATGGCGGTCACGGCCGATACGCCCGGCATCTCCGCCACCGAAATCGGCCAGCGCACCCAGATGGATAAAGTCGCCGTCAGCCGCGCCGTCGCCGGCCTCATCGAGATGGGCTATCTCGAACGCCGCCCTTCGGAGGATGACGCCCGCCGATCCAACCTCTACCTCACCCCCGCCGGGGCCGAGGTCTACAAACTCATCGTCCCGCTCGCCAAAGCCGAAGAGGCCCGCCTCGTCGCCGCCCTCTCCGAGGCCGAACAGGCTGAGCTCACCCGCCTGATGATCAAACTCGCCCAAACCGCCTCCCCGGACCGCGAGCTTTGGTGACAAAATGAAACAGAGTGAAACAACTGCGCAACGGAATGCAACGAAGTGAAACCGCGTGAAACGGTTTGCAACGGAATGAAACGGCGCCTCAAGCAGCCCCACCCCAACCCTCCCCATAGTCATGGGGAGGGAGCAAGTGGCGCAGTTGGAGAGCTAACCTGCCCAAACAACGCAACAGGTCCCCTCCCCACGGAGGTGGGGAGGGATAGGGTGGGGCCGCTCTC
>NZ_NCJT01000379.1 GCF_002282565.1 Hyphomonas sp. 34-62-18
TGATGCGTGTATCGTGCTGGCAGAGGGTATTTCCGGTTCTGAGGAGGCCTTCTCGCGGCGAATGACCGAGATGGCGCATGAGCTGGGCCTGACATCGGTGAACTTCGTGAATGCGACGGGCCTTGAAGGTGAAGGTCACGTGGTATCGGCCGAGGATCTGGCCCGCCTCGCCAAGATGACGATCGACAAATATCCGCAGTATTATGAGTGGTATTCGCTGCCCTCCTACACCTGGCGCGAATACACACAGGCAAACCGCAACCCGCTGTTGGAAGTGGCCGGCGCCGATGGCCTGAAAACCGGGCACCTGGAATCGTCCGGATACGGCCTGACGGCATCAGCGGTCCGTGATGGTGTCCGCCGGACGATTGTCGTCAACGGCCTGCCGACGATGGCGGCCCGGGCGCAGGAAAGCGAACGCCTGATGCGCGTTGCCTTCCAGAGCTTTGATCTGAAGACGATCGGGCCGGAAACGCTGGCGCTGCCCGATGTTGAGGTGTGGCTGGGCGAAACCCGCACAGTGCCGGTGTCACTGGCAGAACCGATTGAAGTGGCTGGCCATAAGGCGGCCTTCTCAAAGGCGAAGGTGGAGATCGTTCTGGATGGGCCGGTAAAAGCGCCCGTGAAAAAGGGCGATCCGGTTGGCAAGCTCGTCATCACCATGGAGGGCTCAGAGCCCACCGAAGCCCCCATCATCGCAGAAGCGGATGTGAAGAAGCTCGGCTTTGTCGGCATGGCGCTCGAAGGCGTGCGTACGTTCATTTCCAGCGGCGATGAGTGAGCGCCCGGCCGGACGTTTCATAACGCTGGAAGGCGGTGAAGGCACCGGCAAGTCAACGCTTGCCAAAGGCCTTGCGCGGAAACTTGAGGCGGCTGGCATCCGAGCCATTCTGACCCGGGAACCCGGCGGCACACCGCTGGCCGAAGCGGCTCGGCACTTGTTGCTGCATCCGCCGGAAGGGGAGGCGTGGTCGCCGCTTTCTGAAGCGCTGCTGGTCAACGCGGCGCGCCGGGATCACCTGGAGAAGCTGATCCGGCCTGCTCTGGCGCGCGGAGATTGGGTGATCTGTGACCGCTTTGCGGATTCCACGCGCGTCTATCAGTCTGTCAGTGGCGGCGTGGCGCAAAGTACCCTGCTCTCGATTGAAAGCGAGGTTCTCGGAGATACAGTGCCGTCGATGACGCTGGTGCTGGATGTATCTTTGGAAGTGGCGCGTGAGCGGCGGGCCGTGCGCGCGGGCGCGATGGACACATTTGAGCGCCGCCCTGAAGCGTTCCATGAGGCAGTGCAGATGGCATTTCTGGCAATTGCCGAAGCTGAGCCTGCGCGCTGCCGGGTGATCGATGCGGGACAATCGGCCGAGGACGTTCTGGAAGCGGCCTGGGGCGAGATCTGTTCGCTGATGGGTGGTCAGCAATGAGCGCGGCACTTCCGCTCTTCGGGCACGAGGCGGCAGAAGCTTCGTTCCTGTCTGCATACCGCAGCGGGCGGTTGCATCATGCCTGGTTGATCGAAGGGCCGTCTGGGATTGGCAAGGCGCGGCTGGCTGAACGCATCGGCGCTTATCTCCTTGGCGCGCGCGGGCCAGCATCGGCGCCATTTGATGCACCCGCCGATGACGCCGTGATGCGCGCGATCCTTGCAGGGAGCCATCCCGACATGACGCTCCAGCGCCGCGAGCTCAACGACAAAGGCAAGCTGGCGCAGGACATCACGGTGGACCAGATCCGCCAGCTGACCCATCATTTCGAAATGAAGCCAGCCCTTGGCGGGTGGCGCGTCGGTATTGTTGACGCGATTGACGAGGCCAACCGGAACGCGGCGAACGCGCTGCTCAAGACACTCGAAGA
>NZ_NCJT01000380.1 GCF_002282565.1 Hyphomonas sp. 34-62-18
GTCGCGCCCGGCCTGTTTCAGGATATGGCCGATCAGGGCCGTGGTGGTGGATTTTCCGTTGGTGCCGGTAATCGCCACGATCTTGGGCCGCGCCCGCTCGGGCAGCGCCTGCACCGCGCGCGCGAAAAGTTCCATATCCCCGATCACCGGCACGCCGGTCATCTCGGCCATCCGCACCAGACGGTGAGGCTGGGGATATTTGTACGGGATGCCGGGCGACAGGACGAGCGCGGCAAAGGTCTGCCAGTCGCGCTTGTTGATATCCGAAAGGGCGATGCCGGCCGCCTCGGCCTTGGCGCGGGTTTCCTCATTATCATCCCACGCATGGACGCGCGCGCCGCCAGCTTTCAGAGCTTTGGCCGCGCTGAGACCGGTGCGGCCAAGGCCGTACACCGCAACGTCTTTTCCAGCGTATTCGGTAATGGGGATCATGGCGCCTGCATCACCTCAGCTTCAGGGTGGCAAGGCCCATCAGGGCGAAGAGGACGGAGAGAATCCAGAAGCGCACGACGACGCGCGTTTCCGGCCAGTTCTTTTTCTGGAAATGGTGGTGCAGGGGCGCCATCAGGAAGATGCGCTTGCCCTCGCCCGTCAGGCGTTTGGTGATCTTGAACCAGCCGATCTGGCTGAGCACGGAGACCGCTTCGATGACGAACAGGCCGCCAATCACGACCAGCGCGAATTCATGCTTCGTCGCCACGGCCACCACGCCCAGCATGGCGCCGAGGCCGAGTGAGCCGGTGTCCCCCATGAAGACCTTTGCCGGATAGGCATTGTACCAGAGGAAACCCATCCCCGCCCCGATGACGGCGCCGAGCACCACGGCAAGCTCGCCTGCGCCCGGCGCAAACTGGATGCCGAGATAGGAGGCGAAGACGAAGTTACCCGTGAGGTAGGCAATCATCGCATAGGCGGCGGCGGCAAAGGTCATCGGCACGATGGCGAGGCCGTCGAGCCCGTCAGTGAAATTCACGGCGTTGGCCGCGCCGACGATGACGATCATTCCGAAGAGGATGAAGAAGCCGCCCAGCGGCAGGAAGTAATTGTTGACGAAAGGCACCGCCACGCCGCCCGCAAAATCCGGGTCGGCCGGTTTCACCGATGTCTGGGGCGCAAAGCCGGCAATCCATTCCGCCAGCGGATTGAGCGGGCCCCATTCGGCGTGACCAGCGGGCGTATGCGCGCCGTGCAGCCCCATGATGACGGCGCAGGCGAGCGCCGCAATGCCAAAGCCGGCAATCAGACGCGCGCCGGCGGAGACGCCATCGGTCGATTGCTTGGTCACCTTGGCATAGTCATCCAGGAAACCGAGGAAAGCATAGGAGAAGGTGACGACCAGCGTGACCCAGACATAGGGGTTCTGCAGGTTGCCCCAGAGGGCGACCGCCACGATGAGGCCCGCCCAGATCAAGAGGCCGCCCATGGTGGGCGTTCCCTTCTTCGAGAGCTGCGCTTCCAGCGACAGATCGCGGATCGGCTGGCCCTTGCCCTGGCGGGCACGCAGGAAGTTGATCAGCCCCTCACCGATCAGCACCGTCACCAGAAATGCCGTGACGACTGCCGCACCTGTGCGGAAGGTAATGTAGTTCAGCAGATTGAAGAGGCCGCTGTCCGCAGCCAGCAGTTCATACAGCATCAGCTTACCCTCGCAGCCCTTCTGAGCCGCCATCCATCTTGCCCATTGCGGCCGTCTGGCTCCATTGGCGCAGCCGGTCCGCTATTCGACCCATCCCGGACGCATTCGACCCTTTGATCAAGAGCACATCCCCAGCCCGCAGTGCTTTTTGCAGCTGATTCCACAACTCATCCGCAGTCTGAGCAGATATCTGCTGCAGATCCCG
>NZ_NCJT01000106.1 GCF_002282565.1 Hyphomonas sp. 34-62-18
CGAGGCGATGGATATGGAGTCGCGCTTCGCAGCACCCGTGTTCAAGACCGAGGATGCCCGCGAGGGGCCCAAGGCATTCATGGAGAAGCGCAAGCCTAACTATAAGGGCCGCTGAAACAAGAAACCAAAATCATTACGAGAGGGATATATTTCGATGCAGTTCGGCATTCAGGACTAACTCAAATACTGGACCACTTTCCGGGAGGAAGCCCCCCCAAAAAAACGGCAGCGAGGCCGCCGCAGATCCGTCAATCCAGGACAAATCCCTCATAATCCTTGGCCGCAGCGGTATTGCACCGGTCCATATACATGGGCACGCCGGGGAAATTCAGAAGCTGACGCGGCTTTCCCGGAATGTTGGCGCCCATGTACCAGGAATCGGCCCTGGGAAAGAGTGTCATGTCGGCGATGGCGCTCAGGAACTGCGTCCATTCTTCCTCTGCCTGAGCGGTCGCCTCGATCCGTCCCTTGTTATTCTCGCGCATATGCTTGAGGCAATCGACGACCCATTCACCCTGCAATTCGGCGCTTGTCGGGCCGTTGCTGAATCCGGCCGGACTCTGCGGACCGTAAAGAAAAAGCATGTTCGGGAATCCCGACGTCGCAAAACCGAGATAAGTACGCGCACCCTCGGTCCATTTTTCCTTGAGCGTCACGCCGCCCGTCCCGCGTATATCGATCTGGGTCAACCCGCCGGTCGCGGCATCGAACCCCGTCGCCAGGACAAGCATATCGAGCTCAACCAGCCCATCCGCCGTACGCACGCCCTCGGGAACTATTTCCGTAATCGGCATCTCGCGCACATCGACCAGGCTGACATTGTCCTGATTGAACACTTCGTAGTACCACTGCTCAAGCGAGGGGCGCTTGACGCCGAAGGGATGCGGCGGCTCCATCGGTGCGAGTTTGTCCGCCAATGCCGGATCCTTGATCCGGGCGCGGGTCTTGTCGCGCCAGAAATCGTACATGGTACGATTTGCGTCCTCATTCGTCAGGATGTCGGCAAAGCCACCAATCCAATAATGGAAGCCACCTTCTTGCCAGAGCTTTTCATAAAGCGCGCAACGCTCTTCCGGCGACACTTCCAGCGCGGACCTTTCGTCCCTCAGAATGTCGAATCCGCCAAATGTCTCCCGCCGTATACGGAATATCTCCGGATAATCGAGCTTGCGCTGCTGCATCGGCAGGGCGAGGATCGGCGTGCGCTGGAACACCGTCAGATGCGCCGCATCCTTGCTGGCCTCCTGCACCACCTGAACGCCACTCGCTCCGGTTCCCACGACGCCAACCCGCTTGCCCGTGAAACTGGCGCCTTCCTGGGGCCACAACCCTGTGTGAAATGATTCTCCAGCGAAGCTTTCAAGACCCTTGTAGTTCGGAATATAGGGTTTCGACGCAAAACCTGTGCAAAGGATAAAATACCTGGCGCGCACGACGGTACCATCGGTCGTGCGGATGACCCACTGATCGCGCGCCTCGTCGAATTCCGCCGCGCTGACGCGCGTGCCAAATCTTATGTCACGGCTGAGATCGAGTTTTTTGTCGACATAGTGGAAGTAGCGGCACAGTTCATCCCAAGCCGGAAACCTCTCGGTCCAGTTCCAGTCGCGCCATAATTCCTCGATCGAAAATTCATAAATCGGGACATGAGAATCGACCCGTGCGCCGGGATAGCAGTTCCAGTACCAGACGCCCCCCAAGTCGGCACCAGCCTCGAACAGGCGCACTTTGAAACCTTCTTGCCGCAGGCGGTGAAGCTGATAGACGCCGTTGAATCCCCCTCCGACAATGAGGGCATCCAATACTTCGGCATCGTCATCTTTTTGCGTCTGGCTGGATTGTACCGAATTCATGGAAACCGCATCCCTTCATATCCCCGCCTCGAAGCGGCGAGCGTCGTTATCGAAACCATATTCTGTCGCCGAGCAATCCTCCCCGCTGCGCCGGGAGGTTGCATTGCCTAAGCGGGCCTTGGATCGCGAATGAGAACGGTGCCCTGGGCCGCACAACAGGCGCGGCCCTCATTCGTCACATCTATACGAACCACCGCAGTCGATTTTGTCATCGCGATCAGTTCGGCCACCGCTATCACCTTGCCCGACGATACCGGCGCCAACAGATTGAGCTTGAATTCCGTCGTGGCCGCCCACTGCCCTTTCCGCATATGCGGATAGCAAACGCAGCCGAGAACATGGTCGCACATCGCAGCCAGCACCCCACCATGCATGTTTCCGATCGGCGTCAACAGCCGGTCGGAGACTTCCATCTCGGCAGTGAGCTTGCCCGGCTCGATATGCGTGATGCGGACCCCCAGAAACTCCGGCAATCCCTTCATTGAATTGCTGGCGTTTATGAAACCTTGTGCGATTTCATGGTTGAACTCCGGCAATTTTGCAACAATTGTCATTTCGTTTTCTCCGAAACCTTCAATGATCCCCAGGGCGCGCAGCAGCCGAGGCTTACAGATAGGTATTGGCCCTGCTCAACGAGCTTTCGGCGCCTTTCACGAGATCAGCCATGACTTCCGCCGCCGGCTTCACCTTGTGAATGAGACCCATGCCCTGCCCTGCGAAACCGGGAGCGATATCTTTCCGCTTTACCGCCGCCGCCGCCGCCAGCACAGGCATCGCAATCATGGGCTGGAAGGGCATAGGCAACGGCTCCAGACCCGCCTCGACAAAAGCCTCGGACCACTTGTTGCGAATGATCCGGGCCGGCTTTCCGGTGACGGTTCGAGAAACAAGTGTGTCACCGTCACCCGACTCGACAATCGCTTCCTTCTGGAAGTCTTCGATGCCCGCCTCATCGGTCGCAAGAAACGCCGTACCGATCCAGGCGCCTTCGGCACCGAGCATCATTGCAGCCGCGATGCCGCGCCCATCGGAAATGCCGCCCGCACCGAGCACGGGAATGCGACCCGCGACCGCATCGACAACCTGCGGAATGAGCGCCATCGTTCCGATGGGTGAATTGTGCCCGCCCCCGTCATGGCCTTGCGCAACGATCAGATCGATACCGGAATTGACCACCTGCATGGCATGCTTTACCGCGCCGACGACGGCCATCACCTTGGTGCCGTTGGCGTGGAGCCGATCAAGCCAGGACCCCGGATTGCCGAGACCCGCCGCATAGACAGGAACCCGCTCCTCAACAACGACTTCCATTTGCGCATCGAAGAATTCTTTCGAAAACAGCGGCGCGTTCGACTTGGACGACCGGTGAGCTTCCTCGGCTTCCTGCGCCCTGTATTTCAGCGGCGGTATGTTTTCCTGCTTCAGAAAATCTTGCGCGAATTTCTGGTACTCCGGCATCAGATCCATCGGAGACGGACCCGCCTTGCCCTTGTAGGCTTCCCTGCGCACGGAGGCTGGCAGAAGGGTGTCTACACCAAATGGCTTGTCCGTCATTGATCGCGTTTCGCGAATCCATTCGCGCAACTGATCCGGAGAACAGGCAGCCGCGCCAAGCACACCGAGGCCACCCGCATTCGATACTGCCGCCGCAAGCCGTGGAACGCTCGCGCCGCCCATACCGGCCAGCAAGATCGGGTGTTTAATACCCAGAATATCACATACTCGACTATGCAGAGTCATAGATAATCTCCCATGGGGCGTCTTCGTTGGCCGCGTTATTTATGATCATAAATTACCAACGCTAGAGGAGCGGCGCAAGTGCCGCAAAAACGACATCGACATCGCGAACACTCGCCTAGCGTTTCCGTCGGGGAGCCCGCGACACACTCAGGTCGTCCGCATCCTGCCAACGCACGATTTTGGACATAATGTCGGGATGACGAGCTTCCAGATACTTGTCGGATCGGCTTATGAACCGGGACATTTCGGTGAAAGCGAGGTCTGGATTGCGATCTTCAATCGCCTTGAGAAGTCGTCCGTACGCCTTGATCTGATAGTCACGCTCACCCTCTGTATAAGTTATGCCAACTTCCGACGCATTCGTAATGTTGTGAAGCGAACTGATCAAGAATCCGATCAAGGGATTGCCCGACGCCCATGCAAGCACATCGTGGAAACGCCTGTTCTCCTCCGTATAGGAATCGCAAGATACAGACAACGCCTTCAAAGTGGCCAATGACGTATTCAGCTTGTCGATATCTTCATCAGACGCACGCTCCGCAGCAAGCGCCGCCATGGTCGGGCCGACCGCTTGCCTCACTTCAATCAGTGAACGGAACGTGGTGCCGAGAAACTGCAGCAGCAACGCCATTGTGCTGGCAAAATCTTTCGGTCGAGGTTCCTGAACGATCGGCCCGCCGCCGGGGCCGGGCCGCAAAAAAATGATGCCCTGCAGTTCGAGAAACCTGAGTGCCTCCCGCAAGGTCGCGCGGGCCACTCCATACCGTAGGAGCATCTCCTGTTCTGGCAGCAAGCGATCTCCGACCTCGGCACCTTGCCGCTCGATGTCCTCGACAATCTGCCGCGCAACGGTGAGGGCGCGCTTGCCGGACCCTTTCGGAAATCGGCCAACTCGTGAAACGGACGTGATCGCTTTCATTTCAGATACTCGCAACCTTCGCTTTATAAGGCCATTCGTCCCTGATCAGGGACGATCAGGAGAACCCGACGCAACACCATCGTCCGTGTTTGCAACATCCCCTTAATTCATCATAATGGAATCTAAACCTTAATACACATACGAAAATAGTGGAAAAAGCGGTTGATGTCAGCAAACCAGACCTTGTTCACCCTTGCCCAAAATCTCAAAATCGCGGCGGACGCATTCGGTCCCGACCAGGGGCGTCCGGTCATGCTCGCCCATGGCGGCGGGCAGACACGCCATGCCTGGCAAGCCTGCGGTAAAAGGTTGGGGGAAAACGGGTATTACGCCCTTGCCGTCGATTTGCGCGGGCACGGCGAAAGCGACTGGTCTCCGGAGGGAGACTACAGAATGGAGCGTTTCGCGGAGGATCTCCTCGACATCGCGGACGGCTTCTCCGTGCCTCCGGTCCTGGTCGGCGCATCTCTGGGCGGCATCGCGGGCATGATCGCGCAGGGAGAATATGCAAAGGCCGGACGTCGCGGGTTTGCGGCGCTGGTCCTTGTCGACATCACCCCTCAGATGAACATGGAGGGGGTCCAAAAAATCCTCGGATTCATGGCGTCGAATCTGGAAGAAGGCTTCGCCTCGCTTGAAGAAGCAGCCGATACGATCTCGTGCTACATGCCCGGCCGGCCTCGCCCCAAAAACCTGAGCGGACTGGCGAAGAACCTTCGCCTCAGGGAAAACGGCCGCTACTATTGGCACTGGGATCCACGTTTCATCACCGGCCCGCACAAGCCGCAAGGCAGCCGCGAACCCGAACGTCTCCAGATGGCGGCACGTTCCCTGAAAATACCGACGCTCCTTGTCCGGGGCCGCGACAGCGACCTCGTGACGATTGAAGCGGCGCGGCAATTCGCCGAAACTGTTCCTCATTCCGAGTTTATCGATGTCGCGAATGCAGGCCATATGGTAGCAGGTGACAAGAACGACATATTTACAAACGCCGTTCTGGATTTTCTGACGCGAATGGCACCTGCTGCGAGCGCATCGTAGCATCACGGGTGATTCATCCACGCGTGTACATCTTCGACAGATGAAAACAAGCCAAACAAATAAAAATGATCGATAAGAGGAAGGGAGAAAGCCGATGTCTGATCTGGTTCTTCGCAAGGACAGCGGGCGTGTTTGTACGCTGACGCTCAACCGTCCGGAAACCTTGAACGCGCTCAATGTCCCGCTGTTCGAAGAATTGCGCGGGCATATAGATGCGCTTCGTGGACAGGTTCACGAGGTGGCATGCGTCATCATCACCGGCGCGGGCAAGGCTTTTTCCGCCGGCCACGACCTGAAGGACATCCAGAAAGGCGAGCGCCAGCCGGAACCGCATTTCCAGGCGAAAATCATTCAAGCGCTGGCCGAACTGCCGCAACCGGTCGTCGCCTGTATCCGCGGGCATTGCTATACGGGCGGACTGGAGCTTGCGCTCGCGGCAGACATCATCATCGCGGCGCGCTCCGCCAAGTTCGGCGACACGCATAGCAAGTGGGGACTGAGCCCGCTCTGGGGCATGACGCAAAGACTGCCGCGTCGCGTCGGGCTGTCGAAGGCCAAGCAGATGATGTTTACCTCCGATATTTTCGCGGCGGAGGTGGCCGAGCGCATGGGGCTGGTCGACATTTGTGTCGACGATGCCGAACTGGAACAGGCGACAAACGACTTTGCTCAGCGTATCGCCGCCAATTCGACCTACAGCAATCAGGTCAACAAAGTTTTGTTGGGCGCGACCGACGGCATGACCATCCAAGCGGGGCTGACCTACGAACTCGCGCATAGCCCCGGTGCCTGTTTCGACGCCCGCGAACGGGTCGCCTTATTCGGAAAAAAATGACGGCGAGCCACGCGCCACGCCGCCTTCAAACTTAGGTTGCGGGTGGAAGCTTTCCACCCGCAACCTTTGGGTTCAGCCCGGGATTCTTACCGGCAATGTCTCATAGCCCTTGATGAAGTTGGAAAAGACCCGCTTTGGTTCGCCGACCACTTCGATCGGCTTGTCGGGCCAGCGCTTCAGGATTTCTTCCCAGACGATGCGGAGTTGCATTTCCGCCAGCCGGTTGCCGACGCAGCGATGAATGCCGAAGCCGAAGGAGAGATGCTGACGCGGCCTTGCACGATCAATGATGAAACGGTTCGGCTCGTCGATCGCCTCCTCGTCCCGGTTACCCGAGACGTACCACATGACAACCCTGTCGCCCTTCTTGATCTGCTTGCCGGCCAACTCCGCATCCTGGAGCGCGGTGCGGCGCATATGGGTGAGCGGCGTCTGCCAGCGGATGATTTCCGGTATCATGGTTTCAACGAGCGCCGGATTTTCGCGCAGTTTCCTGTACTGATCCGGGTTCTCGCTGAGCGCGAGCAAACTGCCTGTGAGCGAATTGCGGGTCGTGTCGTTGCCGCCGACGATCAGCAGAATGACATTTCCCAAATACTCCATCGGACTCATGTTCTTGGTGGACTCACCCTGGGCCAGCATGGTGATCAGATCGCCGCCCGGTTCAGTTGCGTTGACGCGCTGATTCCATAACTTGGTAAAATAGGTGGCGCATTCGAGGAGCTCCGCTTCGCGGGCTGCCTCGCCTTCCGGTGTCTTGAAGGCTTCCTCCGAGGTTGCGACATCGGACCAGCGGGTGAGTTTGCGGCGATCTTCCCAAGGGAAGTCGAACAGGGTGAGCAACAAATCCAGAGTCCATCGCAACGCAACGCATCATATGGTTGTGTAGCCTCCGTCAACGACAACCTCGGAGCCGGTCATATAAGAGGACTCATCGGATGCCAAAAACAGGACCGCATAGGAAACCTCGACGGGTTCGGCCGGCCTACCAATAAGCGTGGCGCTCAAGACCCGTTTGGCGACATCCGCATCGACGAGAAGATCCTTGGTCATATTCGTGCGTATAATTCCAGGGTGTACGGAATTCACACGAATCTTGAAAGGCGCATAATCCACAGCCGTCGATTTTGTCAGCAGGCGAACGGCACCCTTCGATGCCTGATACGCCGCCGTGGCAGGCGCGCCGATCAGTCCGTAGATCGAGGAAATATTGACGATCGAACCACCGCCAGCCGCCTTCATCGCGGGTAATATATACTTCGTACCATAGAATACGCTTTTGACATTGACGTCGAGAACACGTGCGAAGTCTTCATTCGAGGTATCTTGGACAGCAGAAAAAACGAGAATACCGGCATTGTTCACAAGGATGTCGACGCGTCCGAAAGTGGACATCGCCTCGTGTGAAATCCGTTCCCAATCCGAGACACTCGACACATCGTGTTTGAAAAATCGCGCCTGCCCCCCGTGATCGTTAATCTCCTCGACCACGGCGCTGCCGCCCTTCTCGTCCATGTCGGTCACGATCAGCGTTGCGCCCTCGCGCGCAAGCAGCAAGGCGTGGGAACGCCCCATGCCGTTGGCGCCGCCCGTCACAAAGGCGATTTTCCCGTCTACCCGTCCCATGTAGTCCTCCCGTTGCAGATGCCGCGCCTGTCCGTCGTCAGGTATTTTGAGACAGAAGGCTGCCTGACTTAAGGAGGGTCTGGCGCATCTGGGTTTAAGTTAAGCAGCGGATTGGGCGTGCAGCAAGCGCCTGAGTTTCATCGTCCTCCTTTTGATTTTCTCACGTTCGAGCAGGATGGTCTGCCCTCGGCCGGTGTAGACATCGGCCGGGGTGAGGTTTTTCAGGCTCTCGTGATAGCGCTGATGGTTGTAGTGCGCGACGAAGGCATCGATCTGCGCTTCGAGATCTCCGGGCAGGAAGTAGTTCTCCAGCAGGATCCGGTTCTTCAAGGTCTGATGCCAGCGTTCGATCTTGCCCTGCGTCTGAGGGTGATATGGCGCGCCGCGCGTGTGCTTCATGCCTTTGTCGGCGAGATATTCGGCGAGGTCGCCAGAGATGTAGGATGGTCCGTTGTCGGACAACAGGCGCGGGCGGTGAACGACGTTGGCGTTTTCAAGCCCGGAAGCTTCGAGCGCCAGATTGAGCGTGTCCTGCACATCACTCGTCGCCATACCCGTGCAGAGCTTCCAGGCGATGATGTAGCGGGAGAAGTCATCGAGCACCGTGGAGAGGTAGAACCAGCCCCAGCCGATGACCTTCAGGTAGGTGAAGTCGGTCTGCCAGAGCTGGTTGGGTGCCGTGGTTTTGTCGCGGAACTCACTGGCGGCTTTCATCACGATGAAGGCCGGGCTGGTGATCAGGTCATGCGCCTTCAGAAGCCTGTAAACACTGGCTTCTGAGACGAAGTAACGCTTCTCGTCCGTGAACGTCACCGCCAGCTCCCTGGGCGAGAGTTCCGGCTGGTCGAGGGCCATTTCCAGAACCTGATCGCGCATGGCTTTTGGGATGCGGTTCCAGACGCGGCCGGACCCGCCGCGCCGGTC
>NZ_NCJT01000107.1:0-7891 GCF_002282565.1 Hyphomonas sp. 34-62-18
TCGAAGGCAAAGCGCGGGATCTTGGTGACGACATAGTCAATCGTCGGCTCGAAGGAGGCGGGAGTCACGCCGGTAATGTCATTGTCCAGCTCGTCGAGCGTATAGCCGACGGCGAGCTTGGCCGCGATCTTGGCAATCGGGAAGCCGGTCGCCTTCGAGGCAAGGGCAGACGAGCGCGACACGCGCGGGTTCATCTCGATGACGACCAGGCGCCCATCCTTGGGGTTCACGGCAAACTGAACGTTCGAGCCGCCCGTCTCAACGCCAATCTCGCGCAGCACCGCGATCGAGGCGTTGCGCATCACCTGGTATTCCTTGTCGGTCAGCGTCAGGGCAGGGGCCACGGTGATCGAGTCGCCGGTATGCACGCCCATCGGGTCGATATTCTCGATCGAGCAGATGATGATGCAATTGTCCGCCTTGTCGCGAACAACTTCCATCTCATACTCTTTCCAGCCCAGCAGGCTCTCATCGATCAGGATCTGCGCATTCGGCGAGGCCGCCAGGCCCGAGCGGCAGATCTCTTCATATTCCTCGACATTGTACGCAATGCCGCCGCCGGTGCCGCCCAGGGTAAAGGCCGGCCGGATAATGGCGGGCAGGCCGACCGTCTCCAGCGCGTCCATCGCCATGCGCAGGCCCGTCAACCGGTCATACCGTTTCGGCTTGCCCGGTTCGCTGGGCAGCTCGGGGGAGGCGATGATCGCCGCGCGCGGGTTTTCGAGGCCCAGCCGGTCCATCGCCTCGCGGAACAGCTTGCGGTCCTCGGCCATCTCGATGGCCTCGGCCTTCGCGCCGATCAGCTCGACGCCATATTTTTCGAGGATGCCGGCATAATGCAGGTCCAGCGCGCAATTGAGCGCCGTCTGCCCGCCCATGGTCGGCAACAGCGCGTCCGGGCGCTCGGCCTCGATGATCTTTTCGACCACTTCCGGAAGGATCGGCTCGATATAGGTCGCGTCCGCCAGCTCCGGATCGGTCATGATCGTGGCCGGGTTGGAGTTCACCAGGATCACCCGGTAACCCTCTGCTTTCAAGGCTTTGACGGCCTGAACCCCGGAATAGTCGAACTCGCAGGCCTGGCCGATAATGATCGGGCCGGCGCCGATAACGAGGATCGAGGAGATATCTGTGCGCTTGGGCATGGGTCGTGGTCTCCTCACAGGCGGTCAAACGGCTGCCCGATAGCAGGGAGTCGGGCGCGGGGGCAAGGCGCAAGGTGCGCGAACACCCCTCTTCGGGGGGAAGCGCGGCGCCTGGCGCGGTGCTACGGGCTGAAGCAGAGGAAATCCAGATGAAACACGTGCGTTTCGCCCTGCTGCTGCCCGGTCTTATCGCCGCACTGGCGGGCTGCGCCAGTGATCTGACCCAGGGATACCGCTCAACGCCCGACTATCCAGCCTATGCCAGCGCCACCTGCGCCAGCGCCGGCATGACCCAGGCGCTGAACGAAGCCACCGAAAACTATCTCGAGCGCGAGACCGGCATGGACATCAAAGGCTATGGCCCCGGCGGCACAGACCTTTTCAACGGCATGGTTATGGCCTTCGTCTTTGCCCTTGCCGAAGATCGCCCGCCCGGCCTCGGGGACGCCTGCGCCGGTCTCGGCACCGCCCAGGCCGCCAGCGCCCGCCAGCATCACCCGTTCTGAACATCAATCTGCAATGACAACCTGAATTCCGGACACGAGGAGGACCCCCGCATGAAAACCCTGCTGATTACCGCCACCGCCGCTGCCAGCCTGTTCCTGGCCGCCTGCCAGACTGCCCCTGCGCCCGAGCCCACCATTGAAAAGGTCGTCGAGCGCGTCGAAGTCATCAAGGAAGTGCAGGTCGAGACCACACCCAACCTCTTCATCCTCTACACGCTTAAGGAAGGCGTCACGCCCGAACAGTTCGAGGAATGGGTGCGCACCACCGACCAGCCCGCCATGCGTGGCCTCGCCCGCGTCCAGTCCTTCCGCACCTACCGCGCCGAGCGCCTGCTGATGGGTGAGGGTGCACCCGGCGTCGCCTATATCGAGGCCTTCGCCATCCCGGATCTGGAAGGCTTCACCAATGAGGACATGGGCGGGGAAACCGTCCAGAAAGTGATGGGCGAATTCATGGGCCTTGTCGAAGCCCCGCAGTTCATCGTCACATCGGAAGTGAAGTAACCGCCAGGCGGCCCCTGAAAGGGGAGAGCCAACACGGGATAGCGAGGGCAAAGAGGATGAACCGTCTGAAGTTTGCAGCAGGGCTGCTGGGCATGATGCTGTTTGCAGCTGGCAGCGCCTCTGCCGATGACTGCACCGGCACGCTTCGCACCAGCGCGGTAAGTGCAACGCTCCGGCCAGTTACGACCGGAGAGCAGCTTCAGGCCGCCCTGAAGGATATCGACGCCATCGTCGCGCAATGCCCCGCTGATCCGTGGATCAACGCCCTCGGCGCTGAAATGGACCTGCGCGTCTACAATGCCCTGCTTGCCGCCAACAACAATCAGGTCAACCAGCAGGCATTCGACTTCCTCCAGCGCGGCCTTGCCCGCTCAGACGTCTATATGAACACCGCTGCTGACATGCGGGGCGAAGTTTTCGCTATCCAGACAGAGCACGGGAAGGGGAACCTCACCCACAGCTTCGCCTCAACCAATCGCAAGAGCATCCTTCAGATCTTCATGGCGATGGCCAGGCTCGGGCAGGTCCACCCCTACTTCAAGGCCGAGACCCCGAAAACCTGTACCGGCTGGCTGACGTCCGACACCCAGACCGTCGGGTATGCCATGGAGACGGAAGCAGACCTCATCTTCCGTCCATTCATTGATGCAGCCGCTGAAGCCTGCCGGGGCGAGGGCAATGATCGCCTGCCGCTGGCGGTGGCTTCGCAGGCCTATGTGCGCCTCGTGGAGCGGGGGGCGCTTACTTTCCGCTCAGATGTCAGCAAGGCACTCCTGAAAGCCCGGGACTATCGTGACGCCTATCTCAGCCGCGGCGGCTTTGATTTCCACTATTCCAAATTCGATGCCGACCGGCTGGACCGTGAGTTGCGCAAGCACGAGGTCGATCCGATGGCGGGGCGCCTTGCGCGCGAGCAATGGTTTACGGATGAGCATTTCGCCCGCGAGAAAATGCAGTTCTCGCTCGCCTGGGCTTTGAGTGAGGAATGGGCCGCCATTTCCGAAAAGTTGGCGAAGGGAGAGATCGAACTGGCCGCCGGCGGAACGCAATATACCCGCTTCGTTTATGACGTGCTGAATGATGGCCGGGAGGCCGGTAAAGAGGCAGAGACAAAAGCCGCCCTGCGCACCGCGCTCAGTGACGTGCAGCAAAGCCGGGTGCGCGCCATTGCAATGGCCGATTACGAACTGCCACCGCAGTGGCTCTACGACATGCTGATGAAGACCGCCGCCGCGCCCCCCGGAGGAAACTGATATGATCCGTAAACTGAGATATATGCTGCTGGCAGGCATTGCCGCCTTGGCCGCTCCCGCCGCGATGGCGGAGTCCTGCGGCCCAGAAGAGATCACCACGGCAACACTGGACCTGCGGAAAATGCTGACGATTGGGACGTCGGACGGACAGGCCCAAGCGGCAGCAAGCCGCATCGATGCGCAGGCGCGCGCCTGTCCGGAAACGGCCTGGATCCGCTTGATCGCGGCCGGGGCAGAAATCAACATGCTCGACCGCCAAGAGGGCGCCGACCCGCAAGCCTCAACCTCGCTGCTGGCGCAGCGGTTCGGGCATGTTGAGCGGGCCTTCGCGCATCTTGAATATTTCCGCCTGAACAAACCTGAGGATTTCCGCCACGGGGCCGTCCGGCTGTCCTATGATGCATGGGCGGACGTTGCAGAGATGGTGATGCAGGCGATGCTGCGCCTCGCAGACAAGGGGCATGTCCATCCGCTGGTGTCCGAGACGCCGCCACCGCTGGCCTGCGACTTTGTCGTCAAGCGCATGGCCACGACGGCGAGCGGCTACCGGTATAATGCGAGCTTTCCGGTGCTGAATTACCTCAACGCTGTGGCGGATGTCTGCCGGGCATCGAAAGAGCGGTTGGACTGGAATGTGCTGGACCAGCGGGCAGAGCAGTTGGTGACCCTTGTAAAGGACGGCCACATATCCGACCCGCAGCGTATCCGTTGGGCGCTGCGCGAGGCGTACCGGGATTCCCGCCAGTTTCTCGATGGACGCCCCGCGCCTTACTCATTCTGGGCACAATCAGACGAGACGGCGCTGATGGACCTGATCGCGCAGCACAAGGTCAGCTTGAAATTCTTCGACGAGAACACCGAAATTCCGAGGGCGGACTGGTTCACACCGGAAAACGTCAGCAGTGAAGATACGGTCTATTCCGTCGGCCTTGCCATCAGCCGGCTCTGGACGCCGTTGGCGGCGGGCGTCACGGGCGCAGAGCTTGCGGAGGTGACCCAGGTGCGCGGCGCGGTGATGACGAGCATTCGAGAATTTGGCGCCGAGGCGGATGCCGCGGGGCAAACGGCCGCCGGTCGCAGAGCCATTCTTGAAGCTATGTCTGCTTTTCAGCAGGGAGACATTCGCACGCCAGAGGCGGCCACGCTGCCCGCCATGCCGGACTGGATGTTCAAGGTGATTGAAGGAACATTTCAGAAGAGGATTGATGAGGCGGGTTGACCTGCGCCTCTGAGCCAATCCTTTTTGAAAGAAAACCCCGTTCCCAGGGAGGCGTGGGAACGGGGCCTTCACTTGCCTTGGGCTGGAAATTACCAGCTGCGGCCATCATTCGGATACCGGTCGCGGGCATCCACAACGCCGTCGCCGTCGGTATCGTAGTTGTACGGATCATAATTGGCGGGGCGTTTGCCCTGGCCACAGTCACCGGCCTGGTTACAGCCGCGCACTGCGCCCGCTACACCGCCCACAGCCGCGCCGATTGCAGCGCCGCGGGTTGCGTCGCCATCGCCCACATTGTTGCCGATGGCAGCGCCAGCGGCTGCGCCAAGGGCGGCGCCTGCAGCGGCATTGCGCTCTGCGGTGCCAGAAGATGTGCACGCGGCCATTGCCAGCGCGCCCGCGCTGATTGCAGCAAGTTTCAGGTATCCGGTCATGGGTCGTTCCTTTCCTGTTTGTGGAAAGAAAACGCAGGTTTCCCGGAACGGTTCCTCAGATTACAGTGAGTTCAGGTATAGCGTTTGGACAGGCGCTGCAGCATTTCGTCGGCGTCGCCGCGCTCGGTGCCGCCATAGCCTGTTACCACATCGGCCACGAACGGATTGTCCTGGCGCTCCTGCCCGAAGGTCGACATCGGCCCATGTCCGGGCACAAATCGCATCTGGTCGCCCAGCGGCCAAAGCTTGCCGGTGATCGAATCGATCAGCTGCTGATGGTTGCCGCGCGGAAAGTCCGTACGCCCCACAGAACCTCGGAACAGGACGTCCCCCACAAAGGCCAGCGCCCCTTCCTGATGATAGATCACCACATGGCCCGGCGTATGGCCGGGGCAGTGGGCCACGCCAAACGTGTTGCCGGCCAGCTCCAGCGCGTCGCCATCCTCCAGATACCGGTCAGGCTGCACATTCTTACCGTCGCGGATGCCATACCGCGCGCCGCTGGCTTCCACCTCGTCCAGCAGCCATTGGTCATCCTTGTGCGGCCCGATAATGGGGCAGCCCGTGCGTGCCTTCACATCCATCGCCGCCCCGACATGGTCGAGGTGGCCGTGCGTCAGCCAAACGCCCACAATCTTCACGCCGAAATGATCGGCCGCCTGCATCAGCTTGTCCACCTCGCCGCCGGGGTCCACGAACACGCCTTCCATGGTCTCGGTCGACCAGATCATGGACGTGTTCTGCTGCAGCGGCGTCACCGGAATGATCCGGATCTCGAGTTTCGGGGCGGGCGTTTGCTGGGTCATGCCGAATAGATAGCGGCTGCCTTGCCGCCTGCAAAGCCCGTCGCAGGGGCAGGGCTCAGCTGAGCAAGCTGTGGATTGCCTTACCGGCTTCGATCCAGCCGGGTGATCCGAAGAGGATCACTTCAAGCGTCTGTTCGGCAACGATTGCCGGACCGATCCACAAATATACGGGATGAATACGCCCTTCTACCAGCTTGTCACGAACCATGGCCAGAAGGATCAGGGAGTCGGCGGCAAGCAGCGCCAGCGTTACTTCAGGATTTGGTATCGCAGGAAATATATGCCTGAGGCGGAACCATGCGGGCCACAACAGAATGATGGTTGCCAGCACCATCAGTCGCTTGTGCACCTCGGGCCTATGCCGGTTCAGGATGCCGGCGGTCACCAGGCCGAAGAAGATAAGCAATCCGGCGACCGTGCCGACTATGCTGGCATAAGCGAAATCTCCCAGGCCATTGGCCAGATCTCGGTTCACGGCAAATACACCTGTCCCCGCCCCCCCGATCAGCACCGCTCCAGCAATCGGAATGGCCGCAATGCCTGCCAGCTTGTGTATGGGAAAGGCATTCAGCCGGATAAGTGCCGGTTGCAGCAGGAACAAAACTATCCAGCCGAAAGCAGCGATCCCATGCAAATGCACTGTCAGGGGCGCGCGGAAACTGCCCTCGGCCATCGGAAAGAAGTAGGTCGTTGAAAACCCCGTCACCGCAACGGTAACGCCTATCAGGCCAAGAAGGATGTAAAAGCCGTTGCGCCGATGTTCCCGCACAGACCCATACATTTTTGTCTCTCCGGCTGGGCAATTTCAGTCAATCATCCTTGCCTGTTGCTTTATCAGAGGCAATCTCTGCCAAACGGCCGCGTTGGCCGATGGGAGGATTGTCTGATGAATGGCTCTCGTCTGCCAATTCGGGCCAATGGTCTCGGCGACATATTGGGCGGCCGTGGCAGCATCATCCTCATCGCGCTGATCGGCCTCTTCATCTACTGGCAGTCAAACCAGAAGGAAGTGCCCTTCGCGCCGGGCAAGAAGCAGTTCAACACCCTGTCCATCGCTGACGAGATAAAGCTGGGTGAGCAATCCTATCTGCAGATCCTCCAGCAGGAGCAGGGTCAGGGCAACACCGTCCTCTGCGCCGATGAGGCCAGCTGCCGGGGCGACGCTCGCCTCCTCACAGAGCGCGTCCGCGAAATCGGAGCGCGGCTGGAACGCGCCGCGCTGGAGCTGGAAAACGACTACCGCCTGCAGGGCTATGAGATGCCCGGCGTGGTGGAGCAGTTCAACTGGACCTACTATGTGGTGGACTCGCCCACGCCCAACGCCTTCTGCCTGCCAGGCGGTTATGTGGCGGTCTATACCGGCATCCTCGACATCACCGGCAACTATGATGGCCGCGTCACGCTCGATGATGTCGCCGATGTGAACAAGCTTGCCGTCGTCATGGGCCATGAGATCGGCCATGCGCTCGCCCATCACGGCGCCGCCCGGATGAGCACCCAGCAAATGCTGCAGATCGGTCAGGTCGCCCTTGCGGTTGGGGTAGGGGATATGGATGCCGGCCAGCGCCAGGCCGTGCTGCAGGCCTTCGGAGTAGCCGCGCAGGGCGGCTTCCTCGCTTTCTCCCGCGAGCATGAGACCCAGGCTGACAAGATCGGCCTCGATCTCCTGGTGCGCGCCTGTTACGATCCGCGCGAAGCCCCTGAGCTGTGGGAGCGGATGGGCGAAATCGGCGGCGGCCAGCGCCCGCCCGAATGGATGAGCACCCACCCGGCCTCCGAAACCCGCGCGGAAAACTTCCGCAAATGGATGCCGGACGCTATTGCTGAATATGAGCGCCGCTGCGGAAAGCTGAACTGAAAACGGCCCCCGCCGCAAAGCGAGGGCCGCCAAGGGCCATTCCCCATCGTGGAAGTGCGCTGCCTTGAGAGCCGCGCCCTTCCGCCCTTAAAAACATGAGTAAGCATGCCAGTCTGAACGCTCGATAACAAGCTGAACCAGAAATGTTCAGACTCTTGCGCGGCCT
>NZ_NCJT01000107.1:7919-17282 GCF_002282565.1 Hyphomonas sp. 34-62-18
AAAAAAAAGCCGCGAAGGCTCCTCCTCCCGAAGCGCTTCGCGGCTATGCAATGCAGTCCGTGCCGTCCACCGGCGTCACCCAGCCTGCAGTGTATCAAGTGAGCAGCGTGGGTCCCGAAAGACCCGCAACCAAAAAAGGTTACCCTTTTTACATACCACTGGTATGGTAAGACGCAAGAGGTGTGGGGATGCCGAAACGCACAAGGGAACAGGCAGCCGAAACGCGTGACGCATTGCTGCGTGCGGCCAGGGAAGCTTTTACAAATCAAGGCTTTGCGGGAACCAGCATCGCCGATGTTGTTGCCGCCGCGGGCACAACCAAGGGTGCGCTGTTTCATTATTTTAGCAGTAAGGAACAACTTTTCCTCGAAGTCTGGACCGCGCTGCAGCTCGAAATGGACACTGCCGCCCGCGAAGCCGCCGCGGCCGCCCGCTCGAAAACTGACCCCTACGCCGCCTTTCTCGCCGGCTGCCGGGTCTATCTCGACTGGGCCATGCGGCCCGATTACCAGTCCATCGTCCTGATCGACGGCCCATCGGTCCTCGGCATGGCCCGCTGGCACGAGCTCGATTTCCAGCTCGGCATGAACAACATGACGCGCGGCGCCGCCTACCTCGCCAGCCAGGGCCTCATCCCGGAAGACCGCATCCGCCCGGCGGCTGTCCTGCTCCAGTCTGCCCTCAATGGCGCAGGCTTTGCCCTCGCCTCCAGCTACCGGGATGTCACCCGCGAAGAACTCTTCTCCACCTTCGAAGCAGTTCTGCGCAGCCTGAAACGTTCCGCATAAACTTCGCGCGCCGATGCCAGCAGGCGGGGTTTATTATGCGGCGGAAAGCCGATACGGGTCAGCGCGAAAGAAAAGGGAAGGCTTCTCCTCATGTCTCAGTTCGCGCCCCTCTCCACGCTCCCGCCCGATGCTCTCCTGGGCCTGATGACCGCTTACCGCGCCGACGAGCGCTCGGAAAAGTTCGATCTCGGCGTCGGCGTCTACAAGAATGAGCAGGGCGAAACCCCGATCCTCTCGGCCGTGCGCAAGGCCGAGGCCAAGCTTCTCGCCGCCCAGACCACCAAGGTCTATGAAGGCCCGCGCGGCAACACCGATTTCTGCGCCCATATTGAGAAGTTCGTGTTCGGAGCAGATCACGCCGCGCTCAAGGAAAACCGTGTGCTCTCCTTCACGGCCCCGGGCGGCTGTGGCGCTTTGTTCCTCGGCGTCGGCCTGATGCGCCGCATGGGCACCCGCCGCGTCTGGGTGTCCCGGCCCACCTGGCCCAACCACCCCAACGTCGTCAAATCCGTCGGCTTGGAGGTCAAGGACTATACCTATGCCCGCGATGGCGCCTTCTACAAGCTCGGCGCGCTGGCAGACTTGTCCACGGCTGAGCCCGGCGACGGCATTATCCTGCAGGGGCCCTGCCACAACCCCACCGGCATCGATCCGTCAACGGAAGACTGGCGTGAGCTTGGCAAGCTTTGCCGCGAGAAAGGCGTTATCGCCCTTCTGGATGTCGCCTATCACGGATTTGCCTCTGGCCTCGACAAGGATATGGACGGCGTACGCGCCTTCATCGAAGAGGCCGGCGAAGCGCTCATCTCCTATTCCTGCTCGAAAAACTTCGGCCTTTACCGGGAGCGCACCGGCTGCTTCCTCGCCATCGGTGAGACCGCCGAAGGCATCGCAGCCGCCACCACCCATGTCGCTGATATGGGCCGCGCCACCTGGTCAATGCCGCCCGCCCATGGCGCCGGCATCGTCGCCACCGTGCTCGGTGATCCCGATCTGCGCGCCGAATGGGAGGCAGAGCTCACCGCCATGCGTACCCGGATGATCTCCCTGCGCGCGGCCCTTGCGGATGCTCTGGTCAGCCATACCGGCTCAAACCTGCTGGCTGCCCTCAAGACCCAGAACGGCATGTTCTCACAGCTGCCGATCTCGGCAGAGGATACCGCCAGGGCGCGCGAAGCCGACGGCATCTACATGCCTTCTTCGGGCCGCATCAACATCGCCGGCCTCCACGCCAGCGACATCCCCCGCCTCGGCGAAATCCTCGCGCGGTATCTGGTGTAGAAAATCGGCCGCATGCGCTTGTTTCATGGGGTGAGAAGGGCGGAGAGGCGCCCCACCCCAACCCTCCCCGCAAGCGGGGAGGGAGCAGGTTGTGCGGTTGAAAGGGTTGGTCTGCCATAGGGTACGACAGCCCCCTCCCCATGACTATGGGGAGGGTTGGGGTGGGGCTCCCCTCCACCCTGAACCCGCCATCCGCTCGATCTCCCGCCCCCCAAAACCAGCAATCCAAGGGTTCCCTCCGGCGTCTGATGCGGTATTCAGAAGAATACGCCAATCGGGGGAGTATTCATGCGGTTTCTGATGGTTGCGATTGCGGCAGGGGCCTGTCTGCTGGGGGCCTGCGCCCAGCGGTCTGCCTGGACCGTTCCGGTACAACCCGCCGACGAGGCCGCTCTCGCGCGCATAGCCCCCACGGGCCGCTTGCCCGCCACGGCCCAGCCGAGGGCCTATCGCGTCTCCCTCGATCTCGACCCCCGCGAAACCCACTTCTCCGGCTATGTCGAGATTGATGTGGAAGTCGCCGCCGCCACCAATGGCATCTGGCTGCACGGGGATGATCTCGATGTCTCCCGCGTCACAGCCACCGCCGGGGGCGAAACGGTTGAGGCAGGCTGGGCAGAAATCCTCGATACCGGTGTCGTCTGGGTCAGCTTCCCGCGCCGTCTGGAGGCGCGCGGCGTTACCCTCGCCATTGATTACACCGCCGCTTTCGACACGGGCCTCGCCGGTCTCTTCCGCGTCGAATCGCAGGGCAACTGGTATGCCCTCGCCAAATCCGAAAGCATCCAGGCGCGCCGCTTCCTGCCGGGTTTTGATGAGCCGGGCTTCAAGGCGCCGTTTGAAATGGCGATCACCGTGCCTGAAGGCATGCACGCCATCGCCAACACGCCGGAAGTTTCCCGCGCCGCCGCCCAGCCCGGCTTTGAAACCATTACCTTCGCGCCCACGCGCCCTCTCTCCACCTATCTGCTCTCCACCGCCGTCGGCAATTTTGACAAGGTGGAGCGCCCGCCGCTTCCCCCCAATGATGTGCGGCGTACGGAAATACCGCTCACGGGCTATGCCCGCGCGGGGAAGGGGGAAGAACTCGCCTTCGCGCTGGACCTTACCCCGGAGATGATGCGCGTTTTCGAGGAGATGCTTGGCCAGCCTTACCCCTATGAAAAGCTCGACATCATCGCTGCCCCGCAATGGCCCTCGGGCGCAACCGAGCTTGCCGCCGCCATCACCTACCGCGAAGGCCGCATCCTGGTCGGCCCGAACACGGGGCCCTCGCTCCTGCGCAGCGTCAAGGAAATCCACGCGCATGAAATCGCGCATATGTGGTTTGGCAATCTCGTCACGCCCCCCTGGTGGGATGATCTCTGGCTGAAAGAGGCCTTCGCGACCTGGAGCGAAACGGCCGTACTCGAGATCATGGAGCCCGAAGGCAATCATGATCTCGCCGCTGTCATTGATGGCATTGGCGCCATGTCGCTTGACAGCCTGAAAGGCGTGCGCGCCGTAGCCGAACCGATCAGCCGCAATGAAGATGTGCGCAATGCCTATGACGCAATCACCTATTCAAAGGGTCAGTCGGTCATCCGCATGATCGACACCTATTTCGGGCCGGACGTGCTGCGCCCGGCGCTCGGCCGCTATATTGCGCGGTATGCGGATGGTGAGGCCGATAGCGCGCGTTTCTATTCCGCCATTGGCAAAGCCAGTGGAGAGCCTGCAATCGGCCGCGTGTTTGAAAGCTTCGTCACCCAGCCTGGCGTGCCGCTCGTCACGGCCCAGCCCATGTGCAGTGGCACGTCTGCCAAGATTGAATTCACCCAGGCGCGCTATCGCCCCATCGGGTCTGAAATAACCCCCGGTGGCCGTTGGGCCATTCCGGTCTGCGCCGCGTGGAAAGATGGCGCCAATAGCGGTGAAGTCTGCACGCTGCTCAGCGCGCCCCAGCGCACGGTCGATGTCCGGGGCGCCATCTGCCCGGAGGTCGTTGTGCCGAACGCGAAAGGGGCAGGCTATTACCGGTTTGATCTGCCTGCGGAATACTGGCGTGCGCTGACAGACAATTTTGCGGCGCTTGAGCCGCGCGAAGCCCTTGTCTCGATCGACAGCGCCCAGGCTGCCTTCAATGCCGGGGCCATGGGCGGGGCCGAATATCTCGGCCTGCTGGAAGCGAGCCTGACCCACCCGCACGGCACTGTGCTGATCTCCGCGCTCAACACCTGGGACGCGCTGCTTCTCCAGCTCGGGGAAGAGGCTGGCCTGGCAAAGGCGGTTGCCACTGCCGCGCTCGCCCGCCGCGAAGCGCCCACCGAACTTGAAGCGCAGATCCGCCTGCGCGGCTTCCGGGCAGCTTCCCTTCAGGAGCCTGAAGCCCGCGCTGCCCTGGTGGCGGAAGCTGACGCTTTCCTGTCAGGCACGGGAGAGCTGTCCAGCGACCTCTACCCCTACGCCCTGCGCGCCGCGCTGGAAGAGGGGGGCACGGCGATGTTCGACAAGGTACTCGCCGCCATTCCGCGTCTGGACAATGCGGTTTTCCTCCAGGCCGCTGCCGACAGTCTCGGCAGCGCCGCCGCCCCGGAAGACGCGGCCCGCGCGCTTGATCTGATCTATAATGGCGGCATCAGCCAGCAGGTCAGCTTCTCTCTCGCCCAGAGCCTGATGAACAATCCGGCCCACCGCGACATGACGTGGGCCCGCCTCACCGGAGACTTCGCTGGCTTCACCGCCAACGTCCCCTCCCAGCTGCGCCGTAGCACGCCGCGTCTTGCCAGGGCCTTCTGCGACCCCGCTGTGATCCCGGACCTGGAAGCCCTCTTCGCCGCCGGCAGCCGAGACCTTGCCGGGCACGAACGGGCGCTTGAGGAGACGAAGGAGTATCTGACGCTCTGCGCCGCGCAGAGAGAGAATGCTCTCGCGGTGATGGGGCCTGTGCTGGCGCGGCGCTGAAGGCGCCGCGAAATGCAACCGGATGCAACGGCGCCGATTGGAGTGCCGTCAGGCGTTCTTGATCGTCAGCCCGCCATCGACCGGGATATGCACCCCGTTGAGGAAGCTTGCCGCCGGCAGAACAAGGGACAGCGTCATGTGCGCCACCTCTTCGGGAATGCCGTAGCGGCGCAGCGGAACCCGCCGTTTGGCGTATATCTCCTTGTGTTCATCGGAGATTCCGGCGGTGATCCCCGTCTTGATCGGGCCGGGGCAGATGCAGTTCACCGTGATGCCCTCGCGCCCGAGGTCTACCGCCAGGCCCCGCGTCAGGCCGATCACGCCATGCTTGGCCGCCACATAGGGAGAATTGCCGGGCGTTGCCCCCAGCCCTTCGGTGGACGCGATGTTCACAATCCGCCCCCAGCCATTCCTGCGCATATAGGGCAGGGCCGCCCGGATCGCCCGCTGGTGCGAGGTCAGCATCACGTTGATGCTCGGTCCCCAGCTGTCCTCATAGCTCTCCTCTCCGACCTGGGCCGGAATGGCAAACCCCGCATTGTTGACGAGGATATCCATGCCGCCAAAATGCGCCGCGGCCTCGTCGATCACCCGCTTGATCGCGGCGCCATCGCCCACATCCAGCGCCCAGCCCTTCACATGCTCGATGCCGGCTGCCTTGATTTCATTGACGACCTTGTCGACGTTTTCCTGTTTCAGGTCCGTCACCGCCACATTGGCGCCTTCCCGCGCAAAGAGATGGGCAGTCGCCCGCCCCATGCCGCTGGCGGCGCCGGTGATCAGCGCTGTCTTGCCTTTGATGCTTCTGGACAATTCTTCATAGGGTGGTTGGTCGCTCATGCCTGTTTCCTCCGTTTTTTGATTGTGCCTGAAAAATTGAGGACCGGCCGGCCGTCCTGACCCGTGACAAGCCCGCGCACAAAGCTCAGCGATCCACCCTTGCGCAGCGTTTCCCCGCGCGCTTCCAGCCGCTCGCCTTCCAGCGCTCCGTCAAGGAACTCGGCAGTAAACGCCACCGTCACCCCGTAAGAGCCTTCCATCGCCTCATGGCCGATTGCGAACAGGGCAAAGTCAGCAAAGGTCATCAGGCAGCCGCCATGGACGACTCCCCCGGCATTCATATGCTTGCGTGCGACCCGGAACGCGGCGACGGGGCCTTTCTCATCGACCCGGAAATAGAACGGCCCGGCCGTTTCATGCTCGAAGGGCTCCTCAGCCCAAGTGGTCCAGCCTGCAAACTCACCGCTCTCGACAATCGTTGTGGACATGAGGCTCCATCTCTTTTTTTGACTGCGGCACCTTACCGTCATGCGCCCCTTCGACAAGCGCCGCGTTGGGGCATAGAGTGCGCGCCGAAGAGAAATGACGGGAGAAGAAACCCATGGCTTTTGATGCTGAAACCCGCGCCGCCCTGATCGAGCAGGTGCGCCGATTTGTGACTGAAACCTGCGTGCCGGTGGAGGCCCAGGTCTCTGAAGAGGACGCAGTGCCCCAGCACGTGGTCGACGCCATGAAAGAGCTCGGCCTGTTCGGCGTCGCCGTGCCGGAAGAATTTGGCGGGCTCGATCTCGACATGGAAACCGAATGCCTCGTTGCGATGGAACTGGGGCAAACTTCCCCGGCGTTCCGCTCCGTTGCCGGCACCAATATCGGCATCGGCAGCCAGGCGCTCGTGCTCTTCGGTACGCCCGAGCAGAAGCAGAAATGGCTCCCCGGCATCGCCTCTGGGGATCTTATCGCCTCCTTCGCGCTGACCGAGCCGGAAGCGGGCTCTGATGCGGCAGGGCTGAAGACCAAAGCCATCCGTGACGGCGACCATTACATCCTCAACGGCACCAAACGTTACATCACCAACGCCAACAAGGCCGACCTCTTCACTGCCATGGCGCGCACCAACCAGGACGAGCCCGGCGCCAAGGGCGTTTCCGCCTTTATCGTCGAGCGGAACACGCCTGGCGTTTCGGTCGGCAAGCCGGAAAAGAAAATGGGCCAGCAGGGCGCTCATATCTGTGACGTGATCTTCGAAAACGCGCGCGTGCCCGCCGCCAATATGATTGGCAAGGAAGGCGAGGGCTTCAAGGTGGCGATGAGCGTGCTGGACAAAGGCCGCCTGCATATCTCGGCGGTCGCCACCGGCGTCTCCAAACGCCTCATCCGCGAAATGGTCAACTACTCGCTGGAGCGCCGTCAGTTCGGCAAGCCAATCTTCGAGCACCAGATGCTGCAGGCCCTGATCGCCGACAGCCAGGCCGAAACCTACGCCGCCGAATGCATGATCCTGGATGCCGCCCGCCGCCGCGACGCCGGCGAAGACATCACCATGCTTGCGTCGTGTACGAAGCTTTTTGCCACCGAGGCCTGCGGCCGCGTGGCCGACCGCGCCGTGCAGATTTTCGGCGGGGCGGGGTATGTTTCCGACTATGGGATCGAGCGGTTCTACCGGGATGTGCGCATCTTCCGCCTCTATGAAGGCACAAGCCAGATTCAACAGATAATCATTGCGCGCGAACTGGCACGCGCGGCCAAAGCGGGGAGCCTCTGATGTTTGAACATGATCTGACCGATCCGGGCGAAGTTGGTTTGAATGCGGAGCGTCTGGATGCAATTCCGGACTTCTTCCAGAAGAACTACATCGATACCGGCAAGATCCCCTGCATGGCCACGCTGATTTCGCGCAGCGGCGAAGTGGCCCATGAGAGCTATATCGGCGCGACTGAAATGGGCGGAAGCAAGCCCATTGGCCCGGAAACGATCTTCCGCATCTACTCAATGACGAAGCCGGTCACTACGCTGGCCATCATGATGCTGTTCGAGGAAGGCAAGCTGCGGCTGGAACACCCCGTCAGCCGGTATATTCCCGAATACAGGAATGTGAAGGTCTGGGCGGGCGGCACGGCGGCAGCGCCAAAGCTGAAAGATCCCGACCGGGAAATGACGATCCTCGATCTGATCACGCATACGGCGGGCCTGACCTACGGCTTCCTGATGCAGGACGAGACGGACGAGATCTACCGGCGCGAAAAAGTCGGCAATCACAAGCAGACGCTGCAGGAAATGGCGCGCCAGATGGCGGGCCTGCCGCTCGCCTTCTCGCCGGGAACCGAATGGCGCTACAGCCACTCGATTGATGTCCTCGGCGCGATTGTCGAGATCATCACCGGGCAGGATCTGGACGTGTTCTTCCGAGAGCGGATCTTTGGTCCGTTGCAGATGAATGATACTGATTTCTGGGTGCCGGAAGACAAGATTGACCGGCTGATGGCCTGCTATCAGAAAGATGCCAAGACCGGCGAAACAACGCTGGCCGACCCCGGCGGCGCGGCCTCAAAACTCTATGCCAAGCGCCCGGTTCAGCTGAACGGTGGCGGCGGCCTTGCCTCCACGGTGCGGGACTATCACCGCTTTGCCCTGATGCTGCTGCGCGGCGGCACACTGGACGGCGCCCGGATCATCAGCCCCAAGACATGGGAGTTCATGCGGCAGAACCATCTGCCCGGCGGCCAGACCATGCGCGGCATGGGCCGGTCGGCCTTCACCGAGGTGATGGCCGAAGGCGTCGGTTTCGGCATCGGCGGGTCGGTCGTCACAGACATCGTTCAGACGCGCCAGCCTGGAAGCGATGGCACCTTCAGCTGGGGCGGCCTTGCCTCCACTTTCTTCTGGATTGATCCCGAAGAAGAGCTGATCGCGGTGCAGGCGACCCAGCTGATGCCGTCGTCCACCTATCCGATGCGTATCCAGCTTCAGCAACTCGTCTATGCGGCGATAGACTGGTGAGCGAGGAGCCCAGAAATCCTGTCCGGGAAGCGATCCTTGAACTGACGGCTGCGCGCGGCATCGGAAAGACGATCTGTCCGACCGAAGCCGCCAAAGCTGTCAGCGAGGACCGGTGGCAGAAGCTTCTACAGGATGTGCGCGCTGAGGCTGTGCGCCTTGCAAAAGACGGTGTTGTTGCAATCTACCGGAAGGGCAAGCCAGTGGACCCGGATACCTTCAAGGGCGTCTACCGGATTGGTCTGCCGGGCAAGGTTGTCGGCGTGCCGTCCGAGGGCTGAGGATGGCGAAGGCGCCCGACCCGTTTCATGAATTTGTGCTGGAGCTGCTTGCAGGCGTTGGCCCGATCAGCATCCGCAGGATGTTCGGCGGGGCAGGGGTCTATCAGGACGGGGTGATGTTTGCACTGCTTGCCGACGACCAGATATTCCTGAAGGTGGACCCCGCCCTGCGGGCCGATCTGTCTGCGGAGGGGGGGACGCCCTTTCTCTATCTGCGCTCAAGCGACGCAAAGCCGATAGATCTTGGCTATGTCAGCCTGCCGTCTTCGGCGATGGATGACCCTGATGAGGCCACC
>NZ_NCJT01000017.1 GCF_002282565.1 Hyphomonas sp. 34-62-18
GAGAAGGGATGCAAGGAGGACCAGCAGCCTCACCCGCGCGCCTCAGCGATCGGCATGCGGCAGGACAATGGCGGCAGGCTCAGGCGCAGGCGTCCCCGCAGGGCGCTCCGGGGATGGCACCATGGCTGCCGGATCAATCGGATACTTGCCAAGCCCAAAGCTGATAAAGCCTGCCTCCGGCCCCTCCAGCACAGAAAGGTTCACGTCCTGCGCCGCGCCCTCGCCCCAACGGTCCACCCCGTCCCAGACAATCGCCGGCAGCGTGCCGCCCAGCGCCGCTGCCAGGGGCGCAAGATCCCCCTGCGGATCATTGCCGCCGGCGCCATAGAAATTGTCTCGCAACACAAGGTCACGCGGCAGCGGATTATATCGCTCATCCGTGAACGGCAGGGAGTAAGACATGATCAGCACATGGGCCGAGCGGTTGTCGTCAAACTTGTTGTCAAACACATGCACATTCTGGTTGGCCATCACGATGACCCCGGTGCCCGAGGGGACGCTCGCCACGATATTGCCAGCGGGCGCAAAGTTGCGCGTGTTGTTGCTGGTGATTTCATTGTCGAAGATGCGCGTGGAGTTGCCCCCTGTTACCGGAAGGTCCGGCAGATCGAACACCAGGATACCGCCGGTATTGTTGCGGGTGATGTTGCCATAGACATCGGCATTCATCGAGTTTTCGATCTCAATGCCGGCAACATTATATTCGACCACGGAGTTGCGGACGATGATATTGTCCGACTGGCCGACATAGATGCCCGCATCAGAGGCGGCGCGGACGGTGACATTCTCCACCAGCACATTTTTTGATTCGACGGGATAGACACCATAGGCCCCGTTGTTCTCGTCCGGCCCGCCGGTCCATTCCACCGTCAGATACCGGTAAATGATCTGATCGGCGCCCTTGGATTTGATCCCGTCGCCCCGGGTGTTGCGCACACCGAAATCCATCAGGGTCACATCATCGGAGGTCACCAGCAGGCCCTCCCCTGCGCCCTCCTGACCCGAAAAGTCCAGAATTGTCTTTTCCTGCCCGGCCCCGCGCAGGGTCACGCCGTCGACATCCAGCGACAAGCCGTCCGTCAGCTGAAAAGTGCCTTCTGGCAGAAGAATGGTGTCGCCGGGCTGAGCCGCGATCAGGGCCGCCTGCAGCGTGGCGCCAAAATCCCCTTCGGCAGAGAGAGGCGTCAGGATATCGTTTTGGGCTTCGGGCGCGCTGGTTTCTGACGGTGAACAGGCCGCCAGGGCTAGCAATATGGCGGCGCCGCCGAGGGCGCGCAGGCGAATGGACATGGGTTCCCTCCCCGGGATTGTTATGACGCGAGTGTCAACTTCAATCCGGGGAAAAGCAAGTGCGGGCGCAAAGTGTGGCTTCGCGCCCGCAGGTAATTGGCTTTAGTGCACGCTCAGCGGGCGCAGATCATTGGCGTGGCACGCGGCGAAGGCGGCATCGCGCCCTTCCACGATCGCGAGGCGCTGGCCGTCGGCGGAGAATACCATGAACAGGTCATCCGGGTCGTCGATGTCGGCGAGCGCGTCGGGCGGCAGAAGCCCGCTGACCTCGCCCACATCCATGTGGCGGATATAGACGAGAGCTTCTTTCTCAAACAGATCAGTCTTGATTTCGGTCGTCATCAGTCCACTCCTTTCCGCGCCCCGCCTGGGGTCGCTGGCAGAGGGCTCACTGGCCACCTTGCCATGCAGGAAAGGTGGGCCTGCATTGTGGCCGGTTCAAGCACCTTGATGCGGCATGATAGCGGCAACCCGTTAAAGGTCGTTACCAGGCCGGCTTCTGCCTGAAATGTATCCAGCCTGCCCGCCAAACAATCAGAATTCGCCGAAAAGGATGATGCAAGACATGGCGCGCGCTTGCCAGCGCAAACAAAAAGGCCGCCCTTGCGGAGCGGCCTCTTGGTTCACTTTTCCGTGTGCTGGAAAAGAGGGGTCCTGGTGGAGCCAAGGGGAGTCGAACCCCTGACCTCTTGCATGCCATGCAAGCGCTCTCCCAACTGAGCTATGGCCCCGGACCGGGAAGCGGATGCACTAGACGAGCGCTGATCCGCTTTCAAGCCCCTATTTTCACCGATCGTCGTCTTCCTCGTCTTCGATTTCGAGGTCGTCGTCGCCATCGTCATCTTCGTCGATTTCGAAGTCATCTTCATCATCGTCTGCGATGATGATGTCGTCCTCGTCGTCTTCGTCGACACCATCTTCAGAGAAGCCCGACGGCACTTTGCCTTCTTCGTCTTCATCTTCGCCGCCTTCGAGGATCACGTCATCCTCTTCGCCGCCGAGTTCCTTGGCGTCTTCCTCGTCGTCGACCTCGTCATCGGCCTCGGCGCCATCATCCTCGTCATCATCCCGGATGACGGCGTCTTCCTCTTCCTCGAGGTCTTCTTCGTCCTCATCAGCCGCTTTGACGGCTGCGCGGGCCGCTTTTGCCTTCACCTTGGTGATGGTCGTGCGGATCACTTCGTCTTCAGGGTCGAACTCGTTGCCGCATTTGGGGCAGACGGCCGGGCGTTTGTTCAGATCGTAGAAACGAGACTCGCAGGACGGGCAGACCTGCTTGGTTCCGAGTTTGTCCTTGGACATGGGGCTTGCGCGCTCCTCTTGGGGCAAAAAGCCAATTGGAAGTTGGCGGCGCGCTTGCCATGAACGCCCCGCGCTGTCAAAGCCCCAATTTACATCTGCAACCCGCCTTTCTGACGAGACCTTTCCCCAATGGTATGGACCAGCCACCCGGTCAAACGCCTCGCCGGCGCCATTCGCGCGCCTGGAGATAAATCCTGCAGCCACCGCGCGCTGATCTTTGGCGGCCTTGCTGAGGGCGAAAGCCGCTTCACCGGGTTGCTCGAAGGCGATGACGTCCTGCGCACCGGTCAGGCGATGCAGGCGATGGGCGCAACCGTCACACGAACCGGCTCCGGCGCCTGGGAAGTCTCCGGCGTGGGCGAAAAAGGCCTCTCTTCACCAGAAAGTGTTCTGGATTTCGGAAACTCCGGCACGGGCTCGCGCCTGCTGATGGGCGTGATGGCGGGGTATGACCTCACCGCCTCCCTGACGGGCGACGCCTCACTCTGCTCCCGCCCAATGAACCGCGTGCTGAACCCGCTGCGCCAGATGGGCCTCAAAGATACTGCCGGGCCGGATGGCAAGCTCCCCTTCACGCTGACGGGATCAAAGTCTCTCAAAGCGATCCGCTATGCCCCGCCTCAGGCGAGCGCGCAGGTGAAGTCCGCCGTGCTGCTGGCCGGGCTCAATGCCGAAGGCGAAACCGTCGTGGTCGAAGCAAAGGCAACGCGCGACCATACCGAGCGGATGCTGCAGGGCTTTGGCGCCAGCCTCTCCTTCAAGATGGAGCCGGGCGGCGCGCAAGAGATTGGCCTGAAAGGCGGCCAGCGCCTCTACGGGCTTGAGGCCGCCATTCCGGGCGACCCTTCCTCCGCTGCCTTCCTCATCGCGGCGGGCCTCCTCTCGCCTCAGGGCGATGTAACGGTGGAAAGCGTGATGTCGAACCCCACCCGGTCGGGCTTCTATGATGTGGCCGACCTCATGGGCGCTGGCCTTGGCGCCGAAGAACGCGGCGAAGCCGCCGGCGAGCGCCTGATCGACCTGCACGCAGGCTATGCGGGCCTGAAGGGCATCGCCGTGCCGGAACGCCTCGTTGCCTCAATGATCGACGAATTCCCGATCCTCGCGGTGCTGGCGGCCTTCGCAAGCGGCGAGACGCGCGTGACCGGCGCCGACGAACTGCGCGTCAAGGAGAGCGACCGCATCAAGGCGATTGTCGCCATGCTGCGCGTCAACGGGGTAGAGGTCGAAGAGACCGAGGACGGATTTACGGTGCAGGGCTGCGGCGGGCCGCCCCCAGGCGGCGGCTTGGTCGAAACCCATCACGATCACCGCATCGCCATGAGCGCGCTGGTCATGGGCACCGCATCGAAGAACCCCGTCAGCGTCGACGATATTTCGATGATCGACACGAGCTATCCGGAGTTCATGGGCCATATGGCAATGCTGGGCGCGGACATCCGGGGCTGACCCTGCCGCGAGGGCAAAATTGACGGATCGGAATCCCGCGCCAATGTTGGCGTATGACAACGCTGTTTGATCCCCTGCCCCTCACCCGTGGCCCGGCCATGAAGAACCGCTTCATGCTGGCCCCGCTCACCAACATGCAGAGCCATGCCGATGGCACGCTCAGCGATGACGAATTTCACTGGCTCGTGAAGCGCGCTGAAGGTGGCTTTGGCCTGACGATGACCTGCGCGGCCCATGTCCAGGCCGACGGCCAGGGCTTTCCCGGCCAGCTCGGCGCGTTTGACGACAAGCACCTTCCGGGCCTGACCCGCCTCGCCAAAGCGCTGAATGATCACGGCACACATTCGGTAGTGCAGCTGCACCATGCCGGAATGCGCGCCCCTAAAGAATTGATCGGCGGGCGCGCGCCGCTCTGCCCTTCGGCAGATGCAGAAACGGGCGCCCGCGCACTGACGCGCAACGAAGTGCAACAGGTTGCAACGGATTTCATCGCGGCTGCAAAGCGCTGCGAACAGGCCGGCTTCCATGGCGTCGAGCTGCACGGCGCTCATGGCTACCTGCTCTGCCAGTTCCTCAGCGCCGACATCAACAAGCGAGAGGACGAGTATGGCGGCGATTATGAAGGCCGCACCAAGCTGTTGCGCGAGATCATCGCAGGCGTGCGCGCCGAATGCGGGAAGGACTTCTCTCTGGGGGTTCGCCTGTCGCCGGAACGGTTCGGCATGGACATCGGCGAAATCCGGCGCCTCGCCAGCGAGCTGATGACCAGCGGCGACATCGATTATCTCGACATGTCGCTCTGGGACACGTTCAAGGAACCTGAAGACCCGAGCTTCAAGGGCCGCCCATTGGTTGAGTGGTTCACCGGCCTGCCGCGCGGCAACTGCCGCCTGGGCGCAGCCGGAAAACTCACCACCGGCGAAAGCTGCCGGCGCGCGATGGAAGCGGGGCTCGACTACGTGGTGATCGGCCGCGGCGCCATCCTGCACCATGACTTCCCGAAAAAGGTGGCGGCGGACGCAGACTTTGAGCCGATCGCCTTGCCGGTTCCTGAAGCACATCTCGTAGCTGAGGGGCTGGGACCGGTCTTCGTAAACTATATGAAAACCTGGAAGGGCTTCGTCGCCGAAGCGGCGACAGCCTGAGACGTTCTTGACTTGAGGGCGGGGCTGGCTCACTCCCCGCCTCCATGATTATAGCGATCGACGGCACAACCGCTTCCGGCAAGGGCACCATCGCGCGGCGCCTCGCCGCCCATTATGGCCTGCCGCACATGGATACCGGCCGGCTCTACCGGGCGGTGGCAGTGGCTGCGATGAAACAGGATCTGCCGCTGGATGCGGCCGGCCCGCTGGCTGATATCGCCCGGATGCTGGACCTGACCGACTTTGTGGAGCACGAGCTGCGCTCAGCCGAAGCTGGCAAGGCCGCCAGCGTAGTGGCTGCCATCCCGTCTGTTCGCCAGGCTCTTTTCGAACTGCAGCGTGCTTTCGCCACCCGCGCTGGCGGCGCCCTGCTGGACGGGCGGGATATTGGCACGGTGATCGCGCCGGACGCAGATGTGAAGCTATGGGTGGACGCCGATGTGCGCCAGCGGGGCGAACGCCGCTGGAAGGAACTCACCGGCAATGGCGAGGATGTGTCGCTTGAGCAGGTCATCGAACAACTGAAAATACGCGATGCCCGCGATCAGGGGCGCACAGATGCCCCCGCCGCTATCGCGGACGATGCCATCTTGATCGATACCACTGATCTCACTATAGACGCGGCTGTGGAAAGGGCGATGGCTGCCGTTGAGGCTGCTCTCGCCAAGGGAAAGACTGCCTGAGGGGCGCCTTCAAACGGACGCTTCAATCCAAACAGGCGGAGCCCGCTTCAGAAATTGAAAGACCACGTGACGGGTCGGATGTACGCAGGCGGCAATGGTGCCGGGCCTGCCTTTGAACCATTCGCCCCTCCCCCGGAGACCCCATGACCAACCAAATGAACCCCTCCTCGGCCGACTTCGCCTCGATGTTCGAGTCGTCGGCAGCTGCTTCTGCCATGCAGGAAGGCCAGGTTATCCCGGCCACCGTCCTGCGCATCGACAATGACTCCGTCGTCGTCGACATCGGCCTGAAGACCGAAGGCCGCATCCCGACCAAGGAATTCCTGCTTGAAGACAAGCAACCTGCCCCTGGCGACCTGATCGACGTTTACCTCGACCGGATCGAGAACGCACTCGGCGAAGCCGTTCTTTCGCGCGACAAGGCCCGCCGCGAAGAGCGCTGGGTCAAGCTGGAGCGCAGCTTCTCCAAAGGCGAACCCGTCAAGGGCGCCATTTCCGGCCGCGTCAAGGGCGGCTTCACCGTCGACCTCGGCGGCGTCAACGCCTTCCTTCCCGGCAGCCAGGTTGATATCCGCCCGGTGCGCGATGTCGGTCCGCTCATGGGCGAAGTGCAGCCGTTCGCTGTTCTCAAGCTCGACCGCGTTCGCGGCAACATCGTTGTCTCGCGCCGCGCGATCCTCGAAGAGAGCCGCGCCGAACAGCGCGCCGAGATCGTCTCCGACATGGCTGAAGGCGACGTCCGCAAGGGTATCGTCAAGAACATCACCGATTACGGTGCGTTCGTTGACCTCGGCGGCATCGATGGCCTGCTGCACGTCACCGACATGTCCTACAAGCGCATCAACCACCCCTCGCAGGTGGTCGAAGTGGGTCAGGAAGTCGAAGTCCAGATCATCAAGATCAACCCGGAAACCCAGCGTATCTCGCTCGGCATGAAGCAGCTCGGCACCGATCCGTGGGACAACATCTCGTCCCGCTACCCGGTCGGCGGCCGCCTCAAGGGCACCGTCACCAACATCACCGATTACGGCGCCTTCGTGGAGCTGGAAGATGGTGTGGAAGGTCTGATCCACGTCTCCGAAATGAGCTGGACCAAGAAGAACGTCCACCCCGGCAAGATCCTCTCGACCTCCCAGGAAGTCGATGTGGAAGTGCTGGACGTTGACAGCGAAAAGCGCCGCATCTCGCTTGGCCTCAAGCAGACCATGGACAATCCGTGGAGCGCCTTCCTCGCTGCCAACCCGGTCGGCACCGAAATCGAAGGCGAAGTTCGCGGGATCACCGAGTTCGGCCTCTTCATCGGCCTCGGCCCGGACCTCGACGGCATGGTGCACATCAACGACATCGCCTGGGACAAGTCCGGCGATCAGGCGATCGAAGCCTTCACCAAGGGCGACCGTGTCAAAGCGAAGGTTCTCGATGTCGATGTCGACAAAGAGCGCATCTCTCTCGGCATCAAGCAGCTTTCCGGTGACCCGATCGAAGCGGCTACCAGCGAGTCTGGTGGTGGCGGCGGTCTGAAGCGCGGCGCGACCGTGACCTGCACTGTCACCGAAGTGACCTCGGGCGGTATCGAAGTCGAATTCGGCACCCCGGCGGTGAAGTCCTTCATCCGCCGCTCCGACCTCTCCCGCGACCGCGCCGACCAGCGCCCCGAGCGTTTTGCCGTGGGCGACAAGGTCGATGCCAAGATCGTCACTGTGGACCGCGCAACCCGCCGCGTTTCGCTCTCGATCAAGGCTCTGGAGATCGCCGAAGAAGCTGAAGCCGTGGCACAATACGGCTCTGCAGACGCAGGCGCTTCGCTGGGTGACATCCTCGGCGCAGCCCTGGCTTCGTCGAAAGGCAAGCCGAAAGCTGCTGCAGACACCGATGCCCTGGACGACCGTGGCCGTCTCGATGCCCCGCAAGGCGACGCGGACGACCTCAAGAAGCTGAAGGGCCTCGGCCCGGCATTCGAGAAGAAGCTGAACGACGCTGGCATCTATCACTTCTGGCAGATCGCTGCGCTTTCCGACGCCCAGATCGCTGACCTCGAAGAGGAACTGGCCATCCAGGGACGTTTCGAGCGCGATGGCTGGAAAGATCAGGCCGAATCCCTCGCCTGAGAGTGATGCAATCGGAAGCCGGTCTGGATGAAACCAGGCCGGCAACCTAAATTTCCCGAAATGTTTGCGGCGGGGGCCTAGCGCTCCCGCCGCAAATGCGTTTATTATCAATGCGATGCTCAAGTCCCAACTCATAGAGAAACTCGCGGCGGAAAACTCGCACCTGCGTCACGAAGACGTTGAAAAGGTCGTGAACGTCATCCTTAGCGAGATTGGCGAGGCGCTGGCCCGGGGTGACCGGGTGGAGCTGCGCGGCTTTGGGGCTTTCTCGGTCCGCAAGCGCGATGCCCGCAAGGGGCGCAACCCGCGCACGGGCGAGCCTGTCAAAGTGCCGGCCAAGGCAGTCCCCTTCTTCAAGGCCGGGAAAGAACTTCGCGCCCGCGTCAATGGCGGTAATGATCCCGAAGCGAGATAGGCGGCAGCGGTTTCGCGCCCCTGACGCAGCGCCTTGACGGTGGGATCAAACCCCGCGAACTCTGTGTCAAACTCTCGCTGTATCCTGCCAAAACGAAGGGGTTATCATGCTTAAGGAATTCAAAGAGTTCGCACTTAAGGGCAATCTGGTCGACCTCGCGGTCGGCTTCATCCTTGGCGGCGCGTTCGGTACCATCGTCACCTCGCTTGTGAACGACATCATGATGCCGCCGCTCGGTATGCTGATGGGCGGAGCTGATTTCTCCGACCTCTTCATTTCCCTGAACGGAGAGACCTACGCGTCTCTCGCGGTCGCATCGGAAGCTGGCGCGCCAGTGATCGCCTATGGCAAGTTTATCAACGCGCTGATCTCCTTCACGATCATGGCGTTCGCGCTGTTCTTCGTCGTTAAGGGCATGAACACGCTGAAGAAGAAAGAAGCCGCAGCGCCGCCGCCAGCCCCGCCGCGCCAGGAAGTGCTTCTGGAAGAGATCCGCAATCTGCTGGCCAAGAACCAGTAGTCAGTCGCTGCGGAAGACAGGGTTCGCAAAGTATTAAGCAGTCTACTGCTACTTTGTGGATAGTAGAGTACCGCGTAGAGTGCGGAAGGGCGGCCTGTCGGGTCGCCCTTCTTGCTTTTGGCTCAGGCTGTTTTCGGAAGACCGAGTGACCGTTCCAGAAGGTCATGCGCGCCTTCCGTGAAATGAAAGGCCTGCCAGCCCCTGCTCCGGGCGGCTGTTACATTTTCCTCCATATCGTCCACAAGAAGGAAGTTTTCCGGGGCAACCTGCAACGCTTCTTCGATATGGGCGAAATAGTCCGTATCCGGCTTGGCGATGCCCATCCGGCCGGCAGCGAAAATGCGCTCTACGAGGTCACCAAAACCCATACTGGTTTCGATGTATGATGTCCGGTGGGTTTCGTTGTTGGTCGCCATCACATGGCGCACGCCGCGGGCCTTCAGCGGCTCGAACAGGGCCAGGGTGCGATGATCGGGTCGCGCGTCACGCTCAAACCAATAGTCGAGGATCTCGCCCGCGCGTCCCGCTGCGGCGTTCGCCTCGGCCCACTCGGTTACCAGCTCCAACAGGCAGGCCTGCCCCACCATCGCCTTCTGGAACCTGCCTGCAAACAGATAGCTGGAAAAGGAGTGCAGCGAGAGGCCAAGATCCTGCTCGAAGTTTCGAGACCAGGCAAAAACACCGTTCTCAATATTGTTGTTGAGGACGCCGTCGAAATCCCATGCAATGACCCGTACCGCCTCGAGATCGAGCGGAGGTGTCATCAGTAGGTGTATTCCTCAATCGCCGTCAGCGTGATCGTGTAGGCGGCGTCTGCCAGTTCGCTTTCCTGCGTCTGGGTGTGGATGGTGCCTTCAATCCAGACTGCCTGGGCGAGGTCCTTCATCTTGATCGGCTTCTCCGACATCACGAACACGGTCTGGTTCGGCGGGGGCGGCGGCGCGTGGATACAAGCGCCGAAATACGGCACGAGCAGGAATTCCTTGATCTGCGCGTCAGCGCCGTATTCGAACGGCACAGTATATCCGGGGATACGGATCTTCTTGCCGTTGAGTTCCTTGACGGTGTTAAAGGTGCCGATCTGCACGGCCGTATCGGCGGCAGACCCTTCCGCAATGCCAGCACCGGAATAGAGCATGGCCATCTGAGCCTGGTACATCTGGGCGAGGCGTTCCTCCTCCCCTTCCGGCATCAGATCTTCCCAACCGATCCGTGTCACGCCGCGCGCTGCGAGCTCAGCATCCTTGCGGGCCTGTTCCTCGGCGCGCTTCTTGGCCGCTTCAGCGCGGGCGGCGGCGCGTTCGGCCGCACTCTGGCCGATCTTGTCGCCAACCTTGGGACCTTCGGGTTTGGCCTCAGCGGCGGCTTCCTTGGCGGGCTTGGCGGGGGCAGCTTCGGCTGTACCGGAACTGGACGCGCCGCCACAGGCTGCGGCGAACACAAAAGCGGCGGTGGCGAGGGCAAAGCCTGGGAGAGATGTCGTTTTCATCCCTTCTGTTTAAAACGCCCTCACCCGTAGTTCCAGAGCACAATGCTGTTACAATCGGACGCTGAGCCCATCTGCCAGAGACCGCCGCATCGCTGTCACAGCCGGCACAGCGCCGATCACAAGAGAGGCGAAGGTGACCGCGCCCAGCACATAGAGATCCAGCAATCCTGGCCCGCCAGCGCCAAAGGCGACGCCGTAGCGTGCCTGCAGCATCGGCGCGATCGCTGCGAACAGGCCATGCACGATCACAATCCCGATGAGCGCGCCCATAAAGCCGATCAGCCCCGACTCAAGCACCAGCAGGGAGAAGATATGCCCGGGCCGGGCGCCGGTTGCCCGAAGGATCGACATCTCCCGCCGCCGCTCGTTGAGGCTCGTCAGAATTGAGGTCAGGATTGAGACCAGACCCACGGCAATCACGAAACCTGACACTGCCAACAAGGCGCGCTCGGCAATTGAGGTCACCCCCCAAAGCTCCCGCAGCGCTTCGCCCGGGATAATCGCCATCAGCGGCTCACCCCGATTGGTATTGATCTGCCGGCGGGTGGTGAGAATGGTTCCCTTGCGCTCCAGCCCAACGAAGATTGCCGTCACAGTTCTCGGGGTGAGGTCAAAGGAGCGGATCATCTCGGTGGGGATGGAATCGGCCAGCGGATTCTTGGCGCCGGTTTCCCAGCCGACATGGATGGCCGTGATGGCTTCGAGCGAAACATGCACCGTCCGGTCCACCGGCGTACCTGTGGACTTCAGGATGCCCGAGACGCGGAAGGGACGGTTTTCATGTCCCGACCCAAGATCAGCCGCGCCGATCCCGTGTGTGAGGATCAAGGGCGTGCCGACTTCATAGCCCAGCTCGCGCGCCACATCTGCGCCGATGACCGCATCAAACAAATCATCAAAGATCGCGCCGTCGGCAATCTCCAGCGGCTGGCCACCCCCGTATTTGTAATGCTCAAAATAGTCCGGTGTGGTGCCCATCACCCGGTAGCCACGATGGCTGTCACCCAGGGCGATCGGAACGGCCCAGGCAACATCGGGACGCTCCGCAATCTGACGATAGGTCGGCCAGGAGACTTCCGCTGTTGCCGAGCCCATCCGGAAGACCGAGTAAAGCAGAAGGTTGACCGTGCCGGTCGGCGCGCCAACGATAAGGTCTGTTCCGGAGATGGTATTTTCGAAGCCTTCGCGGGCGCCGCTCCGCGCCTTCTCCACCCCGAGGAACAGGGCAACCGAAAGCGCCACGGCCACAATGGTGAGGATCACCGAGCCCTTGCGATTGAGAAGGCTTGACCATGCGAGGGAAAAAAGAGCGGTCATGCCGGGGCCCCCGCCTTGTTCATGGCGGTGAGATCAGCGGCGCGCGTGAAGAGACCAGCGAGCGAGGCGTCATGGCTGACGAAGAGCAGGCTGGCGCCGGAGCGTTCCACTTCCTCAGAGAGCAGAGTAATGAACCGGTCGCGCGCATCTGCGTCCAGCGCGGACGTCGGCTCGTCGGCAATCACCAGGCTGGGGCTGCCGATGAGGGCGCGGGCAGCCGCAACACGCTGTTGCTGGCCCACTGACAAGTCTGACACGCGGCGCTCCAGCAGGCTTTCGTCCTGGAGACCCAATCGGGCCAGGAGGCGGCGGGCCTCCGCCTGCGGATCATTTCCGGCTGCTTTGCGGCGCGCCGGCGAAAACCGCAGCGGCAACAGCACGTTCCCCGTGACCGAAAGATAAGGCACCAGATTGAACATCTGGAAGATCACGCCCATCCGGTCCGCCCGCAACCTGTCGCGCCTGGCGGCCGGCAATTTGCCCATGTCTTCCCCCAGGACGTTGATGCGACCTGCCTGAGGCTGGAGCACGCCCGCGATGAGGCCGAGAAGGGTCGATTTGCCAGAGCCGGAGGGGCCCCGCAGGAACACACGCTCACCCGCTTCCACACGGAAAGCGTCAATGTCGAGCACTTGGGGGCCGCTCTTCCAGGCAAAGCGCAGCCCTTCGATATCGATTACAGGATCAGCCATACCGCTCTTATTTCAGGGAAAGCTCCGGGGAGGAAGGCGTCAGCTCTGCGGCTTTCTGGGCAGTGTCCGTCACAAATACGGCATTGACCGTTTCGAAGCCGGGAAAAGCGTTGAAGCCGGCAAAACGGGCAGACGTCACAGCGTTCACATCGGCGCAAGCCCAGCTGAAGGCCACATGCCCATCGGTATGGCCGCTGGACGTATCCACTTCGGCGGCCGGAGTTTCCGCGGTGCAATTCCCGCCGGTCAGTGCAACGAAGCCGGGCAGCGCGTTGATCACTTCCGGAGTGAAGACGCCATCTGCTTCAGACAGGCCAAAGTTCGCCAACGGCGACACCAGCTCTGCCATCAGATTGTTGCCCTCTATAGTGAAAGCCAGATCTGCAATCCCGTGAACATGGGCGGCGCCGCCGGCATGATCATGGTCTTCGTCATGGTCATGCGCCTCCCCCTCTTCATGGTCATGGGTTTCGCCTTCGGTATGTTCAACCGCATGCACTTCAGGTTCATTTTCAACAGGTGCTTCTGCGATCTCCGCATCGCTGGCTTCAGTTGGGCTAGGCGCCGCAGGCGGCGGCGCGCCCGGACCGCAGGCGGCAAGAACTGAAAGGGCAGCGCCAGCAAACAGCGGCAGTGAAACACGGGCAAATTGGATCATGAACAACTCCTGATGTCCGGACTGAAAGGCGCGGCGCGCAGGAAATCCTGCCGGCACCGCAAAAAATACTGGCAGGCGCAAGAGTGAAACATTATAACACTTTTCGCAAGGTGCCTGCGCGCACAAGCGCAACCCTTCTCAACCCCCGCCTCCTTTTCAGGCCGCAGCAAACCGGACATACGCCGCCGAATGCCCCTTTCTCTTCAGGCGCCTCTCCTGTTCGGACTGATTGCAGCCCTGTTCACAGCTGTGGGCCTGGCAGCTGTTGCCATGCGCAGCGGCTGGACAGCGCGCCAGTCCGGCCTGTTCTCGCTGATGGCTGGCGGGATGCTGATATCCCTGACGCTGCTGCATATTGGCCCTGAGGCGCTGATGATGAATGCGCGGGCACCCTATTTCATGCTGGCCGGATTTTTCGGGGGCCTACTGCTCAGTTCCGGGATCAATGCTGCCTTCCCTGAGAAGGCCGGCGGCCGGGCGCTCGCATTGACGCCCCTTCTCGCCGTAGGCCTTCATTCTTTCCTTGATGGCGCTATCTATTCGGTCACCTTCGCGGCAAGTTTTGAGGGCGGGGTCTATGCCTCTACCTCTCTGATCATGCATGAGTTTGCAGAGGGCGTGATCGCCTTTGCCATCCTTGCCCGGCATGGATTCCGCGTGCGGGAAGCGCTTTTCTGGGCCTTTCTGGCAGCAGGGGCAACAACCCCGCTGGGCGCCCTGGTGAGTGGCCTCTTCCTGACAGGGCTTGGCCCGGACGTGGTCGCCGCCCTCTATGCCCTGTCGGCCGGCCTGCTGATCTATGTGGCTACCGGTCCCTTGATGCAGCCGCTGAAAGAAGAGCCGCCAATCCGCGGCATCGCAGGCCTGGGAACCGGCGTGGGCGTCGCCATGCTCTTGATGTTGATGCCCCTGCATGGGCATGGCGGACATGATCACGCCCATGACTATGAACATGACCACGCCCCCTCCCTGAACGACCCATCCGGGATTCATCCACCCCACTGATGGAACCGGCATAGGCCTTGCACCGTTCCTCCTGAAACAGCGCCTGAAGGCGCGGGAGGCTGGGTATGGTTAATCGTAAGTTCTGGGCGAAGTTCTCTTTGTTTTTCCTTGCATTGTCAGCGGTTGGCGTGCCAGCAATGGCTCAGGATGGCTGCGGGCTGCGTGATGTGGCGCAGTTTCAGGCCGCCGTTCTCGAGCCGGCGGAAGAAGCAACGCCGGCTTACTTGAAACGAACTGCCGAGACCTTCATCGCAGATTGCCCCGAACGCTTTGAAACCCGCGAAGCGCATCTTATTGCTGCGCGCAGCGCGATGGATTCAGGCGCAGCGGCCGACGCAGTCGCTCATTATGACAGCGCAATCGCCCGCGGCGCGCGCCTCTCTCCTTCCCAGAGACTCGACCAATCCGTGGCGCTTTTGGCTGCTGGAGACGACCGCGAAGCTCTTGAAGCGCGCAACCTCGCCATCAGCGAATGGCTGGACGCGCTCACTGCGCGCGGAATGACGGATTTTGACATCCGGAAATCACGGGGCGGGATCATACTGGCGGTGAACTTTCCGCAAGCGGCGCCCGAAGCGCCCGTACATGCGCTCTGGCTGGCCGTCCCCGATGGGCCAGGCCTGCCGGCTGCTGCCGTGCTACGCGCCGACCCGATGCGGGCTTCCTTGAGGGCCTTGCGCACTGGCCGGACGCCGGCCGCCCTGACGATCCTCGAACGGCGCACCTGCAGGGACGCCCGGATTATCCGCGAAACCGTCCAACCTGCAGCGGTGGAAAGTTTTGACCGCGACGCAACCGAAGCCATGCGCAACTATCTTCGCCGGCCGGCCGGCCTGATGAAGACAGGCCCCGGTGAGCCGCTGCCCAGCTGTCTGATGCCAGAGTTGATGCTGCCGGTGCCCGCAGCGGGATATTAAAGCGGCAACTCGGTCGTGTTCTTAAGGCACTCCATCGCAAAGGTTGCGCTGACATCTGCCAGGTCGACCTTGGCTATGAGCGATTTGTACACACGGTCATAATCCGCCACGCTGGCGACCTGCACCTTCAGCAGGTAGTCGACATCACCAGCCATGCGGTAGAATTCGATCACTTCCGGAATAGACTGAACCGCCATTGCAAACCGCTGCAGCCAGGCGGCGGAATGGTCCCGCGTCCGGATGGCCACGAACACTGTCTGGGCCAGCCCGACCTTCTCCGGATCAATCAGCGCAACCCTGCGGGCCAGGACCCCCGCCTCTTCCAGGCGCTTCACCCGCCGCCAGCATGTATTCACCGATATGCTGACCCGATCGGCCATCGATTCGAGCGATATGCTGCCGTCCGATTGCAAGAGACGGAGGATGGCACGGTCGGTATCGTCGATATTTTCCATATGTATGGCTATTAGTCGAAATTTTTCATCAATCAATTCCAACATGCGGTGTCTTTATAAGATGAATTTCAATCCGCGCTATGAGACCTTTCTCATATGCCTCAGCCCGCTTCCGTTTTTACGCAGCCCGCCGTCACCCCTCCCCGTCCGGCTTCCGCTTGCCAGGAGGCGCGGCTGAAGGCGCTTTCCGCCCTGATTGGGCGCACCCCTATGCTGTCCATCCGGCTGCGCTTTCGTGGCAGGGAGCGGGTGATCCACGCCAAGGCTGAACACTACAATCTGACGGGGTCGATCAAAGACCGGATGGCCTTGTCGATCCTCGCCTGCGCCTATCGCTCTGGCGCGCTGACACCGGGCGACACGATTGCAGAGGCAACGAGCGGCAATGCCGGCATCGCCCTGACGGCCCTCGGCCGCGCGCTTGGCCACCCGGTTGAGATTTTCATGCCGGACTGGATGAGCAATGAGCGCAAGAACCTGCTGCGCAGCCTGGGAGCCAACCTCAACCTCCTCACCCGCGAAGAGGGCGGCTTCATCGGGGCTATTGCAGCAACCGAACAGCTTGCCGCCAGCCGCAGCGGCGTGTTCCTTCCCTGCCAGTTTTCCAACGCAGACAATTCTGCGGCCCACACCAACACAACCGCCCTTGAACTGATCAATCAGCTCGCTTGTCTGGGCATCAAACCGGACGCTTTCGTCGCCGGCGTTGGCACTGGCGGAACTGTTATGGGCGTTGGGCGCGCTCTGAAGGCCGCGTTTCCGCAGGTAAAGATCCACCCGTTGGAGCCGCTGGAATCTCCCACACTCTCAACCGGCTATAAAGTCGGCCACCACCGCATCCAGGGCATTTCGGATGACTTCATTCCGGCGCTTGTGAGGCTGGATCAGCTTGATGAGGTCATCGCGGTGTCCGATGGCGACGCCATACGCATGGCCCAGCGCCTGGCGCGCGAACTTGGCCTCGGTGTTGGCATTTCATCCGGCGCCAATCTCATCGGCGCGCTGATTGCCGCCGAAAAACTGGGGGATGGCGCCAGCGTCGCGACCGTGTTCTGTGATGACAACAAGAAATATCTGTCCACCGCGCTCGCCAATGATGAGCCGCACAAGGATGGTCATCTCAGCCCCGAAATCGAACTACTCGATTTCGAAGCGAACGTGTGCGCCTGACCGGGTCTATCGGCGTTTTGAAACCCTCGCCGCCTGAGCGGCCTCTTCCTTTTCACGAACCGTAAAGCGGCGCGTGAACTGCGCAACACGCGGCGCAATCTCGGTTTCAAACCGCGACCCGTTGAACACGCCATAATGGCCAACACCAGGTTGAATATAGTCCGTACGCATATCTTCTGGAATATTCTTGCAGATATCATGGGCTGCCTGCGTCTGGCCGATACCTGAGATATCGTCCTTTTCGCCTTCCACCGTCATCAGCGCCACAGTGCGCACTGCCTCAGGCTTCACAAGGCGCTCACCGCGATACTTGTAGATGCCGCGCGGCAGATGATGTTCCTGGAAAACCCGCTGGATGGTCTGTAGGTAGAACTCTTCCGTCAGATCAAGGACGGAAAGATACTCATCATAGAACTCGCGGTGCTTGCCCGCATTGTCGCCATCACCGGCCACCAGATGGTTGAAGAACTTCCAGTGTGCATCGACATGGCGGTTCCAGTTCATGTTCATGAACGAAGCCAGCTGCACAAAGCCTGGATAGACACGGCGCAGGGCACCCGGATATGGCGCCGGCACGGTGTAGATCATGTTCTGCTCAAACCAGTCGAACGGGCGTTCTTCGGCAAGCTTGTTCGGCACGGTGGGCGACAGGCGCGCATCGATGGGCGACCCCATGAAGGTCATCGTCGCCGGCAGCGCAGGATCTTCGTCCTCGGCCATCATCGAGATCGCCGCTAGCACCGGCGGCCCGGGCTGGCAAACAGCCAGCACATGCGCCCCGCCGGCCAGATGGGTCAGCATCTTGCGGACATGATCGATGTAATCATCAAGATCAAACCGGCCGAGCCAGACAGGCGCCATGCGCGCGTCCACCCAATCGGTGATGTAAACGTCGTGGGTTTCCAGAAAGCCCTCGACCGTGCCGCGCAGTAGCGTTGCGTAATGGCCCGACAGGGGCGCGACGATAAGCATACGGGGCAATGGCGCGGCATCCTTCCGGCGCGCCTGAGCGAGACGATCTGCATCCTTTTTGAAATGAACCAGCCCGCACCAGGGGCTCCGCCAGGCGATTTCAGGCTCAACCGGCACATCGATGCTGTTGATCCGAACGGAAGAAATTCGCCATTCCGGCTTGCCATAATAGCGTGTCGCGCTTTCGAACACATCCGCCATGGCAGCCAGCGATTTGCCGTAGCTGGTCTGGCCCATGGGGTTGAAGGGCGAGTTCAGCGCCGCACGGCCAGCCTGCGCCGCCAGCCGCATCGGCGCCATGGCCACACGGTTCAATTCGACAAGGGAATAGAGCATCGTCTTTCAAACCCTCTTTGCTGCAGTGCAGCGTACGCCCCAAAAGTCGCTCCGGCAAACGTTTTCGCCAGCCAGAACCTACCCTTAGGGAAAGCTGACGGTTAATCGAAAGTCTTGAAAAACCCTGAAACTTCCGCGCCGCAACCCGTACAGAGTTAATGTCCGGCAGGTAGTTATTCTCGTCAGGAGACAATCCTTCCCGGAGTGATGCCGATGTTTCTGACTTGCCAGCCCAACCCCCATGATGATGGCCGCATGACGCGGGCGCTGATCTTCGAGAATACGCCGGGCACGCGTTTCGCCATCGATGCCGAAACGCTGCACCGCAATCCCGAGCTTCTGAAACCCTTTGGCCGATGGCTGCACATCCGGCTGCGCATCCTGGACGCGCTGGCCTATCTTGCCTGCCTGTCAGGCGTAATTGCCGCGCTGGTCGTGGGCTGGTGGATGGCAGGCGTGGGGCTGGTCATCTGCGTGATGATGCTGGCCGCCAACCGGAAAACCGCAGGACGGCTGGCGAAATCGGCAGCCCAGCGGTCATCGGAAAGTTTCCGGAAACTCCATGAAATGGGGTGTCTCTGGCTTGTTATGGCCTAAAGGCCGAATAGGCCGAGAACTGCAGCGGCTACTGCAGCGAGCGTGAACATAAGCGAGAGCAGCACTGAACTGCCCCGCTGCTCCTTCCGGCGTGTGCGCACGCCCTTGGGCGTCTTGCCTTCTTTCGGGGCCAGCATCATGCGCGTCGAGAAAAACCCGAAGCTCGACACCAGGGCAACGGCGCCCGCAATCCAGCTCGTCGCGACCAGGAACAGCGCCCCGGAGATCAGCATCATGCCGGCAATCGGGGTCGCCGTCCGATAGAGCAGCTCACGCACATGCGTATCGGCCCGCGCGCCCGTCAGTTTGTCAAAGCTGCAATTGGGCGAGGCGATGGCGGCAACCCAGGACGCTCCGATCGCCATGGCACAGGTGATGAGAGCAATACCATTTGAAAGGGTCTGAAGGCTTTGAAGCATCGCCTCTTATCGCCGGATTCGCAGCAAAGGCATGTAGGTTTTTGACAAGAATCTGGAGGCCGACTCTCCCAAAGAGCGAGCGGATTGGCAGCCTGGCCAAGGTTGTGAGAGCGTGGAATTGCCGATGCAGGCGGAGGGCAGATCGCAAATACCATGTCTTATCGTTTGAAACCCGGCAGTGAGCGCGTTGAACAGGGCATCCGGCGTGTCGCGCACGAACAGTTCGCGCAGATCGCGGAAGTCATTGCCGCTGCAGACCTTCCCCCGGCGCGGCAGGTTCACGAGGTCCGCAAATGCGCCAAACGGCTCCGCTCGATGCTTCAGCTCATTGGTCCCGTGGTTGCCGAAGCGAGTTCCGAAAATGCCATCATCAGAGATGCAGCGCGAAATTTATCTGCGGCGCGGGACTCCAGCGCCATCCTGGATAGCGTCAGGCGTCTGAAGCTCCCGCCTGAAACGCTTGCTGAAGCGGAAGCGGCCCTTGCAGAAAACTCAGGCGCCCAGCAGCCGGATCAGGCCACCGCCAAACTTCTGAAAGCCTTCGGACGCGACATGCGCAACGCGGCCAAACGGGCGAAAGAATGGACATTGAGCGCCGAAGGGTTCGAGGCGCTGCGCCCTGGCCTGAAACGCAGTTACCGGAAGCTGAGGCGAAACTTTGCCGAAGCGATGCGGACCGGCGAAGAGGAGACGATCCACAACTGGCGGAAAAGCGCCAAGTGCCACTGGCATCAGACGCTGCTGCTGGACCGGATCTGCCCGGACGTCATGGACGGCCACGCCCGCATGGCAAACCGGCTCTCTGAAAGCCTGGGAGACTGGCGCGACAGCGGGCTGCTGGTGGCCGCCTTGAAAGCGCTTCCGGAAGACCGTCTGGACAAGGACATGACCAAAGCCATTCTCCGCGCAGCAGCCCGCGACCAGAAACGGCTTCTGAAGAAGGCTGAACGCATCTCTCGCCTGCTTACCGCCGAAAAGCCGGCTGCACTAGCGGCCCGGTGGTCAGCCTACTGGGAAGCGAAGGAAGCCTGAGCTCGGCGCCGTCGCGATACTGTCACGCAGCAGCGATAAAGGAGGGGTCGATTCGTCCCTTCCCTACCCCTCAGGAGCCTCAATGTCCTATCTCCGGCCAGCCCTCGCCCTGTCCTTCGTTGCCATCGTGGGCGCCTGCGCGACTGCCCCGGCTCCTGTGGTGGAGGGCCAGAAGTTTGTCATGGCGAGTGTTGAGACCGCGCCGGCCGGCGCCCGGGGCGACGCTGCGGATGACCCGGCGATGTGGAAGCATCCGTCTGATCCGGCCAAATCGCTGATCCTCGGCACCAACAAGAAAGAAGGCCTGGTTGTCTTCGGCCTCGACGGCGCAGAAATTCAGCGCCTGCCCATCGGCCTGATCAACAATGTCGATATTCGTCAGTCCCCGGATCGTCCTTTCGACCTGGCTATTGCAAGCAATGATCAGGTGAACGCCATTTCGGTGTTCCTTGTTGATCGCAGCACCGGGAACACAAGCCATCGCGGGGAGATTCCGACCAACACCGTGGAACCCTACGGTATCTGCCAGGGTCGCGAAGACGGCCGCGACCTGGCGGGTGTGACCTACAAGGACGGTACTGTGCAATTGTGGGCGCTGTCGGTTGGAGAGGCTGAACTCGCGGGCGAGCTGCTGAGATCGGTGAAGCTGGAAACACAGCTTGAGGGGTGCGTCTTTGACGAAACCAATGGCCTCTTGTTCGTGGGTGAAGAAGGCAAGGGTCTTTGGACGTTGGCCTATCGGGACGAGACCGCCGAGCCCGTACCCGTTGACACTGTGGGCAGCGGCACGGGACTCGTTGCCGATGTGGAAGGCGTCTCGATCTGGAGAGGCGCGAATGGCGCCGGCTGGGTTGTTGCTTCAGCGCAGGAAGAGAACCGGTTCGTGGTCTATGACCGGAAAGCCCCACACGCACCGCGCGGTAGCTTTTCCATCGTCGCGAATGAAGCGCTTGGCATTGATGAAGTAACGCATACGGATGGTCTGGATGTCTTCTCCGGCGCCCTGCCCGGCTTCCCGCGCGGGATTCTGATCGTTCAGGATGATGGCAATCCGAAGTCCGGAGAAAACCAGAACTTCAAGGTCGTGAACTGGGCGGATGTAGAAGCAGCGCTTGGCCTCCCGGAACTCTCTGCCGAGTAACCGGCAGAGGCCGAAAGGCCAAGCGCTTGATCTGCTTTTGCTTCGCTCCCGGCTGAGCCGGATCAGCCCAGCGCCTGCTCGTACACGGCCGCATAATCATCCGCGCTCATGGCGCGCGGGTTGCCGGCATGGGCGAGGTCCACCAGGGCGTACTCAACAATACCCGGACCGTCCGAAGCCGTCAGGCCCATGGCGCTGAGCGTCGGCGGGATGCCGATGGCATTGTTGAGATCCTGAATCGCATCGGCAAGGTCTGCGCCCGCCTTCAGGCCCATTGCCTGGCGAAGGCGCGCATACTTCTCGTCTGCCGCGCCATGGTGGAAGCGCAGAATATGCGGCAGGAAGACCGCGTTCAGCGTGCCATGATGAAGCTTTTTCTCATGCAGACGGCCTGCAGCATGGCTGAGCGCATGAACCCCGCCCAGCCCTTTCACGAAGGCGAGCGCGCCTTCATAGCTCGCCATCATCATGTGCCAGCGGGCCTCTTGATCAGAGCCGTCTTTCACCGCCCGCTTCAGCATATCCATTGCGAACGCGCGGTGGGCGCCGTCATAGCCAATGGCTTCCGCAGGCGGATTGATTGCCGGCGTCAGCACGGCCTCGATACAATGGGTCAGCGCGTCCATGCCGGTGGCTGCGGTCAGGCCCGGCGGCAGGCCGATCGTCAGATCCGGATCGCAAAGGGCCACGAGCGGAATAAGGTTGGGCGAAGCAAAGGTTTCCTTGCGGCCATTCTCCATGATGATGACCATGCCGATGGAAACTTCCGAACCAGTTCCGGCGGTTGTCGGGATAGCGATCAGCGGCGGGATCTTGCCCACCAGTTTTGAGCCACCGACGATGGCTGCGAAGTTTTCCAGAGGGCCTTCATGGCTCGCCATCAGGCCAATCGCCTTGGCATGGTCCATTGAGGAGCCGCCACCGACCGCGATGATGCCGTCAGCGCCTGACTCCTTGTAAAGGGCAGTGGCAATCTTCGTCTGTGCCTCAGTCGGATTGGGAACCGTCTCGGCAAAAATCCCCGCTGGCGCCACATCCAGCGCGTCTTCGACCTTTGCGAGGATGCCGGAGGCCTTGATTCCCGCATCGGTCACGATGAAGGGCCGGGTAATACCGCGCGCCTTGGCGAGTTTGGAAAGCTGTTTGAGCGCGCCTGCATCGAAGACACACTGAGTGAGAAAGTTCATGACCGGCATAGGAAACTCCAGAGGGCGGGAAACGCGGCATGTTCCCAAGTGCGCTGCGTCAAGGCAAGCCTTTCCCTAGGGCAGCAGGCTGCTCACAGCGCCGCACCGGGGCCTGGAGAATGGGACAGACTTGCGACCATCCTCAACCCACCCACCTTTCATCTCAATACGGACGAATACCTAAATGAGCGCATGTGCCGCGCGGCTCGCAGCCGCGCGTCAAACTGGTCAATTTCGCCTTTAATTCCAGAGACTTACCTGAAGCCCATCACTCACAGAAATAGCGGGTTTCGACTATGAAAAAGCTCCTCGCAGCCACTCTGATGGCAGGCACAGCCCTGATGGGATTTGCCGGCACAGCCTCTGCCGAAGACAATCCCTGGATGGTACGCGCGCGCGTCATCGGCGTTCTGCCGGACGAGTCTGGCGCGCTGTCAGTCGGCGGCACACGCCTGCAGGGCGGTGTGGATATCGGCGACCAGTATGTGCCCGAACTCGACATCACCTACTTCTTCAACAAGAACATTGCTGCAGAGCTCATCCTTGGCGTGACGCCGCATGATGTGAAGGCCACCAATGTGACCGTGCCAGGCGCCCTGACCAATGCCAATATCGATCTCGGCGATGTCTGGCTGCTGCCCCCTACCCTGACCCTGCAATACCATTTCCAGAACGGAACGCGCTTCAAGCCGTATGTCGGCGCTGGGGTTAATGCGACCTTCTTCTTCAACGAGGATGCCGGGCCAGTGGCCGATGGGATCGACTATGATCCAAGCTTTGGCCCCGCCCTCCAGGCCGGTTTCGACTATGATCTGGACGGCAAGGAAGGCGGATGGGCGCTCAACGCCGACATCAAGAAGGTCTGGATCAACACCGATGTGACAGTGGACTTCACGACCGCCCTTGGCGCCAGTGTGGACGCGGATGTCGACATCAACCCGCTGATCGTGGGTGTGGGCCTCGGCTATAAATTCTGATCAGGCCACGATCAGATTGGGGGTAAGATCAGCCTCCCATCCCAATCCCCGGCTGGGATTGCCCCCAAAAGAGAACGCCGCGTCTGCTTCCCGGCAGGCGCGGCGTTTTTCTGCCGGCGGAATCTGCAGCTGCCTCTTGCGCCCCGGTCTCACACCGCTACTCGTCATAGACATGACACTTTTGACTGTGACCGGCCTGAAGGTCGATTTCGAGACGCCCGACGGGATTGTGAACGCTGTGAAGGGAATTTCCTTTGGCGTTTCCCCTGGCGAGTGCGTCGGCATCGTCGGCGAAAGCGGCTCTGGCAAGAGCCAGTCTGCGCTTGCGGCCATGGGCCTGCTCGCGGGCAACGGCAAGGCGGAAGGCAGCATCCGGTTCGGCGGCACCGAAATGCTGACGGCCTCAACACAAGAGTTGCGCAATATTCGCGGCGCCGAAATGTCGATGATCTTTCAGGATCCGCTCACCAGCCTGACCCCGCACATGACCGTCGGCGCACAGATGCGCGAGATCCTCGCCCTGCACAAAGGGCTGAAGGGCGCAGAGGCAAATGCCCGCTGTATTGAATGGCTGGAGCACGTGCGCATCCCGGAAGCTGCGCGCCGCATGGAGCAGTTTCCGCATGAACTTTCAGGCGGTATGCGCCAGCGCGTGATGATTGCCATTGCGATGCTCTGTGGCCCGAAGGTTCTGATTGCCGACGAGCCCACGACCGCGCTGGACGTGACCGTTCAGGCTCAGGTGCTGGAGCTGATGGATGAACTCAAGCGTGAGACCGGGACAGGAATTGTTCTGATCACGCACAATATGGGTGTCGTCGCCCGTATGTGTGACCGGGTGATCGTGATGCGCTATGGCGAGATCGTCGAGCAAGGCACGACCGACGAGATCTTCTATTCGCCCAAGCA
>NZ_NCJT01000108.1 GCF_002282565.1 Hyphomonas sp. 34-62-18
CCTTCAGACTGACCTGAAGCGGCGCGTTACAAAAGAGCCCCTTGCGCCGGAGACCTGTTTCCGGGGGCGCAGCTGTTCGCCCCAACGCCTTGAAAACATTCACAAATTGTAATCTTCAAGCGTATTGACTCTACCTTAGATTACTAGCACGCTCCTCTTGTCACCCGGCCAGTGACATGAACCCCAACCCACAGGAGAACCCACATGAAAGACCTCATCACAACCCCTCCGGAAACGGACGAATTCGCCCTGATCGAGCTTGGCTCGGTTTCAGAAGAGACACGCGGCATCGGGCGAGAGCCCGTCGAAAGTCTCTTCGACAACAGCCGCGCATAAACGGTTCGATGCGGCAGGGGCGCGCTACCTCGCGTCCCTGCTTTTCGAACCAGAGGAGGCAAATAGATGGGCCCTGCAATTCAGCTGTCTGAGTCGGCTCACGCCGTAAAGGTGGATGGGTCTTTCGTCCTTATCGATATCCGGCATGATCGATATCTCTTTCTGAAAGCCAACCAACAGAAATGGCTTGAAACTATTCTGCTTACCCCAACGGAGAACCGGGAACTCCCCTCCGAAGCCAAATTGTTCGCAGACAGATTATGTCAGCAAAATCTGTTGTCCTGGGATGTTCTTTCCCGGTCACCGCCGATGTCTACGCTCCGGCACGTTACTTGTGCTAGCCAGCTCAGCTTCGGGGAGCTGACATCTTCAAAAGTAACCCCGTTTCAGCTGCTGAGAATGTTCAGAGCCGTGTCTGCCTGCTGGTGGCTGGAGCGTTCGACCGATTTCGCCGGTATCATAGCCGCCGTCTCCCAATGGAAGACTTACTGCCAGAGCTCTACCGAGGACAAAGTCAGGACAGAATTGGCCGCTTTCGCCACGCTGACACCGTTCTTCTTTACCAGTCATGAGGCCTGCCGCTTCCGCAGCCTTGTCCTTCTGAAATACCTCACCCTCGCACGCATTCTGCCAGATTGGGTTTTTGCCGTGCGGCTTGCGCCGTTTGCCGCGCACTGCTGGGTGGAATGGACCGGGCATGTACTTAACGAAGACGTCGAAAGAACGCAGGATTACTCTGTAATTCTGCGGGTATAGGGATGATGCTATGCACGCATTTCTTTCCCTGATCTGGGACGAAAGTGACGCGAAGGCTGACCGGGCAGCGCAGCATCTATGGCGCATCGTTCTTAAAGATAGTCCCGAGCAGTCGCCCTCCCTGAAAATGCCTGGCTGCATTCTTGTCGACTATGGAACACAAGGAGACCGCCAGCCAATGCTCGCTCTTCAGAAGCGCGATGGGGCGATACAGGGCGCGATCCTTGGTCACCTTTTTGAGAGGTCGGATGGCGAAGGTCCATGCCCACGGATCACCAACGTTGCCCCCGCGATGTGCTCAAAAATCACCGACTCAGACGGTGAAGTTTTGATCCGTTCATTTTGGGGCAGTTACATTGCAATTATCAAGACAGGTCGAAGATGGAGCGTGATAACGGATCCGACATCATCCATTCCCTGCTTTTACATGGATCATGCCGGTGTCACGATTGTATTCTCCCACCTTGAGAAATGTCCTTTCGTCCAGCACCTGGGTCTGAGCATCAATTATGAGTTTATTGCTGCGCTCCTTATCTACGACAAGATTTCGAACGGAGAGACAGGCCTCAACGAGGTACGTGAACTGTGTGGTGGCTCCAGACTGGAACGCACCGAGCACGGATTACATGTTTCTCTGCTATGGGACCCCCGAGAAATCGCCTCCCAGTGGTTTGACCCGCCTCCTGAGGCTGCGGCGACGCTGCTGCGTCAGGTCACCCAGTCCACTGTCCTTTCCCAGGCCGGTGCCTTCGACAACCTTACCGTAAATCTGTCTGGCGGACTGGATTCCAGCATCGTGCTATCCTGCCTGGCAGAGAACGGATATGCGGGGCATCTGTCAGCCGTTCATCATATCGTCGAGTCCGGAGATCCCTCCGAACTTCACTACGCCCGCATTGCGGCAGCTGCAACAGGCTGCTCCCTCACGGAAATGCATTTCCCGCCCGGGAAGCACCTGCCTGATATAGAATCCCATCCGTTGAGCGTCCGACCCTGGCGCCAATTTCTGTCGACCATGCCGCTGAACGGTTATGTCATGCCGAAAAACGGGTCAAGAAGGGCCGTTTTTACTGGTCAGGGGGGAGACCATCTGTTTCACGTTGCCCAGACGACCCATGGTTTCACTGACTATATCTGCCATCACGGACCAGCAGCCGGCGCCCTGAAAGAATTGATGTATGCCTCTCGATTGTCAGGCCACTCTATCTGGTCAGTCGGCAGGAACGCCCTTGGCGAGATTCTCCCGCATCCTCATGATAGTGAGATGGTGCGCACCCTCAGGAACAACCGCACCCCCCTGAATGAGGCGCTGCATGCGCGGATTTCTCCGGAAGACTGTCTACCGGTCTGGGCTGTTCGCAGGCGTGGCCTGCCCCCAGGAAAATTTGACCAGGTGAGCGCCTTGCAGCACATGTTCATGATCCGCGAAACAATTGACCGGCCGGTTCTGCGTGACTTTGTACACCCCCTCATTTCACAGCCTCTCATTGAACTCTGTCTCAGACTGCCGGTCTATCGTCTCTGTCATGGAGGCATCAGCCGGGGCCTTGCACGAGAAGCATTCCGTGGCCGGATACCTGATCTCATCCGTACCCGCATGACAAAAGGAGAAACAACCCGCTTTGTTATTGCTGGTATAAAAGCAGACCTGCCGGCTATCTCCAATGCACTCATGCAAGGTTTGTTGGTCGCGAAGGGACTGATTCCTCCTGAGGCGATTGAGGACGTAACTTCTTCGGACCACTTGCAGACGGCAAGGCTCGTCCGCCGTCTGCGAATGGCCTACACTATCGAAGCTTGGCTCCGGAGCTGGCAAAGCGCACTCAACACTCAAGGCACGCCTTACTGAGACGCGGGCAGCGGATCCGGCGCAGCCCCGTGCTCATTGAGAAACGCGTCCCATCTCCGCCAGAGGTCCCGAATATTGGCAGGAGATGAGGGCCCGTGCCCCTCTCCCCAATAGCGAACATACCGCACATCCTTTCCGGCATGTTTGAGCGCACCATACATTTCGTCAAACTGTGACATCGGAAACGCATCCATGTCTGAATGAACCAGAAGGACCGGTATATCGATCTGCCTTGCGAGAAACACCGGGCTGTTGCGATGGTAGTCTTCTGGCGCCTCGAAAGCGCTCTTGCCGATGCCGAACTCGCTGCCCACCGTAAGGTCGTAGCGCAGAGCATTTGCGCCGAAACGTTCCCCGTAAACGTAGGAGTATAAGCCAAGAGGTCCGAAGTAATCACTGAACAGATCTGCCCAGCTATTCATGGCGATCACACCTTTAAACCTTTCTGTGTAAGCAGACACAAAAAGGGCCGATATACCCCCCTGACTGAAGCCATACAGCATAAGTCGGTCTGGATCCGCGATGCCCTCTTGGATGATTGCCTGCGCACCCGCTTCGATCAGACCAGGCAGCCCCGTGAGCGGACCGTCAGGAGATCGCATCAGATCAATCGGTGTACTCAACCGGACATATGCAACGCCTCGACCGGCCCAGAGATAGGGTGAGACTGGGCTGACATCCCCGATCTGGTCTGGCGTGCCCTCCTCACAGCCTGAAGGAATATCCGGATATACTTCGACCACCAGCGGGAGACGCCCGCGACCATCATATCCAGGCGGCAACAGTACGCAGCTCTCGATCCTGTGCTGTTCGCCATTCTGGCCGCCAGCCGTGAATACGTAGGAAACGCTGCGCCATGTTCCGGCACTGACATTCTTGAGATGCGCGTTGACAACGGCGATTTCGCCGGAGTTGCCGTCAGGCCCCAGCACCTGCAGCGTTGATGCAAGTCCGTCCGGAACCGACACCAGTAGCTTCTGCGCTGGTCCGGAGGCGGCCAGTAACTCGCCACCCGGTGGCAGATTAACGCGCATGTATCTGCCAGCGTCCGTATCTCCGAGCGACACCGTGATACCCGCCTGCGCCTGCGGGCCAGACACTGTGAAGAGGCCAGTCTCTCCAAAGTCAGCCCGCATGAGACGCGCATGCGTGGCGACTGTGCCGGCTGTTACCAACTGCCACCGCCCGGCTATCTCCGGCGTCAGCTTCCGGGACCCGCCCTTTGCGTCAAGTCTCCAGACACCGTCGTCAGAAAGAACTGTAATGTGTCCGGGACCCGCATGGACTGGAACGCCCGAGACCTCTTCTAGATCCCCGGTCAGCTTCTGGGGTATCCGGGCATTCCGAAGGGCGTACCAATCCGCCCTCGGAAGATTCTGATCGAGAAAGTCCTGATTGGAAAACAGCGGATCTGCATCTGGCCCTTCCGGCCTTGGCCGAGCGAATACCGCAAGAGCATCTCCTAGAAAGAGCGCTCTTTCTGGCCTTTGGAGCCAACCCCGTTCACGCTCCGATGCCAGTTCAAGTCCCCTATGTTCAAACACGTCCACTTGTGCGGATTCCAAATTGAGGACGCGAAATCGACCTTCCCGCGGGGCGCCGTGCTCTGGCCAACTGAATCCGGCCAGTCTCCGGCCGTCAGGTGCCCAGACGAGCGTATAGGGATAATAGGTTATGCCGGGTAGAATTTCGCGTGCTTCGCCAGATCGCAGATCGAATAGGGTGAGCCGATGCAAACGGTCATTCCGGTCGAACGAACTATCAGTTTCAGCTCCGGGCGCATGCAGAATCTCAAGGGCAGCGAGATGGCGGCCACCTGGCGCCAGGCGTAGATCCGCAAAGCGCCCGTCCGCGAGACTCCGCGCACTTCCCGTCCGCACATCGACAAGGACCAGCTGTCCGCCAAGTGAGGTTGGCTCTCCCCCTTCAGGTAGGTTTCGAACCTCACTCGCAGTGACGACATCACCGCGCCAGGCATCCTCCCAGGCCTGCGTGAGGACGGCGCCGGTATGCGCCCGGACACTGGTGAACCTCGGCAGGTCCCCTTCTGGCAGGGCGGTAAAAACAAGCTCATGCTCCGATACCCAGACCGGGTCGTGATCCCCTGTTTTGGAAAAGGCAGGCACCGGCACAAACATGATGGCCCGCTCTTCGTTCATGTCATAGGCGCCAAGGCGCAGCCGTCCTTCCCGATACTGGAGAATCGTGAGATATTGCCCGCCCGGTGAAAAACCCATCTGCCAAGTAAAGGGCGTCTGATCGAGGCCCGGGAGACGTTCTGGCGGCCCGCCACTAGCAAGGTTATAACGCCAGAGCTGGTGGCCTGACTTGCCGCCAAACGCATAGGTCCGAAAGCTGTAATCCCCGATCTCGTCATACGGCCGCATCTGTTCGTAGACTAACCATTTTCCATCAGGGTCCGCCAATCCGGTCCCGACACCGTCCATTCTCAGTACATCATCCAGAGACAGAGGGCGGCCTTCGGCAAAGGCGACCGGAACAGTCATACACAGGCAGAGAATGAATATCCCAATCCAGTAGGCATAACGCCCGACCTTATCCCTTATTATTGGGCGCCGCGTCTGTCCGCGCACCGATTTTTCAAAGCCTTGGCTGAGCGTGACCATGATCAGAAGACCTTGCTTAGTTCGATGGCAAGGAACCGACCTAAGGGAGACGCATTGGTCGGATCATATCCAGCTATCGAGAAATATTCCACCACAGGCGCCGTCGGCGGGTCGGCATCCAGAAGATTGATAACGGAAACGCCCAGTTTCAGATCACGCGACCACCCCGATTGGGCTCCGAACCTGTAAGACAGATTTACATCAACGGTCGTCCAGGGATCGATACTGATGGAGTCCGCGCTTCTGTCTGAACGATATCCAGACACATGATTGAGGAATATCGCTCCTGCCCATCCCCCGTGCTGCAGGCCTCCAGATACACGGACATTTAGATCTACCGGATTGTAAAGCGTGCTGAGAATGTCGACATCCGGCGTTGACGACGCGGCCTGACGGGAAAACGCCAGTATATAATTCGCATTTGCGCCCAAGGTCAGTTGTCCAATCGGGGTCGGGCGCTGATAGTTCATTATCAGGTCCAGACCCCGCGTCTGCGTAGACGCCAGATTTCGCGTTACACTGACACTGTTGATGATGCCAACAGTGTCCAGCGTCGCGCCATATTGAAGATCCGGTGGAAAATCCAGACTGGCAAGGAACGTGTTGAGTGCATCTGCTGACGGATTGAAAATCACGGTTCCAGGCGGAAAAAGCGATGGATCTTCAAGCAGCAGGAAGGGCGCATAAGCCATGTCGAGATTATCGGGAATGGGCGTTGTTCCAAGACGCCCCTCAAACACAAGATCATAATAATTGAGGCTTCCCGTCCAGCGCCCCTGACCCAGGGTGCGATCGAAATCGGCTCCAAAAGTGAAGGTGCGGGAGGTCTGGGGATCGAGGTCATCCGCGACGCCGGTATGGAGTATATAGCTGGTGCCGTCGTATTCCGGATATCGTCCCGCGTACCCCAGAACCTGCATCACGAGACTGGACGGCAACACCGTGGCGCTCCCGGTGCGGTCTCCCACCTGCCCGATAGCCGGCGGCGCAAAAGATTCGCTATACGATGCTCGCAACTTAAGACCCTCCAAAGGACTCCAGAGCAGTCCGATCCGCGGATTGGAAGCTGTCCCGAAGTCCGAATAGTTATCGACCCTCCCGGACAGGCTGGCCTCCAGCCGCTGAACGCCGGGAATGCTCAGGTCCGGCCCGATTAATGGCACGTGGATTTCCCCGAACACTGCCCTCACATCTCTCTGCGCCTCTCTCAGGATGCCATACCGGGAGCCCTGCATAATGAAGTCCTCCTGGCGCACCTGACCGCCCAGCGCGAGGCGGACCGGACCCGCAGGCAGCTGCAGAACCTCTCCGTTCAGGACGAGGTCGAGCGACCGGCTGTCAGAGTCATTTTCTGAGAGATCCCGTGTCTGGCGAGCCTCTGACGTGTTCCAGATCTCATTTTTCTGATTGGAGAGGTTCGCTGTGAGGGAGGCGGACCAGAGCTCCGAAACCTCAGCCTCCGCCCCGAAGCTGAGCGCATAACTGGCAGAAGTTCTGTCCCGGACGACCACGTCTCCGGCACCGACATAGCCAATCACCGAATGCACTGACCCGCGTTGAGAATAGAGACCCGTAGCGGAAAACCTGAGCGCAGGGGTCAGGTTCTGTCGAAGGGCAACTACCAGGCTGTTCCGCGTCTCGCTCGGCAGAAGATCGAACCGGTCCGTCCCTGCCGGATCCTCTCCGCCCGTAGCGCGCGGCGCGGAGATCTGCGGCCGGTCGGCAAGCGTCAGATTCGTGCGTCTGAAATGCTCATAGGTGGCAAGCGCATTTCCGGAATTCCAGGCGCTTCCGAAAGTCTGACCGACCCTAGTTTCCTGCAAATCGCCCTTGCCATCCGTGCCGTAGCGCCCCGTGGTCTCAGCGCCCTCAAAGTCATCGCGCAGCACGAAATTCACAACACCAGCGACCGCGTCACCTCCATAAACGGCCGATGCGCCATCCGTCAGGACATCCACCCGCTCCAGCGCAGACATCGGAATGATGGACAGGTCCACGAAATTTCCAAGGGCCGAAGTTGGCGCAAGCCGATTCCCGTTTAGGAGAACGAGTGTTCCGCCATTTCCGAGGCCGCGAAGGTTCACCCCCGCCCCGTACGATCCGGCTTCATCATCATTTGGCAGCCCCAGTGTAATGAACTCACTTGACCCGCCCCCGAAATTCTGCGGCAAGGTCCGGATAAACTGCTCCGTGGTCGTCACCCCCGACCCCAGGATGTCCTCCCGGGAATAAATCTGCAGCGGCGAGCTCTCCGGCGCGATCCCCCGCAGGCTCGTGCCGGTCACGGTGACCTGATCAATGCGTGGCTGTGTGCGGCCACCCGGACAACCCGGAGCGCGCCGGTCTGGCTGGCGCGCACCTCCAGGCCGGACCCGGCCAGCGCCAGCCGTGCCGCTTCGGCCGCGGTATGAGCGCCGGAGACAGAGGGCGCCTGCCTGCCGGCAACCAGGTCTTCCGCAAAGATGATCGGTGTCCCTGTACGCAGGCTGATCTCCGACAGAACGTCTCCCAGAGGGCCGGCCGCGAGGGTAAGTTCCTCTGATGCGGCACCTCCCGAAGACTGCGCAAGCGCGGTCCAGCAGGGTGCATTCAGGATGAGCGAGAGCGCCGCAGCCCCCGCAAGGCTGCGTTTCAGATTGTACGTGGACCCCATTTTTTCCTCCGGGCAGATGACCTGCCGCTCCGCCTTCCCGGCGCAGCGATTAGGAGGAAAACGATTGCAGCTGGCCGATCGTAACCCGAGGCGCTGAAAATTCTTCAGACATGTGGCAACGCCCCATATTCCGTTGCCTGACGAAAGAGCAGATCGTCGCGCGTGTCGCAGATCTCAAGGCGTCTCCTGATGCCGCGCATCCGCGCCGGGATGGACGGTGATCACGCTGCCCGACCGCTCAGACCGGGCGTCAAAGTGCAGAAGGATACTTTCCAGGAAAACTTCCTGATCCCCTGCCGGAAAGACGCCTGAGAATCGCGCGCGGGCGAGATCGGGATCGGCGACGCTCAGTTTGGTTTCCGAATAGCGGTTCATTTCTTCGATCGCCTCAGCGAGGGGCACATCTCGGAACCGGATCATCCCGGTCTTCCAGCCGGCCGCCTCCGCCGTGTCCACATCCGTGATCAGAACGTCCCCGCCCCTGAATTCCAGCTTCTG
>NZ_NCJT01000381.1 GCF_002282565.1 Hyphomonas sp. 34-62-18
TTCCACACGCATCAGCGGCTTCAGATAGCCAATCTCGCGGCGCGGGCCGGCATATTTGGCCATGTTCTCGCGCACGAACCGGGCAAGCCCCATGGGCACCGATCCGAACAGTTCATCTTTCCATACGCGAACGCCATCTGCAGGCGCCTGATCCGGCTCTACACGGATCACATCATCGGCAACAAAATCCAGCCCCTGTTCTTCGCCATGCTCTACAAGACGGCGCAGCCGGTCAGGCAACAGATAGTCATCAGCATCCAGATTGGCGACCCACGGCGTCTCGACCAGACGCAGGGCAGCGTTGCGGGCCGCAGAGGGGCCGCCATTCTGCGGTTGGCGCACAGCAGTCAGGCGCGGCTCCTTCGCGGCAAGCGCCTGTAACAGCGCAAAGCTGTTGTCCCTGGAGCAGTCGTCTACAACGATCACCCGCGTGGGGATCGTCTGATCCAACGCGCTGCGCACAGCCTTCTCGATGAAGGCTTCGCCATTATAGCACGGGATGATGACCGTGACCTTTTCCATGATGACAGCCCCTCAGCCCACGAACGTTTCTTAAATCGCCTTGGCCCCGTCAGTCCTGCACTGTTTCCGGGGATTGAGCAGCCCAGTCTTTCTGGTGCCAGGCGAGCGCAGAAGTGATGATGTTGTCCACATCAGAGCGTGTTGCGGTCCAGCCGAGCACATCACGCGCCTTTCCAGGCGCCGCGATCAGCCGGGTTGCATCGCCTGCCCGGCGCGGGCCAATCTTGCGCGGCAGGCGGCGGCCCGTGGCGCGCTCAACCGCCTCAACGATTTCCGCCACGCTCGTGCCGCGGCCGGTGCCCAGATTGAACGCGTCTGATGGCGCGCCGGCGCGCAGCCGCTCCAGGGAGAGGAGGTGCGCCTCGGCGAGATCCTCGACATGGATATAGTCTCTCAGCGGCGTACCGTCGGGCGTGTCGAAATCGGTGCCGTTGATGGTGAAGGCATAATCTGGATCATACGCGCCCTTCAGCGCGAGCGGAATGAGATGCGTCTCGGGGGTGTGGCGTTCACCGGTCAGCGCGTCCCGGTCTGCGCCGGCCGCATTGAAATAGCGCAGGCAAACAGACCTGATCCCGTGCGCGTGATCGAAGGCGGCGAGCATCTGTTCGACCATCAGCTTGGACACACCATAGGGGTTGATCGGATTGCGCGGATGATCTTCGGCCAGATAGTCCGTCTGCGCATTGCCGAAGATGGCGCAGGTTGACGAAAAGATGATGGATTGCGTTCCGTGGCGCTTCATCGCTTCCAGCAGGTTAAGCGTGGCCACCGCATTGTTGCGGAAGTATTTGCCCGGATCGGTCACCGACTCGCCCACCAGGGAAGAGGCAGCGAAATGCGCGACCGCATCGGGTTTCACAGCACTGAAAGCTGCTTCGACGTCGCCAGGATTGTTGAGGTCTCCTTCGATCAGGCCGCCCCAACGCACCAGATCCCGCCAGCCTGTGGAAAGATTGTCGAAAACGGTGACGTTCCAGCCAGCCTCGGCAAATGCGCGGCAGCAATGACTGCCCACATAGCCTGCCCCGCCCAATACAAGCACTTTTCCCGGCATTCCTGCCCCCTTCAACACAATAGACTGTCCCCCTGCATAACAGCGGGACTGCTACATGCCAGAGATATGCAAGAAACTAACCGTATTTGAATGCCTGTCCGGCCGTTGCCGACTACCGGAACAGCAGGACAAACGCCCAGATAATCGCGCCCCACAGGCCAGCGCTCAGACCGACAATGGTCAGTAAACGCAGCCACACGGGCAGCTTTTCACCACTGAATTCGTTCATGAGAGAACGATCACT
>NZ_NCJT01000382.1 GCF_002282565.1 Hyphomonas sp. 34-62-18
GTTCCCGTCGACGCCGGACCGAAGGGACGGCCTGTGGCGGGCCTGAACCCCCTCCTATCTCTTTGGGGGGCGCAGCGCAGCGGAGCACCTGACCGGCGATGAATTTTGGTGCGCGAGGAATGCGCCGCAGGCGCAGGGGAAAATTCTTCGCCGGTCAGGTTTCAGGCCCGGCGCAGGTCGTCCAGGTCCAACGGCAAGAGACGGAAACAAGGGGTCCGCACGCGGCAGGGTGTGGCAACGAATGAGCCCTTTGCCCGCAACGCATTCACCAGGCGCGCGGCAACCAAAGCCCCCACGAAATGCCCCCGTTCGCGTGAAACCTTCCCCCTGATCCGCACACAGAGACCCTCGCGCAAAAAAGCCGCCCGGCGACAACCACCGGGCGGCCCCAACCTGCCTGAGAGGAGACAAAGAACTCAGGCAGCGCTGGCTTCACAAGGCAAGTGTGGGTCATCGGATGTCTCCGCGTCGACCGCTTCGAACAGTCCCGCAATCCGGCCCCATGCATCGGCGGGCGGACAGGCTGCGCCTTCTACATGGCGGGCCGGTGGCACCTGCATCCAGCCCGGCGTCCAGGCTTCCCCCTTCGCGCCGTCACGCGCTGCGAGGGCTGACACCAGCTGCGCTTTTTGCGCCTTCAGGGTGGCGGTCTCTACTTTCTGCGCCGCCTCTGGCGAAACCGTCTCTGCAAGGAAGGATCGGGTCACCCGACGGTCGCGCAGAAGATCGAAGAACGCCGCATCCGGCTGCCAGAACGTCCCCGGATCAACGGCGCTGGCATGCAGCGCCGCCTCCACGGCGGGCCCGCCGGACTCCAGCGTCTCAGCCATCGCAACCGCGATCACCTGCATAACCTCGGCGTCGGACATTGCGAGCAAGGCGGCGAAGGTCTCGCAGAGGTGATACGCGTCGCCGCTGCGGCGCGGCACCGGCGCGCCCAGCGCCTCGAACAGGGCGCCCGCGCGGTCCCGCGCGGCGTCCAATTCGGCTCTGACGGGGGCGGTCTCCACACTTTCAAGGGTGGCGTCTTTCACCGCGCCGGGTGCGTGCGGGCGCACATTCCAGAGCGCGGACCCGCAGAGGACATGGGCTGCCATCAGGCGCAGCGCGATGGCGGGGTTCCGGATCAGACCCGCCTGCGCCGCGCCGTGCCGGTGCAGGCTGATATAGTCCGCCATCGGTCCCGACATCTCAGGCCGCGCGACCTCTTCCGGGCCAGCTTCGACCCTGTCAGCAGTTGTCCTGGCCTTGCGCACTTCTGACGCTTTCAGCCAGCCTTCATGGAACGTCACCGTGCCATCGTGGCGCTGCTCGACAATGACCTTGCCGCCCTGCTTCTTCGTCGTCTGCTCATAGTCCCAGCGGTGAAAATACGCCCCGCGCTCCAGCACCGCCACACCGGCCCAGCCGCGCTGCCGGTAGCCCTCGATCTTCTCCGCCACCGCCGCGTCCTGCGCGTCCCAGAACGCCGCCGCGTCGGCAAACACCGCCGCCTCGCCGAAGAGGTCGGCCGTCACTGCGCCGGTGTATCCGGCCAGATCAAACAGCGCCTTGTCGGTTGTGATGGCGCTTCCGCCGGTGATCCACGCGCGGCAGGCCCGCCCCATAGGGGCGCGCTCGGTCTCGCTGTTCCAGAGTTTCATCCAGTCGGCCTGCCGGGCTGGCGTCGCCAAGGTCAGCGCCCGCACCGTCTCGCGGTCGATCTCGTCGTCGGCGTAGAGTTTCCGGATGGGGGCGCTCAAGGAAGCCAGCGCCAGCACGCGCCGGACGGTGAGTTCCGTCACCCCGAAAAAGCCCGCAATCTCCTCGACCGTC
>NZ_NCJT01000383.1 GCF_002282565.1 Hyphomonas sp. 34-62-18
GGCTGCGGGCGCGCCGCTGACGACAGAAATGCGCGGCACCCTGTTTCGACAAAGATTATTCAGACAAAAAATTTAAAATATTCAATGCCTTTTAATCGGGCTCACCGCGCCCCATATAGAAGGTGCAGGACATTCTTTCTGCTTTGCAGAGGGATGCGCCGCTCATGTTTCATCAGACCAAAGCCCCCGCCATTGAAGTGAAGCGCAAATATTCTGCGCCTTCGCCGCCGCGCGTGATCCTTTCGGCGCAGCCGGGCAGCACGGCGGGCAGACGCGCGCTTCTGCCTGCAAAGGGCTGAGCCCTTCAGCCGTTTCGCCCTTGCGGCTTTACCTTCCTTGGCCCGCGAGCGGGCGGAAAGATCTATCATGCGCCATTCCCTTACCGTTCTTCACCGCTGGCTGCGCAGGCTGGCTGCGGCTGGCAGCTTTGTTTTGGTGGCCGGGGCGGCTGCCGCACAGACACCCGTTTCGGCCACGCCCGCGCCAGAAAATTCCAGCGCCCGCACCTATGGCAGCGGCTGGTCCTGCGATGCCGGCTTTCGCGAGAGCGAGCAGGCATGCGAGGCCATCACGCTGCCCGAGAACGCTTACCTTTCCGGCGGCGCCTATGGCAGCGGGTGGGAATGTCACTATGGCTATCGCCAGGAAGCAGGCGGCTGCGCGCTGATCCCCGTTCCGGAGAACGGCTATCTCGACAGTTCAGGAACGCGCTGGCAGTGCGACCGGGGCTTTATCCGGGCAGGCAATCTGTGCGCGCCGGTCAAAGTGCCGGAGAATGGATATCTGACGAGTTCGGGATATGGATCGGGCTGGGCCTGCGAACGCGGCTACCGCGCCAGAGGCGAGACCTGCGTGGCGATCGCCCTGCCGGCAAACGCCTATCTGACGAATAGCGGATCGGGCACCGGCTGGACCTGCGAGCGGGGATACCGCGTGCGCGGAGAGGTCTGCGACAAGGTGGAGTTGCCGGAATTTGCCCATCTCAATTCATCCGGTGACGGATGGCAATGCAATCGCCCTTATCGCCAGGCGGGCGCGCGCTGCATTGCGCCCTGAGCCCTCCACCGGGGCAGCGCGCCTGCCCCTTGGACCTGCCGGAAAATCCCCCTAGAGAAAGCGCGTCATTCATCTGGCGCGCCGCCGGCCGCCATTCTTCCGGAGGCCCGCTCACCTGTGACTGCGCCGCATGAGCTTCATCAGTTTGTGGTGGTGGACCTTGAAACGACAGGGCTGAGCCCGCGCACCTGCCAGATCATAGAAGTGGGCGCGGTGCGGGTGGATATGGCGACGGGCGCGCGGGCAAGCTTCTCGAGCTTTGTGCGGTGTGACGCTGCCCTGCCCTATCACATCACACGGCTGACCGGGATCAGCAGCGACATGCTGGAAGATGCACCAGATGGGGCGCAGGTCATGGCGGACCTGGCGTATTTCGTCCGTGGGCTGCCGATTGTGGCGTATAATGCCGGGTTTGACATGAGCTTCCTGCGGGCAGCGGCGCCGGAGGTGTTTGAGGCCCATCCCGTGGTTTGCGCCTTGCAGGCGGCGCGGCGGTATCTGCGCCTGCCCGATTACAAGCTGGCAACCGTGGCGCGCCATTTCGGCGTGGACCAGGCCGCCGCCCACCGGGCGTTGGACGATTGCCTGACGACACTTTCCATATTCGAAGGCATCCGGGCGATCAGCGGAGCGCGCGGGTAGAGCAGACTGCGGTTATTTTCTCTCACGGCGATTTGGCGGGTTACGCCTTTGGCGAACCCGCCCTACGGTGTTGCGCGATGATGAGAAGGAGCGATGCTTCATGAAGTATTCTGGT
>NZ_NCJT01000384.1 GCF_002282565.1 Hyphomonas sp. 34-62-18
TGAGCGTGTTCCATCAGGGTCACCGCGCTGGCGATCTGATCCACGCGGTTGATGCGGGCGTGCAGCGGATCGGCGTCCTGGAGGCGAATGAAGTCTGCATTGTCGGACATTTTCGGCTTCGCGAAAGCCGGCGGGCTGACAATGAGGCCTGGCGCGAGCCAGTTCATCAGTTTCAGCGCGCCGGCATAGGCGGGGCTCAGCACGCCCCATCCCACGAGGCCTGGGCCCGAGAGGATCAGACGGTCCGCTGCCGGCGGACAGCTTGAGGCGAAGGCAGTCATGGCCACCGCCGCGCCCATGGAGATGCCGACCACGGTAAGCGGGGTATCTGGATGCCGGTCTCTGGCGAGGCTGACGGCGGTGCGCAGGTCTTCCCGCATAAGTTCTTCACCGGCCCAGTGACCGCGGCCCACGGAACGGCCGAAGCCGCGCTGATCATAGGCATAAACCGCCCTACCCTGCGCGGCCCATTCGGGCGCGGCCATGCGGAACTCCCCCGCGTAATTGTTCATGCCATGGACGCCGACAATGACATGGTTGGGAGCAGAAGCGTCTTTGGCTCTCCACACAGTCAGGCCAAGACGCGCGCCATCCTGCGCGATCATGGCCTCTTCATCGTCCAGGAACGCGGCCATTTGAGCCCGTCAGCACGCCACCGGCGGACGATCAGCGGCCGCCCAGTGCGTGCAGCCTTCGCGGAACGGCCATTCGCCCTCGCCGCTCGGAAGCGCGGCTTCAGGATCTTTCATGAAGGCCAGATAGTCCGCATGCACGCGCTCTGCCTGCAGATCACGCAGCAGCATGTGGTAGCCGTTGGGATAGTAGACCGTGCGCACGAAGGACGGGAGGATCTCGGCAGCCCGGCGCACGCCGTTCTCGGGAATGACGATATCCTTGGCGCCATAGGAGATCAGCGTTGGGACGTTCGGCTTAAGCCGCGCGACCGCGCTGTTGGCGTTCTCCATCAGCGCAACGAGGCCATACACCTGGTCGATCCGCGTCCGGTAAGTCATGTGCGGGTCAGACCAGGTCCGGCGCAGCATGGCGTTATTGTCTGACGGCTCGATCTTCACCAGGCCAACGGGGGGCACCACCAGCCAGTCCGGATTGGCATAGGCCGAAGCCCACAGGCTGACGCGGTAGAGCGGGTTGATGGCGCCCCATCCGCGCAGGCCGGGACCGGACACGATGAGCCGGTCAGCTTTCGGCGGGCGATCCGAACCAAATGCAGTCAGCGTGACGGAGCCGCCCATGGAAATGCCAACAACCGTGATGACGGCGCCGGGATGGCGCGCGCGGGCGACATCCACCGCCGTGCGCAGGTCTTCCCGCAGCAACTCTTCCTCCGGCCAGATGCCCTTGTTGGGCGATCGGCCAAAGCCGCGCTGGTCGTAGGCATAGGTGGTAACGCCGTGTTTGGCCCAATAAGGGGCGGCCATGTGGAAGGCGTTGGCATAGTCATTCATCCCGTGAACGCCGACGACGACATATTCCGGGTTATCGGTGCCCTCAGCTGGCCAGACTGTAAGACCAAGGCGGGAGCCGTCCTGCGTGATGAACTGGTTTCTTTCCGGGATGAACGCGGGCGTGATCTGTCCAGAGGGGGTCAGCGCGCCCTGGGTGACCGGCGTGGCGCAGGCCGCAACCGCGACGGACAGCGTGACGATAACCAGCGCAATGAGCCGGAACCCGGCGCCAGCCAGCGAGCGAAAGACAGAAGGCACAACAGAAATCGTCATCGTCTATTCCATTCAAACCTGCGCCATTATCCCGGCGGCCGATGAACAACACCTGACGGATATAGTGCCCTT
>NZ_NCJT01000109.1 GCF_002282565.1 Hyphomonas sp. 34-62-18
CGAAATTTCCCGCCGGGTGGATGATATTGTCATCGAGACGCGCAGCCTGGCGTCCCAGGGCGTGCGCGAGATCACCCTCCTGGGCCAGAACGTCAATGCGTTCCATGGGGCTGCCCCTGTGCTTGAGGGCGGCAATGACTGGACGCTGGGCCAGCTCTGCCGGCACCTTGCGAAAATTGGCGGCATTGAGCGCATCCGCTACACTACCAGCCATCCGCGCGACATGGATGATGACCTGATCGCGGCTCATGGCGACACCCCGGCGCTGATGCCGTTCCTGCATCTGCCGGTCCAGTCCGGTTCTGACCGCATCCTCAAGGCCATGAACCGTGGCCACACCGCGGATCACTACAGGGACATCATCGCCCGTGTCCGCAAGGCCCGGCCTGACATCGCCATAGCCTCCGACTTTATCGTCGGCTTCCCGGGCGAGAGCGACGCGGATTTCGAAGCGACGATGCAGCTCGTCCGCGATGTGCGCTATGCGATCGCCTATTCGTTCAAATATTCCTCGCGGCCCGGCACGCCGGCGGCCGAAATGCACGGTCATCTGCCGGAATCAGTTAAGGATGAGCGGCTGCAGGCCCTTCAGGCGTTGTTGCGCGAGCAACAGACGGAGTTCAACGCTGCCCAGATCGGCAAGTCTTTGCCTATTCTGGTGACAGGGAAGGGCCGCAACCCAGGCCAGATGCATGGGCGCTCGCCCTATCTTCAGGCGGTGCATTTTGAGGGGCCTGAAACCCTGAATGGACAGATTGTGGATGTGAAGATCGTGGGAGCGAGCCTCAATTCGCTCACGGGTGAGCTGGCGCGTGTGCGCGAGGCGGCTCTGTGAGCGGAAAGCGCCGGTCGACCTCCGAACCAGATCCCCAAACGGTCAGCCGTCTCTATGAGGTGCGCGAAGCCGAACGGCTGCGCGATCTTTGCGGCCCGCATCACCGGCACCTGACACTTCTGGAAACCCGGCTCAAAGCCTATGGGTTGCAGGCAGAGAGCCAGGGCGGTGGCATCCGGCTCAGCGGCACGCAGGAAGGCGTGTCCATTGCAGAGGCCGCGCTGGCCGATTTTGAGCGCCGCCTGCGTAGCGGCGGTGAACCCAGCGAAATGGAGCTTGATGGCGCGTTGCAAGCGGCCCAGTCGCCCTCGCAGTCTTTCTCCGGTCTGCGCGGCCTGAAAAAGTCTGTCACGGCGATGACCCGCGGCCAGGCGAAGTATCTCGATGTGTTGGCCAATCCGGATAATGCGCTGGTCTTCGGCGTTGGCCCGGCGGGCACAGGCAAAACATACCTTGCTGTGGCGACCGGCGTTGCCGAACTGAATGCGGGGATCCGTCAGCGCCTGATCGTCACGCGTCCCGCTGTCGAGGCAGGTGAAAAGCTCGGATTCCTGCCAGGCACGCTGGAAGAAAAGGTCGACCCCTACATGCTGCCCATCTGGGACAGCTTGCGAGAGCTGATGGGGCAGGAGCAGATGGAGCGCCGCATGGTGCGCGGGGAGATCGAAGTTGCCCCGATTGCCTTCATGCGCGGCCGTACGCTGAAGAATGCGTTCGTCATCGTTGATGAGGCGCAGAACACCACTGCAGCGCAGATGAAGATGGTTCTGACCCGTTTGGGGCGCGACAGCCGCATGGTCATTACCGGCGATCCTGATCAGGTGGATCTGCCGGGAAATCAGGAATCCGGCCTCAAACTGGCCCTCCGGATTCTGGCCAATGTCGAAGGGATTTCCGTTCAGCGGCTCACCGCCGCCGATGTGGTCCGTCACGGGCTGGTCAGCCGGATCATCGATGCCTATGCCGCTGCAGGCCAAGGCTAGAATGCCATGATAAGTTTTGACCTCATCGTCGAGGATGACAGTTGGAGCGTGCTGGGAGATCTCGACGCGCTTTGCCGGAAAGCCTTTGATGCTGCCTGCGCCGTTGCGCCTGTGGACGAAGGCAATCTGGCCCTTCTGCTAGCGGGTGATGATACCCTTCACCAACTCAATCGTGAGTTCCGGGGGAAGGACAAGCCTACCGATGTCCTTTCCTTCCCGTCGCTCCCAATGGACCGGCCTTTTCTTGGTGACATCGCTGTCGCCTTGGGCGTTTCAGCAAAAGACGCAGAAATTCAGGGGAAGAAGCTGGCAGACCACCTTGTTCATCTGCTGATCCATGGATACCTGCATCTTCTCGGATTCGATCACGAGACGGATGAAGAAGCATCAGAAATGGAAGCGCTGGAAATAAAGGCGCTTGCAACCCTCGGCATAGCTAATCCATACCATACTGACTGACCGGAAATGAGCGATTCAGACCCCTCCGACGCGGCCCCTTCTGGCCGATTGCGAAACCTCTTCGGATTCCGGAAGAAGGTGGCAGAGCCTGTAAATGCGACAGGCAAGGACACCGAACCCGCCGGCGCACCGCAGGTTATGCGGCTTCGCCTTGCCGAATTCGAAGAGCTTCGTGTTGACGACGTCATGGTGCCCCGTGCCGATATCAAGGCTGTGGAAGCGGGTATCGACTTTCAGGAACTCCTGGAGTTTTTCGCCGAAGTGACCCATTCGCGCCTCCCGGTCTTCCGGGAAACGCTGGACGATCCGATTGGCTTTGTTCACATCAAGGATCTTGTCACCGAGCTGGCGAAAGGCGGCCCGCTGCCCCGCCGCCCGCTGGAGCGGATGCACCGCGAAGTGCTCTATGTGCCTCCGTCAATGAAGCTGACCGACCTGCTCGTGAAGATGCAGGCGACCCGCATTCATCTGGCATTGGTCGTGGATGAGTATGGCGGCACGGATGGTCTGCTGACACTGGAAGATCTTGTTGAAGTCATCGTGGGTGACATCGAAGACGAACACGATGGACTTCCAGGAAGAATCCGGGGTTGACCTTAGTCTCGATGATCTGGATGCGGACATTGATACGCTGGGCGGTGTTGCCTTTGCCCTTGCCGGAAAGGTTCCAGCCAGAGGGGAAGTTCTGCGCCATCCGGGCGGAACAGAGATTGAAATCGTGGATGCAGACTCGCGGCGCGTTCGCCGCCTGCGTCTGCGTCTGCCAGAGCCCCCGCCGCAGCCTGCTGCCGAGGAGTAGAATTTAAATGAGCAAAGCTGTGCGCAGCCATGGATTCACTGCGCTTGGGCCTTTGCATGAGGCCTTCGCGCGCTTGTCGGGTCTGCCAGCGCTCGCCGCTGCTTTCGCGCTGGGCGCGCTGTCGGCGGTCGCCTTCGCGCCGTTTCATTTCAGTGCAGTTCTTGTCATCTCTTTCACCGGCCTTGTCTGGATGATTGATGGCGCCCGCGCGCAGGCGCGCTGGGGCAGGGCGGTATTCCTGCGGGGCTGGGCTTTTGGAACCGGCTTTTTCTTGGTGAGCCTTCACTGGACGGCGATGCCCTTCCTTGTGGATCCGGCGCGGACGATCTGGTTCATCTGGATGCCGCTTATCCTGCTGCCGGCCGGCATGGCGATCATCTGGGGCGCATTTGCCGCCATGGCGGGCGCCTTCTGGTCTGCCTCGCCGTCGCGGGTCTTCATCTTCTCGCTATTCTTTGCCCTCGGCGAATTCACGCGTGGACACCTCTTTGGCGGGTTCCCCTGGAACCTTCCGGGCACAACCTGGATCCCCGGCGGCGCGCTCTCGCAGGCCGCCTCGCTTGGCGGTGTTTACTGGCTGACACTGGTGACGGTTTTCGTCATGGCGTCACCGGCTGCGCTGGTGGATACGCGCGAAGCGCGCGGAATACCGCTGCGCGTTGCCCCGGCGCTGGTGTCTGTCGTGGCGTTGGCGCTGGGCTGGGCCTGGGGCGCAAACCGGACGGAGGAGACCTCTCCGCTCACCGATCAGGCCGTCGTGGTGATGGATGCCGGCGTTCCGCAGGACAAATGGGACACGCTGGGGCCTGACCCCGTGCTTTACGAATACCTGCGCATGCTGACTTATCCGGACAGTCGGCCGGGAGACATTGTGGTTTGGCCTGAGGCAGCCGTGCCGGCCTATCTGCTGCAGGACGCCAACGCCCTGGACGCGATCGCGGCCTATATCGGGCAGCGCAAGCTGATCGCGGGGACAACGCGGTATGAGCTGACCACAAATGACAGCCGCACTTACTATAACAGCCTCGCGGTGATGGATGAGACCGTCAATCAGACAGGGCCGCTGGCCCTTTATGACAAGCACCGGCTCGTCCCCTTTGGCGAACTCGCGGCCATCAATTTCATTCCCTATGGCCAGGAGCTCAGCGGGATGTTGCCGCCGACCGTTCAGCGCCTCGCGGCGGACGGCTTCCGGCCGGGGGCAGGGGCGACGGCCATCGAAAGCGGCGGTTTGCCGGCCTTTGTCGCCCTGATCTGCTATGAAGGCCTGTTTCCGGAAATCTCCCGCGGCGTGAACCTGACGGACCGGGCCCAATGGATGGTTCTGATCTCCAATGATGCCTGGTTTGGCCGCGGTATGGGGCCTGCGCAGCACTATGCTCAAAACCGCTATCGGGCGATCGAGACGGGCCTGCCTCTGGTGCGGGCGGCCAATCGGGGCACATCCGGCATTGTTGACGGCTATGGCCGTGAAGTGATGCGCACGATTCCTGCCGAAACGGCGCCGGAGGGCTGGTCCACCTCTTATGGGCGGGCCCGTCTGCCGGTGGCGGCCGAGATCACCCTGTTCCAAAGCCGGGTGGGCGCCGCTCTGTTCTGGCTGTCGCTCTGCTTGTTTGCGGTGCTGGCCTTTGCGACCTGGAGACGGTAAGGGCTTATCTTTGCGGAAAGCCCGCCGCAGCCTGGATAAGTCATGTCAGAAAGCAAACTCCCGAGCGATATTGACCGTATCGTCGGGGAAAACATCTACCGCCAGCGCCGCCGGCTGAAGCTCACTCAGGAAAGATTGGGTGAGCTGCTGGGCCTGACCTTTCAGCAGGTTCAGAAATACGAAAAGGGCGTGAACCGGGTGTCTGCCGGGCGCCTGTATGAAATTGCGAGCGTTCTGGAAGTGCCGGTTGAGTTCTTCTTCGAAGGGGCCGATGCCTCGCCCTCTGCGGAACTCAAAGAATTTGCCGAGGATGCCGACGAGGCTCGGATAGCCGTTCTCTCCGATGAGGTGCTTCAGCTGATCGACGCATTCCAGAAAATTGAGGACGCGTCCCTGCGCAGCTCGCTTCTGGCAACGGTGCGGGCGGCGGCGTCGGCTTTCGAGGTGCGGGCAGCAGACCGGGGGCAGAATGACGGACGCTGACGAGGCCCGCTACAGGGATCAGCCGCTGCGCAGTTTCGGCCGGACGGGCGGGAGGCCGCTCTCGCCGCGCCAGAAGGCGTTGATGGCCGGGGCGCTGGATACGTGGCGTATTCCAGAAGGCGAAGAAGCCATTGATCTAAACGTACTTTTTCCGGAAAAGAAAACCTTCTGGCTGGAAATCGGATTCGGCGGCGCCGAGCATATGATTGCCCAAGCGGCCCGCAACCCGGACACTGGCATCATTGGCTGCGAGCCCTTCCTTGAAGGGGTCGCCAAAGCCTTGGCCGGCATTGAGGATACGGGCGCCAGCAATATCCGCCTCTGGCCCGATGATGCCCGCCCGCTGATGGCGCGCCTGCCGGACCAGAGCCTTGACCGCGTCTTCATCCTTTTTCCGGACCCATGGCCCAAGCGCCGCCAGCACAAGCGCCGGCTTGTACAGCCCGCCTTCCTCGAGGCGCTTTACCCGAAACTGAAGCCGGGCGGCCATCTTCGCTTTGCCACGGATGTGAAAAGCTATGCCGATGAGGCCTTGCTCACCTTCCTGTCCGATGGCCGGTTTGAGTGGCTGGCGGGGGCCGCCGATGACTGGCGCGTCTCCCCTGCCGACCATGTGACGACCCGCTACGAATCCAAGCAGCTGGGGGATTGCCGGCCGGTCTGGTTTGACTTCCGTATTGGCTGAATTGACGGTGGTTCTTGACGAAAACCCCCGTACATGCGCAAATCTAGGCTATCGAAACCGGTCGGTCTGAATATCAAGACCCCGTCAGACCGACGGCAATGACTTTCCCTCCTCCGAGTTTCGACAGGCACCGCAAGGCGTAATTCCGCGTCTGCGCGGCCGACGGAACGGCAAAGGAAAGCCATTATGGCAACCGGCAAAGTAAAATGGTTCAACGATCAGAAGGGCTTCGGCTTCATCAAGCCTGATGATGGCGGCTCGGACGTTTTCGTCCACATTTCTGCTGTCGAGCGTTCGGGCCTCAAAACCCTCGCTGAGAACCAGTCGATCTCCTACGAGCTCTACAAAGACGAGCGCCGCGGCAAGACCTCGGCTGTGGACCTGAAAGTCCTCTAAGTCTTTTCTGGCTCATCCAGGAACAGATCGCGGCGGCTTCCGGAAGGAGGCCGCCGTTTGCTTTTGGGTTTCGCTGCAGACCCGGCATAGAACCCCTCGACATTCCGAAGAATTGGGACTATCTAGCCCCCAAGTCGAAATATATCGGCGGCGGGTCCGGAAACGGGTCCGCCGCTTTTCTTTAGCCCGGAGCCTGCCCCCTCCTCATGATCGTTCTGACCGAACAGGAACGCCGTCTTCTTTCCCTGGTCCAGCCTGTGGCTGAGGGCATCGGGATGGAAATCGTGCGCCTGCGCGTCCAGGGCGGGCGCCGCCCGCACCTTCAGATCATGGCCGAGCGGGCAGGGGGCGCGCCGACCGATGTGGAAGATTGCGCGCGCCTGTCGCGAGCCCTTTCGCCCACGCTGGATGCGGCAGACCCGATTTCCGAAGCCTACACACTGGAAGTGTCGACACCGGGTATCGACCGGCCGTTGACGCGCCCTGGCGATTTCGCCCGCTGGGTCGGCCACGCTGTGAAGATCGAGCTTGCGCGCCCGATTGATGGCCGCCGCCGTTTCACCGGCATCATTACCGGCGAAGACAATGACGGCGCCCATATCGAGCTCGATGATGAGACAGAGCTCGTCGCCGGCATCCACGAAATGAGCCGGGCCAGCCTCGTGCTCACCGATGAACTGATTGAAGCGGCGCGTGCAGCGGGCAATCTGCCACCGCAGCCGGAAGACGATGAAGAATCCCTCGCCGATTTCGAGATCGACGAGTCCGAAGAAGAAGATGAAGAGACAGGAGATGTCCAATGAGCGCCATCGGCGTTTCAGCCAACCGGCTTGAAATCCTGCAGATCGCCAAAGCGGTTGCCGAGGAGAAGTCGATTGACCAGCGTATCGTCATCGAGGCGATGCAGGAGGCAATCGAGAAGGCCGCCAAGGCCAAGTATGGCCAGGAACATGACATCCGGGCCCGGATTGATGCTGCGACCGGCGAACAGACGCTGTGGCGCGTGCAAACCGTTGTGGCAGATGAAGAGTTCGAAGACGAAGCCAAACAGCTGCGCCTCTCCGAAGCCAAGCGCATCGATGCCTCGCTCGAGGCCGGCAGTGAGCTGAAAGAAGAGCTCCCGCCCTTCGACTTTGGCCGCGTTGCCGCCCAGACTGCCAAGCAGGTGATCACGCAGAAAGTCCGCGATGCCGAGCGTGAGCGTCAGTATAATGAATATAAAGACCGCGTCGGCGAGATCGTGTCCGGTATCGTAAAACGCGTCGAGTACGGCCATGTGATCGTCGATCTCGGCCGCGCCGAAGGCATCATCCGCCGCAATGACGGTATTCCGCGCGAGAACTTCCAACCGAACGACCGCGTCCGCGCCTACCTCTACAAGGTGAGCCGCGAAGTGAAGGGCCCGCAGATCTTCCTGTCGCGCGCAGCGCCGGACTTCATGCGCAAGCTGTTCGCGCAGGAGGTGCCGGAAGTTTATGAAGGCGTCATCCAGATCAAGGCCTGCGCCCGCGATCCTGGCAGCCGCGCCAAGATCGGCGTTATCTCGAATGACAGCTCGATTGATCCGGTCGGCGCCTGCGTCGGTATGCGCGGCGCGCGTGTCCAGGCGGTTGTCGGCGAGCTTTCGGGCGAGAAGATCGACATCATCCCGTGGAGCTTCGATGCGGCTACGTTCATCGTGAACGCGCTGCAGCCTGCCGAAGTCTCGAAGGTTGTGCTCGATGAAGACGAGCGCCGGGTCGAGGTTGTCGTGGCTGACGACCAGTTCCCGCTGGCCATCGGCCGCCGCGGCCAGAACGTGCGCCTGGCTTCCCAGCTGACCGGCTGGCAGATCGACCTGATCACCGAGTCGGCAGATTCCGAACGCTTCCAGAAAGAATTCCAGGAGCGCACCGAGCTGTTCATGAAAGCTCTGGATGCGGATGAAACGCTCGCCCAGCTGCTGGCCTCTGAAGGCTTCGAATCGGTTGAAGAAATCGCCTATGTCGCGCCGGACGATTTCATCACGATCGAGGGCTTCGACACCGATGTGGCCGAAGAGCTTCAGGAGCGCGCCCGCGAGTATCTTGAGCGCGTGGCCGCTGAAAACGATGCCAAGCGCCGCGAACTTGGCGTGACCGATGAAGTGATGGCGTTGGAAGGCATGACGCCCTCCTTTGCTGTGAAGCTTGGCCAGGAAGGCGTAAAAACCGTCGAAGATGTCGCCGGTCTCGTGCCGGACGATATCACCGGCTATCGCGAGCCGGGTCCGGACGGAAAGCCTGTCTGGGTCGAAGGCATCCTCAAGAAAGGCGAAATGCGCAAGGATGACGCCAATCTGTTCGTCATGAAGGCACGCGTTGCTGCGGGCTGGATCGAACCGGAAGCGATTGAGGAAATGCTGGCGCAGCAGCAGTCAACCGAAGCAGCCCCTGAGCTGACCGAAGAGGAGCGCGCACTGCTCGCCCTCGGTGAGCTGGGTAATTCGGGCGATGACGATGAAGATGAAGAGGCCCTTGCCGAGGAACTTGGCATTGATCTCTCCGAGCTTGAATCGGAGGGCGGCGATGACGAAGCCGCGTCCCGAGAGTGATCCGCGCCTGATCGCAGACAATTTGGATGATGGCCTGGGCGAGGAGGATACTTCCTCGCCCGAGCGCCAGTGCGCGGTAACGCGCGAGCGGCTGCCGAAGGCGGCCATGCTGCGCTTTGTTCTGTCGCCGGATGGCATCGTAACGCCGGACATTCAGGAGCGCCTGCCGGGCAGGGGCGTCTGGGTGAAGGCTGATCGGGGCGCCGTTGAGCTCGCCGCAAAGAAGGGGGCTTTCGCGCGCGGATTCAAATCACAGGTGACGGTCCCGGACGGTCTCGCTGATCTGATCGAGCGCCTGCTGCTCAAGCGATGCGTGGACACGCTGGGTCTTGCGCGCAAGGCCGGACAGGCCATATGCGGATATGATCAGGTGCGCGACGCGCTGCGGGATGGATATCCTGCTTTCCTGCTTGAAGCCGCCGATGGTGCGGAAGATGGCCGCTCAAAGGTATATTTTCTCGCAAAAGCCCTATATAGCGACGTGAAAGTCGCCGGAGCGCTCAGCGCGCCGGAATTGGGCATGGCATTTGGGCGTGACCGTGTGATACACGGGCTCGTCCGTAGGGGGCCCATCGCGGATTCCTGGGAGATCGCCTATCGGCGCCTCACCGGATTTCGGGAGGCACCAGAGCTGACCTGGTTCCAGGAAACGGGCCGATAACGGAAACTGCCGGAGCACAGAGGTGTTTCGGTGTAATGTGTGATATGTAGGACGAATGAGCGATACGAACGATCAAGGCAATTCCGGTGGGCGCAAGCCGTTGACTGTGGTGCGGAAGACCTCCGGCACGGTCAAGCAGAGCTTCAGCCATGGGCGCTCCAAACAGGTGGTCGTGGAGACCAAGAAGCGCCGCCCGGTGTCTGCCGGTGGCGGGCAGGGGGGTGGCGGAGACGCTGGCCCGGCTACGCCGTCTGCGGCTGATGCAATGGAAGCCAAGCTGGTTGCGCTCGCTGCCAAGCTGGGCATCACCGTTGCGGAGCTGAAGGCACGTCAGAAAGTGCTCGAGCAGCGAAAGGCCGAAGAGGCCGCCCGCGCCAAAGATAATGAGCGCGAGAAAGCCGCTCAGGATCGCCTGCGTAACGAACAGGAACGCAAGCAGCAGGAAGCCCGTGAGCGCGAGGAAGCCGAAGCCCGCCGCCGCGCCGAGGAAGAAGCTGCGAAGATTGCGGCTGAAGCCGCCGCGCGCGAACAGCGCGTGGAGCGTCCTACCAAAGCGCCGCGCGCTGCACCGGCTACGCCGGCAGCCCCGGTTGCTGAGGAAGAGGCTGACGCCGGCCGCGGGAAGCGTGGGGGTGGCGCTGCTGGTAAGCCTGCACGTGACGACCGCGCTGAACGAGCCCGCGAAGTGGCCAACAAGGCCTCCCGCGATAGCGGCGAACGCCGCCGTGGCAAACTGACCATCGCTTCGGCACTGGGCGACGATGCAGACCGTCAGCGGTCGCTGACCTCTGTTCGCCGGGCTCGGGAGCGGGAACGCGAACGCCGCATGGGCGGCGCAGACCACCGCGACAAGGTGTCGATCGAGGTGACGCTGCCCGAGACGATTACACTGCAGGAACTTGCCCAGCGGATGAACGAGCGTGTCGCCGATGTGGTCAAGTACATGATCAAGCAAGGCGAGATGCTGCGCGCCAACGACATCATCGA
>NZ_NCJT01000018.1 GCF_002282565.1 Hyphomonas sp. 34-62-18
GCGCCATGTTCCGCACTCTTTTCGTTGCCGCAGCGCTCAGCCTGTCGCTGATCGCCTGCACCCCTCAATCCACTGGCAATGCCGAGGAAGCCGCCATGACGTCTCCTGTCGACAAATACCTTCCCTGGGACCCGGACGCCAAAGGGATCACGACGACAGAAAGCGGCGTTCAATATATCGTCGTCAAGGAAGGCCCCAAGAACGGCAAGAAGCCGGTTTCTTCCGACCGTGTGCGCGTCCATTATGACGGCCGCCTGCCGACCGGGGAGAAATTCGACTCCTCCCTGGATCGTGGCTCACCCACGGAGTTCCGGCTGGACCAGGTCATCCCCGGCTGGACCATCGGCCTCCAGGAGATGAGCGAAGGCGATGAATATGTTTTCTACATTCCCAACCGCCTCGCCTATGGCCAGCAAGCTCGCGGCAACGTCATCAAAGCGGGAGACGACCTCGTTTTCTACGTGTCTCTGCTGGGGATCGTGGAGCCCAAGAAATCTGATGCTGCCGCCTGGGCCAAATATTATCCGTGGAACCCTGAGCTTCCCGAAGTCAAAAAGACCGACAGCGGATTGCAATATATCGTTCTGAAAAGCGGCGATGCCGCAGGCCAGCCGCCGGTGGGCGGACAGCTTGTCGTCGTCCATTATGAGGGTCGCCTGGCAGACACGGGCGAGCTGTTCGACTCCTCCTATCAGCGCGGCGACCCGGAAGTCTTCCCCTCCAATCAGCTGATCAGTGGCTGGGTAGAGGCGCTGGCCATGATGAAGCCGGGCGATCATTGGATGCTCTATATCCCGTCCGAGCTCGGCTATGGTGAACAGGGCACACCCGGCGGTCCCATCCCGCCCAACACAGCGCTGCAGTTCGAAGTTGAACTGCTTGAAGTCATGCGCTGAGAATCTGCAGCATACAGATGTCATTGAACGCTACGACCCTAGCCACCATCGCTCTTGCCGCTGGCAAAGAGATCATGCGCGTCTACCGCACGGATTTCAGCGTCAGCCACAAAGATGATCATTCGGTGCTGACAGAAGCTGATGGCCTCGCTGAGGCGATCATTCTGAAAGGTTTAGCCGAGGCAGATCCGACCCTTCAGGTGATTGCGGAAGAATCCGTTGCAAAAGGCCGTGTGCCGGAACATGGGCCTCGCTTTGCTCTGGTTGATCCGCTGGATGGCACAAAGGAGTTCGTCGCCAAGAATGGCGAATTCACCGTAAACATCGCCATCATCGAACATGGCCGACCGGTCATGGGTGTGGTCTATGTTCCCGCGCAACATCGCCTGTTCGTGGCGGAAAGCCCCACCTGTGCCTGGCAGGCAAAAGCAGCGCCTGACGGACCCGTTCCCGCCAAACGCGCACCGCTCAAAATCCGCCCTGCGCCGGCAGCGGGCCTGACCGCCGTCGCCTCAAAATCCCATCGCAGTCCTGATACGGATGAATGGCTTTCCCGCTACCCGATTGCAGAGATCAAGGGCGCCGGTTCCGCGCTCAAATTCTGTCTTGTGGCGGCGGGAGAGGCCGACGTTTACCCGCGCCTTGGCCGCACCATGGAATGGGACACAGCTGCCGGACAGGCGGTGGTCGANCTGACGATCACCGGTGAGCCGCTGCTTTATGGCAAAAGAGAACGCGGTTACGACAATCCCAGTTTTGTCGTCTTTGGAGATGTGACGCCGCAATAATCGGCCGTCCTCGGAGGGAAGTATGGCGCGCCAATATTTTGGAACAGACGGCATTCGAGGCCGGGTCAACAAAAAGCCCATGACCGCCGAAACGGCGCTGCGCCTGTCAATCGCCGCTGCCCGGACCTTTGCGCCGCAAGGCGGCCGCGAAGTCGTGATCGGAAGGGATACCCGCCAGTCCGGTGAAATGATCGAGGCAGCTCTTATTGCCGGCTTCAGTTCCATGGGGATCACACCTGTACGCCTCGGAATAGTCCCCACACCTGCCGTTGCGCTGATGGCGCGTGAAACCGGCGCAGCGCTCGGTGTGATGGTCTCGGCGAGCCACAACAAGTTCGAAGACAACGGCCTGAAACTCTTCAGTCCTGAGGGTGTCAAGTTTGATGACGCCGTCGAAGAAGCGCTGGAAGCCAGCATGGCAGCCGCACTCGAAGGTGACTATGCCGCTCCCGCAGATATCGCCCTGCCCCGCACCCTTGATGGCGCCCCCACGCGCTATGTCCGGCGCTGCCTCGACACGCTGACAGGAACGCGCGATTTCTCGAAGCTCAAGGTCGTCCTCGATTGCGCCCACGGCGCCGGCTTTGAAACCGCGCCGGCCGCGCTGAAGGAACTCGGCGCGCAGCTCACAGTGATTGGCGCCGCGCCCGACGGGGTGAACATAAATGCAGGATTTGGCTCGACAGCAACCGGCGCGCTCAAAGCGGCCGTTCTGGAGACAGGCGCGGATATCGGCATTGCGCTGGATGGAGACGCTGACCGGCTGATCGTGATTGACGAAACCGGCGCAGAAGCAGACGGGGACCAGGTCATGGGCCTCATCGCTGGGGAAATGTACCGCACCGGCCGTCTCAAGGGCGGCGGTATGGTGGCAACGGTTATGTCAAACATGGGCCTCTCGGAATATCTGAAGGCGCATGATCTGACCCTTGCCCGCACAAAAGTGGGCGACCGCTATGTGGGCGAACATATGCGCGCACACGGATTTAACCTGGGTGGCGAACAGTCCGGCCACATCATACTTTCGGATGTATCTACCACGGGCGACGGGCTTCTGGCAGGACTGCAAGTCCTGTCAGTTCTGGCCACGCGCGGTGGCAAGGCATCCGACATGTTGCGCGTATTCACGCCCGCGCCACAGAAGCTCGTTAACATACGCTATTCCAGCGCGAACCCTCTCGAAAGTGATAGGGTAAAGGCAGCGCTGGCGGAGTCAGAAGTAATGCTGGCAGACCGTGGGCGGATGGTCGTGCGGAAATCAGGCACCGAGCCTCTCATCCGCGTCATGGCCGAAGCACTGGATGAAGCGCTGATGCTGAAAGCGCTCGACCATGCGGTAAAGGCGGTAAAGGCAGAAGACGGCGTCAGTTGAGCGCTCTTGGCGCGGCGTCACCTGTTGCGTGTGGCCACCGGTCAGTTATCCTTCGGAAAGATATCCAAAATTTCCGGAGGAACTCCCCATGGCCGAAGGTCAAACCCTTCCCCCGTTTCGTCCCCTTCCGCAAAAGACGCCTGATGTGGAGATGACCCGCAAGGGAGAGGCAATCTACATCAAGTCGCGCCAGACACCGGGCCCCCGCCCCAAGACCATACCGCATGCCCTTGATGAGCGGGCCGCGCTACACCCCGACAGGGTCTTTATCAAGGAACGTGATCCGAAGACGGATCGATGGGTCGAGGTCACCTATGGCGAGGCAAAGCGGCTGACAGATTCTCTGGCACAGGCTTTCCTTGACCTCGGCGCCGGTCCGGAAGCCCCGGTCATGATCCTATCCGGAAACTCCATCCGCGCCGCCCTGATCATTCTGGCTGCTCAGAAGATCGGCGCGCCTGCTGCCCCGATCTCAGTCCCCTACTCAACGATGTCGAATGACTTCGACAAACTGAAGCATTGCTACAACACGGTAAAGCCAGCGATCGTCTTTGCTGAGCAGCTGGCGCCCTTCCAGAAAGGCATAGCTGCGCTCAACGCACGGGACTGCACCATCGTCAGCGCCGATCCGGGCGGGGACAATTCCGTACGGCGTTTCGATGATCTGGTCGCCACCGAGCCCACGCCGGCCGTCGCCGCGGCGATGGCGACACTGACCGATGACAGCGTGGCGAAATATCTCTTCACGTCAGGCTCAACGGGCATGCCCAAGCCCGTGCCGCAAACGCAAGGCTCGATGTGTGCCATGATCGCGGGCCAGGAGGGGCTGCGCGATGACGCGCGCGATCCGGACTATGATCCTGACCAGATTGCCAATGTGCTCGACTGGCTGCCCTGGAACCACATTTCCGGATCGAATGTGAACTTCAATGGCGCGCTCTGGAATGGCGCCACCTTCTGGATTGACGGCGGCAAACCCACCCCGGCCCTCTTCCACGAAACACTGCGCAACATTCACGAATGCAGTCCGTCCACCTTCGGAACTGCGCCCATCGCGCTCGCCATGCTGGCCGAAGCGATGGAGCAGGATGAAGCCCTCCTGAAAGCCTTCTTCAAGAACATGCGCTCGATCGGCTATGGTGGCGCGACCCTTTCGGACGACCTCTACGACCGGCTGCAAGCCCTTTCAATCAAGGCAACGGGCCGCCGTATACCGATCATCACGATGTATGGCGCCACGGAGACGCAAGGCATCACCGTGGTTCACTGGGAAGTCGAGCGGGTTGGCCTGGTGGGCCTGCCGCTTCCCGGCACGACCCTGAAACTGGTGCCCAATGGCGAAAAGCTGGAAGTACGCGTCAAAGGGCCCAGCGTCATGCCGGGTTATCACAACGATCCGAAGAAAAATGCCGAGGTGTTCGATGAGGAAGGCTTCTACTGCCTTGGCGACGCAGTGAAATTTGTCGATGAAAACGACCCTAATCAGGGCCTCATCTTTGATGGCCGGGTCGGCGAGGATTTCAAACTTTCCTCCGGAACCTGGGTGTCTGTGGGCACATTGCGGCCTGACTTTGTCGCCGCCTGTTCGCCCCTTATCTTCGACGCCGTGATTTGCGGGCAGGACAAGGATTTTGCCACCGCGCTCGTCTGGCCTTCCCCTGTGACAGCAGAGCAGTATGCGAAGGCGGCAGGCGACCCGGCCAAAGGCTTTGCCGCTTTGACCTCTGACCTTGCCCGCAAGGCGGCGGCTTTCAATGCCAGCGAACCTGGTTCCTCCCGGCGCATCAAGCGCCTCCTCGTGATGACAGAGCCACCGAGCATTGATGCTGGTGAAATCACCGACAAGGGCTATGTGAACCAGCGTCTTGTCATCTCCCGCCGCGCAAATCTGGTGCAGGCGCTCTATGCCGAGCCCCCTGGGCCGGGTGTCATTCAACTCTAGGGTCCGGCGGAAGCGCCCCCCTTGTTTCAATGCGCATGCGCCATCACATCGCCAGAATTGAACGGCAGGTGTGTGGCGCATGAGCTTCGACGATGCTTTCCGCAGTTTCAGGGACAAGCTGCATCTCCCGGAGATGCAGCCCCCAGATCTGCGCCTGCCGATTGAGCGCCTCAGGCAGCAATTCTTCAGGATGGACTATTCCGGCCTTAGGCGCAGGAATACTGCCTGGCCCGGGTATCCTGTTCTTCCATGGTGGCGGCTTTGTGCTGGGCGATCTGGAGAGCCATGACATGATCTGCCGGCGGATGGCGGAAGGGTCACGCTGCAGGGTTCTTGCCATAGATTACCGACTTGCGCCGGAAACCTGCTTTCCCTGCGCGCATGAGGATGCGCTGTCTGCCTGGCACTGGATCAGCCATCATGGTGAAGAGATCGGTATAGACCGGCGCAGGGTTGCTGTTGCCGGTGACAGCGCGGGCGGAAACCTCGCCGCATTCATCTGTCAGCAGATGAACCGTGAGGGCGGCCCAAAACCCGCATTCCAACTGTTGCTCTATCCCCTGCTGCAGTTTGCAGACATCCGCAGCAAGAAGATGTCGCCTCAGGAAAGCGGCTTCTTCATATCAGTTGGCCTGTTCGAGTTCTTCCGCGGGCACTATCTGCCTGATCCGGGAACCTATATGGACCCGCGTATATCCCCATTGTTTGCGCCCCCGGACGAGTTGAGGAACCTGCCGCCCGCACATATCATCGTGTGCGGATGGGACCCGCTGCATGATGAGGGGCTGGCCTATGCAGCAAAGCTGCGCGCCATGGGCATACATGTGAGCGAGAAGGAATACCCTTCGATGGTACACGGATTTCTGAACCTTACTCACATTTCTGCAACAGCAAGATCGGCTGCCCGGGAAGTGGGCCAGGTAACAGGAAAAGCCCTCGGGGCGCTCTAGAGTCCCAAAAAGTTCCAAAACAGAACTACATTTCCGTGACCCTAGGGCAACACTCGGAATCTAAAGCTATTTATTGCACCGCAGCAAATATTTCAAATATTTGATAACTGTCTATTTAGGGCGCAAGGGCCAGAAGAGGTGGCTCGGTTTGTCTGAACAGATATCGGTCACTTGCTAAGTGGATTTCTGCCCTTCGGGTTATGCCGCAACCGGGATTGGCTGCAGCGCGTTGAAGTAGGCCTGATCCGGTGTTTTCCGGTCAAGCGATGAGTGTGGTCTCTTTGCATTGTAAAAGGAAAGATACCGGCCGATCCCGGCGCGGGCATCCGGTACGCTGGCATAGGCCCGGAGGTAGATCTCCTCGTATTTGATGGAGCGCCAGAGCCGCTCGACAAAGACATTGTCCTTCCAGGCGCCGCGGCCGTCCATGCTGATCTCGATGTTTCGATCCTTCAGGATCTTCGTGAAGGCGATCGATGTGAACTGGCTGCCCTGATCGGAGTTGAAGATCTCGGGGCAGCCGTATCGGGCGACGGCTTCTTCGACGGCCTCGATGCAGAAGCCTACGTCCATCGTGATCGACAGCCGCCAGGCAAGCACCCGGCGACTGAACCAGTCGACGACGGCGACCAGGTACACAAAGCCCCTCGCCATGGGCACGTAGGTGATGTCGATCGCCCAGACCTGGTTCGGCCGGGTTACCGCCAGCTTGCGCAGGAGGTAGGGATAGACCTTGTGGCCGGGCTCAGGCTTCGACGTGTTGGGCTTGCGGTAGAGCGCTTCGATGCCCATCCGCTTCATCAGTGTAGAGACATGCAGCCGGCCGGCGTGCAAACCTTCTCCAGCCAGCAAGTCCCGCAGCATCCGGCTACCCGCAAACGGATAGTCGAGATGCAACTGGTCGATCCGCAGCATCAGCGCAAGGTCCGCCTCGGGCACTTCGCGCTGCAGATAGTAGACGCTGCCCCGGCTGATGCCGAGCAGCGCGGCCTGACGCTTTACCGAAAGCTTGTGATCCCGGTTGATCATTTCTTTGCGCCCGGCAACAGTCCTGCCTTCCCGAGCGCTCCTGACAAAAAATCATTCTCCAGTGCCAGCTGGCCGATCTTGGCATGAAGCTCCTTCAGATCGACGGCAGGCGCTTCTTCCTTCGGCGGGTCGCCAAAGACCCCCGTCGCCCCCTCGAGGAGCTGGTCTTTCCATTGCTTGATCTGATTGGGATGAACATCGAACTGCTGCGCAAGCTCGGCGAGGGTCTGTTCACCGCGGACAGCGGCGAGCGCCACCTTCGCTTTGAAAGCCGGACTGTGATTCCGGCGCGGTCGTCTGGGCATGGTCGTCTCCTGTGTTCGGCAAAATAGCCGATCTGCAGGCAGAAATCTCACCTAACCAACCTGTTCAGATTTCTCGAGCCACCTCTCTCTGACGGATACCCTTCTGGCGTCGTTCAATGCAGGCTTCATGGATGCCGGCTATGACCGCGTCTTCTTTGATCTCAACGGCGATGGCGTTGTCGACAATGAAGACGTCAACCTCGACCTGCCTCGCGTCCCGCCGATCACCTACGGCTTCGGTCTGATCAAGGACTTTGATTTGGGCACCTCGGGCGCCATCGTGGCCCGTGCGAACTATCAGTTCCGCGACCGGATTGCATACACGGACAGCAACTTCGGCTGGATCCAGGATGCAAACATGGTTGATGTGGACATCACCTGGGAAACGCCGGTGCAGGGCCTCTCGGCCTCGCTCTATGGCAAGAACCTTCTGGATGAAGTGCAACTCGGCAACGATACGCAGCTGCCCTTCCCCGGCCCGAACTCGACCGGTCAGAACTTCTCCTACCCGGCTCTGCCGGCTGGCGGCACCTTCTCGCCGCTGAAGAAAGGCCGCCTGCTCGGCCTCGAACTGACCTACGTCTACTAAGGCCTTCGGCCAACGGGACTATCACCCAAAATGGAAAGGGCGGCCTTGCGGCCGCCCTTTTTGTTTGTCGCGAAGCAAGAAAAACGGCCCCCGGTATCGAGGGCCGTTCTGCTTTCTTAGCTACCGCCACCAAACCGCTTGGTCAGGCTGATTTTAAAGGTCCTACCGAATGGATTGTGCGTGTAGGGATCGTAGTTCAAATCAAACGCAGCGAACGGCGGATCCTCGTCGGTGACGTTGACAACGCTGAGGCCGAGATCGAACTCAAACGGCGCTTTCCAATTGTAGAACAAGTCAAACGTTGTCTGAGAATCGATCTTCTCACCGACGCCTCCCCTTGCGGCGGGCGCGCGTTCATCCTTGTAGCTGTCGATGTGACGCATGACAGCACGCAGATTGTGGTCACCAAGAGCATAGTTGGCAAACACATTAGCCTTCCACTGCGGCATCGAGCGCGTGAAGTTCGATCGATTGAACTGGCCGACATAGTCGCCCCCACCGATCGAAACACCTTCAACGAAATACGGCGCAACATCATACTCAATGATATAGGTGGCATCGAGGCCAAGTGAGATTTCACCGCCTCCTTCCATGGCACCAAAGGTATTTGCCAGACGAAGGTCGATACCGGAAGTTTTGATGTTTGGACCGTTTACAACACCCGTCCGTACACGTGCAATATCCGAGCCGGCAGCCCTTGGCCCACCAACCCCAACAGCAATATCGTTCGGGTCATTAAAGGTGATCCGGCTGAGAATCGGCGCCGAAAGGTCTCCCGCCCGGAGAGCCGTCACAGCAGCTGCAACAATGTTCGACTGCTCTTCCACGATGATCGGATCTTCGAAGTCGAAGTTGTAGTAGTCGAGCGAAGCGTTGAAACCGCCTTGCTCGAACAGAGCACCGAAATTGAAGCTGAACGCGGACTCGGGCGCCAGGTTCGGATTACCGAACTGGTCGATCGCCTTGAAGGCCGAGGCGGCAGAGACGAATTGCAGGGTTGTGCCCACACCGTCGAGCTGGTTCAGCGTCGGGCCGCGGAACGACGTTTGAGCTGAACCGCGAAGGGCGATATTGTCATTCACCTGCCACTTGGCTGCGACTTTCGGATCAAAGGTCGAGCCGATGGCACCGCCATAGTCCTCGTAACGAACGGCAACCTGCATATCGAGATTGTCGTACAGCGGAACCTGAAGCTCCCCGAACACGGCGTAGATCGTCTGCTCCCGATCAGATGCGGTTGTCCCCGCAAGGAAAGAGTACGGGCCCGTACCGCCGGGACCTGGCGTCACGTTCAGATCCGTCAATGCAGACGGCACCACCTTGTAACTCTCACGGCGAACCTGGGCGCCAGCCGCCCAGCCAATAGCCCCGCCAGCGGCTTGCACATTACTGGTTCCAGAGAAAACAGCATCGAAGACCAGAAGATCCGTGGTCGTTGTTGTTTCACTCGGATCCGTTAGCCATTCGGCAAGGGCCACTGAGTTTTCCAGGCCGGGCACATAGCCCGGGTTTTGCTGACCGGTGATGGCATTTGCTGCAATCCCGTTCGAGAACGGATTGTAGTATTCACACCCACCTGCGCCAGCCGTCAGCGTTCCGGTATAGCCCGGCGCATAGGGTACAGTGCCTGTTGCCGGATCAAAGCCGGTATTCGGGTCCGTACAGACACCAAATCCGCGCAGCGCTGAAGTCAGGCCAGTTATGTATGTGTCATTGGTGAGGCGATAACCCTCTGTCCGCGAATAGGACAGGCCGAGATCATAATTGATGTCGTTCTCAAAGCTGCCGTTATAGGAACCCGACCCACGCCAGGTATTGTAGTCGCGGCTGCCTTCTTGGGAGCTCCCGGTTCCAGGGAAACCGCCAAGGCCAAAGGACCGCCCAATGAACAATGCGGCTACCGTGCCCGCCGGGAACGCCCCCGGATTGTCCATCATATATTGTTGAAACGCCGGATGGCTGGCGAGAACCACCTGGTTGGTCAGCACCTGCGGGGGATAGGAAGGTGAGGTTTTCCAAGTCGGCACGTCGGTCTGGGCGTACATCAGTTCCAGATGCAGCTCAGCGCCATTGCCCATCTGACGATTAAATTCGGTCAGGAACTGGAAGCGTTCTTCCTCTTCCACCAGATTGTCGAACTGGGTGAAGTTAAACACACAGGTCGGCGCCAATGAGCCGCCAAGGGCTTCACACCCCACATCGTTCACGTTGGCAGCGAGCGGAGTAAGACCTGTCGCCCCAACGCCAAGCGGAACAAACCGCCCAGGATTGGAAATAGCCGACCAGCCTCCCACCGGGTTGTTGGCATAGGGCTGGACGCCCCAATCTTTCTCATTCAGCGGCACTTCATTGCGGAACTGATAGCCGAGCGACGTTACCCAACTGAAATTGGATCCTTGGAAACCGTAGGCGGCAGAAACGTCATATTCGCCATCCGTGCCTTCATAAGTCTGGTAAGAGCCCCCAATTTCAAATCCATCGAGATCGTCCCGAGTTATGAAATTCACGACGCCAGCAATCGCATCTGAACCATAGAGCGCTGCAGCCCCGTCTTTCAGAACTTCGATCCTTCCGATGGCGATCGAAGGAATGCTGTTCGTATCAACGAAAAGCTGGGCTTGCTCACCAATCGAGTAAGGATGGAATGTGTGGCGCCGGCCATTGATCAGAACCAGCGTCCGCGCAGGCCCGAGGCCCCGAAGGTTCACGTTTGACGTGCCTTCCAAGCCGTTCGACGCAAACTGGTTCGTTTGTCCGTCAACGCCGGACGAGACACCCAAATTCCTGATCAGTTCGGTAACCGATGGCTTTCCCTCAAGGATAAGGTCTCCAGCCGTCAACACATCGACCGGTAGGGCAGCATCTTCCGGGCTCCCCTGAATGTAGGACCCCGTCACCGTCACCGTGCTGAGTTTTCGTTCGCCATCTTCTTGTTGAGCTTGGGCCCCCAGTACGCCACTGAGCGCAATTGCCGAGGCGCAAAGAAGCGCTCCTCTGAAATACTTCATTCGTTTCCTCCCGTTTTTCCTGGTCCAGGCGCAAGCTTTTGCCGCTTGTCATTGATTGGACTCATCTCACTCTTATGCGGTATTGCCGGTGCGGAAAGGGGTGACTTGTGCTGCGCCGCTGCATACAAAAAAGGAACTTTTATTTCCGCTTCCATTTAGTCCGCCCACCTACAAGCTGGTGTATTTCATGCAGAACCCGCCCGACAAAGCCCGCTCGTCCCCTGCCCCCCCCTTCCTGAGGATCGCAGATTCCTTCGCGGACGCAGTGGCGCCGACAGATTTTCCCTCCACCCTGTTGCGCTGGCGCAACCAGCGTTGGGCGTTGGAAACTGGGCTTGGAGATCTGTCCGCCGAAGACTGGATCCGGCACTTTGCCCGTTTCGAAGCGCTGCCGGGAAACCTGCCGGAGCCGCTGGCGATGCGGTACCATGGTCACCAGTTTGGCACGTACAACCCCCAGCTTGGGGATGGCCGTGGCTTTCTCTTTGCCCAGCTGCGCGACCGCGCAGGGCGGCTGCTCGACCTCGGGACTAAAGGCTCCGGCCAGACGCCCTATTCCCGGCAGGGCGATGGGCGCCTGACGCTCAAGGGCGGCGTGCGCGAAATCCTGGCTGCCAACTATCTGGAAGCCCTTGGTGTCAACACGTCAAAAGCGTTCAGCCTTGTTGAAACAGGCGAGCAGTTGAGCCGCAATGACGAGCCGTCCCCCACACGGTCTTCCGTCCTGGTAAGGCTGTCACACAGCCATGTCCGGTTTGGCACCTTCCAGCGCTGCGCCTGGGAAGAGGACCGCGAAAGCATGGCGCGCCTGGTCGACTATTGCATCGCAGAGTTCTATCCGGATGCGGATGCGCCCGAGATGCCGGCCAAGGCGCAGAATCTTCTGGAATCTGTTGCAGTCGCAACAGGATGGATGATCGGCCAGTGGATGGCTGCTGGCTTTGTCCACGGGGTGATGAATACGGACAATTTCAACATCACAGGCGAGACATTCGACTTCGGCCCCTGGCGCTTTCTGCCGGTCTCCGACCCCAATTTCACGGCCGCCTATTTCGACAGCCAGGGGCTCTACCGGTTTGGCCGGCAGCCTGTGCAGGGCGGCTGGGCTTTGCAGCAGCTCGCCTCTGCCCTGCTGCTGCTCGCAGATGCCGAAGATCTGGCCAAAGCTCTGGTGCCTTATGAAAGCGCCTATCGGGAAAGCTTCAACGCCCACACCCACGAACTGCTCGGGCTTGAGCCGGAGAATGATACGGATACTGACATCTCCTTTCTGCAGACATTTTATGGGTGGATGACCGAAAGCGGCGCCAGCTGGCCTCAGACTTTCTTCGACTGGTTTGCGGGCAGCGCCAGCGAGGCCCGCGCCGCCGCCTCGCCCCAGGCCAGCCTTTACAGCTCCGCTCAGTTTGCCCCCGTGCGCGCCGCGCTGATGGCGCGGACGCCCCGCCGCCCGGAACGGCTCGGCCATGCTTACTTCCAGAAATCATCCCCCGTCAGCCTGGTGATTGAGGAAGTCGAAGCGCTCTGGGCGCCGATTGCCGAAACAGATGATTGGTCACTCTTCCACGCGAAAACGGATCATATTGAAGAGGCGCGTCTCGCCCTGGCACTTTAACGCTAGGGAACGCCTTGATCTTCCGGGCCGCCTGCAGGCACTTAGCCAAAAAATATGGAGGCCCTTAATGACCGATAAGTCCCGCCCCGGCCCGCTTTCCGGAATCCGTATCGTAGACATGAGCTCGGTTGTGCTCGGGCCGTTTGCGACGCTGATCCTTGCCGATCTCGGGGCAGAGGTCATCAAGATCGAGCCTCCCAAGAAGCGCGATACGATGCGCTATGCCGGCGTCTCCCCCACTGGCGACCTCGGTCCCATCTACATGGCGCTTAACCGCAACAAGAAGGCGATGACGCTGGACGCCAAGACGCCGGAAGGCAAAACGGCGCTGACGGAGCTGCTGAAGACCGCAGATGTGTTCTTTCACAATGTCCGCCTTGCCGGCATGGAGCGGCTTGGCTTTGGCTATGAGCAGGTCAAGGCGCTGAAAGAGGACATCGTCTATGTCCATTGCGCCGGCTTCGGCAAAGGCGGCGCTTATGAACGGCGCCAGGCCTATGACGATCTCATTCAAGGGGCTTCCGGCTTTGCCGATCTCAATGCGCTGCGCTCTGGCGGGCGGCCGGAATACGCCCCCTCCCTGGTGGCCGACAAGACGGCGGGCCTCTTCGCCACCTACGCCACCCTCGCCGCGCTGTTCCACCGCGCCCGCACCGGCAAGGGCCAGTTCGTGCAGGTGCCCATGCTGGAAAGCTTCACCTTCTTCAACATGGTCGAAAATCTCTATGGAGAAACGTTCCTGCCGGGCAATGGAAAGCTCGCCTATACGCGTTCCATCAATCCAAACCGCCGCCCCTACCCCACCAAGGACGGCTTTATTGGCCTCGTGCCCTATTCGGATGAGCAGTGGGAGAAGTTCTTCGCGATCGGCGGCATGCCCGAAATCTTCAAGGATCCGCGCTTCTCAACCTATCAGGCGCGCACCGAGAATGTCGGCGCCCTCTATGCGCTGATCGAACAGGTGAGCGCTACCAAGACGACGGACGAATGGCTGGAACTGATGGACAAGGCAGACATTCCGGCCATGCGCTATAACACAATGGCCGAAGTGCTCAGCGATCCCCACCTCGTCTCGACCGGTTTCTTCACGGAAGCCGAACATCCAGAAGCTGGAAAGTACCGCACCATGCGCCATCCGGTCCACTTCTCGGAAACACCGGCCAGCCTGCGGCTGCCGCCGCCGCGTCCGGGGGCCGATACCGAAAGCATTCTGGAAAGCCTGGGCCTCGGCGCCGAAGGCTGATCAGCCTCCGGCCAGGCGGGCCATCTCGTCTTCAGAGAGTTCTGAGTTGTCGTAGACGTTCTGAACGTCATCGAGTTCATCCAGCACATCGAGCAGCTTCATCAGCTGGTCAGCCGCCTCGCCCGAAACCGGCGTCGTCACTTTCGGCTTCCAGATGATCTTGGCCGATGTCGGCTCGACCTTGCTGCCGAAAGTCTCGGCAAGCGCGGTGGAGACAGCGGCAAAATCTTCGCGCGCCGTATAGATCCAGTGGCCTTCCTCATCGGATTCCACGTCCTGCGCGCCGGCCATGATGGCCGCTTCCATTACCTCGTCAGCGGTTCCCGCGCTGACGGGATATTCAATCTCACCCAGCTGGTCGAAGTTGAACGAGACAGAGCCCGTGGTGCCGAGCGCGCCGCCATTCTTGGAAAAGGCGGTGCGGATATCAGTGGCCGCGCGGTTCTTGTTGTCGGTGGAGGCCTCGATGATGATGCCAACGCCGCCGGGGCCAACACCCTCATAGCGGATATCGGCATAGTCGGCCCCGCCGCCGCTCTGGCCCTTGTCGATGGCGCGCTGGATATTGTCCTTGGGCACCGAAACGCCCTTGGCGTTGGCAATGGCCAGCCGCAGGCGCGGGTTCATCGCCGGATCCGGCCCGCCCATCTTTGAGGCCACGGTGATTTCTTTGGACAGGCGCGCAAACAGCACGGCGCGCTTCTTGTCCTGCTTGCCCTTGCGATGCTGGATATTGGCCCATTTACTGTGCCCGGCCATGGGAAAACCCCTCGATACTGTCTGGTTTCTGGCTGTGTCGGGCGGTGTCTATCGCGCGACAACCGACTTGGGAAGCCGCGCCGATGCGATCAGCCAAACGTATCGGCAAGTCCGCCTGTTCGCATTTCTGCCTGAACCATCGTCACCTGCTTCGTTGTCCGCAAAAGCAGGAGCCCGCACACAACCGACAACGCGCTGGCGACGGCACTTACCAGTAGACCGGCATCATAAGTGGGGAGCGGCTCAACAAACCCGGTCAGGCGCAGGGCAATATTGGCAAGGATGTTGGAGATGACCCATGTCGCCCACCACCAGCCGACATAGGCGGCGATATTCTCGGGGCGGCCGGCAAGGCGGTGAGACTCGCGCCAGATCTGCTGCATGCCTTCAAACGGTTTCCAAAGGTTGGCGATTGGGATGAAATACCAGCCCACCGCCCAGCCTGGGGACATCGTTGCCGCGGCAGCCCGGACGATGTGCAGATTTTTCATGGCGCGGTAGGTCCACATGGAAACAAAGACAACAGACGCAATGAGACCCAATACCTGCGCCAGGCTGATGCCCAGGACGACGATCGAAAATGCGGATGACACCGCCCCGAAGTCCAGAAACGGATCGGCGCCCTGACGGGTCCGGTAGTAAAACTCGATCAGGCTGGTGGCCATCAATCCAGCCTCGCCCACCAGATAGACAAGAACCGATACCTGCATCGGTTTGAACCGGGCCATCAACGGACGCGTCATTTCCGCTTCTGCCGAAGCGCCCACCACATCTGCCACGATAAATCCCCCAACTATCTGCAACCCCAGACTGCATCCTGCCACGGATCAAGATCGTGACAAGGGGGCTAGAAGGCGCCGCGATTTCCCGGCACGGCCTACAGCCTTGCCACAATCTCCTGGCGCACCTTCTAACTCAGCCAGGCCTTGTCCATCCGGGACAGCCAATGCGAATTGACCGCGCTGAACTCGGCGCCCAGCACGCGCGGGTCCGGCAGAATCTTTTGACCCAGCACATCCACCACATGCGCCATTTCTTCCGGGCTCGCGAAATGAAGCTCATGCCCCCGATGCTCAAGGATCCAGATTGGCCACCCCTTCCCCTGTTCATGCGCAGGAAAAGGCGGCTCAAACCTTGTCGCTGAATGAAAGGCGCCGTCCACCGGGCGGTGGACGTATGGGCTGACCGGCGTTCTCACCGGTTGCCCGCGATACTCACATCGGAGGCGCAGGGGGCGCCCAATGCGGCGGCGGGATTTCCACCGGTTTGGAAAGGTCCACCTCTACCCGGAAGAACCGTTCCGGCCGCTTCAGTTCGTAGGCAAACATCTGCTGGCCTGAGCGCACTTCAACCGCCCACACATTGGCCTTCGATACCGGAATACCCTCCCGGTCGAACAGATCCTTGGTCGACTGATCAGCGGGGAACTCCTGACGGGCGGCAGCAGGATCAGAAATCGAATAGCCGCCATAGCTGGTCAAGGCATCAAGACTGCCGTCCTCATGGCGATGCACATGGCGCAGCTCCCAGCTTCCATCTGGCCCGGTTGAGCTGAGCACCCAGGTGCGGGAGCGATCTTCGCCCACGCTGAGTGGCAGACGGAATTCACCGGGTTCACAGTCGCGCACATGCACGACGAGACGGTTCTCGCGCCACTCATCATCGGCAGCGTCCTGGCTGACCACGCGCCCTTCAAATGCCTTGCCGCAGGCCGCCGCCAACCCTTCCGCAAACGGAAGGTCTGGTGGACCGGCGGGCGCAGTCGCGCAGGCGGCAAGGAAAAGGGCGATGGCGGGCGCGAAGGCAGCTTTGAATTTCATGAGCAGCAGCCTACCGGCGCCTCCTGGAAAGGCAAGCCGCCGTTCATCACGCCCCTGATGCCCAATAAAAGAAAAACCCTTCCGGACTAGCCGGAAGGGTTTGCATTATACCGAGAGCCGGAAATCAGGCCGGATTGGGCTCAGCGTCGCCAATACCGCCATCCTTGGGCTTCTTGCGCTTGCCGATGACCGGAACGGCGGAAGACGGGCCCGCGTCATCGTCGGAGACATCCGGACGGCTCGGCGGGGTGCCCTTCAGAAGATTTGCAATCTCTTCGCCTGAAAGCGTTTCAAACTCGAGCAGGCCGTTGGCGATCGCTTCCCATTCATTGCGGAACTTCGTCATGATCTCACGGGCATCTTGCTTGCCCTTTTCGATCAGCTTACGGACTTCTTCCTCGATCTTGCGCGAGGTCTCCTCCGAGATATGGCTGGACTGCATCAGCTGCTGGCCAAGGAATACATCGCCCTGATCGGAGCCGTAATCGACCGGCCCGATGATATCGGAATAGCCCCAGCGCGTGACCATGGCACGGGCAAGGCGCGTTGCCTGCTGGATATCGGAGGCGGCGCCAGCGGTGACATTGTCATCGCCAAACTTCAGCTCCTCGGCCACGCGGCCACCCATGATGATCGCAAGGCGCGAGGTCATCTCGACCTTGGACATCGACAGCTTGTCGTCTTCCGGCAGCTGCATGACCATGCCCAGGGCGCGGCCGCGCGGAATGATCGTGGCCTTGTGGACGGGGTCTGCGGCGGGCACCTTCATGGCGACCACGGCATGGCCAGCTTCATGCCAGGCGGTGAGGATCTTTTCCTTCTCCGACATGACCATCGAGCGGCGCTCGGGACCCATCAGAACCTTGTCCTTGGCGTCTTCAAACTCCTGCATCGCCACGACGCGTTTGCCGCGGCGGGCTGCCAGAAGGGCCGCCTCGTTGACGAGGTTGGCAAGGTCAGCGCCCGAGAAACCCGGTGTGCCCCGCGCAATCGTTTTGGAATCCACATCCTTGGCGAGCGGAACATTGCGCATGTGAACGCGCAGGATCTTCTCGCGGCCGATGATGTCCGGGTTGCCAACCGTCACCTGACGGTCAAACCGGCCGGGACGCAGCAAAGCGGGGTCAAGCACATCCGGACGGTTGGTCGCCGCCATGATGATGATGCCTTCATTGGCTTCAAAGCCGTCCATTTCGACCAGCAGCTGGTTGAGCGTCTGCTCGCGCTCGTCATTGCCGCCGCCAAGGCCGGCACCACGCGAACGGCCGACCGCATCGATCTCGTCGATGAAGATGATGCAGGGCGCCGAGCGCTTGGCCTGCTCGAACATGTCGCGCACGCGGCTGGCGCCGACGCCGACAAACATTTCTACGAAGTCGGAGCCCGAAATGGTGAAGAACGGCACGCCGGCTTCACCCGCCACAGCGCGGGCGAGCAGCGTCTTACCCGTGCCGGGTGGGCCAACCAGCAGCGCACCTTTCGGGATCTTGCCGCCGAGGCGCTGGAATTTGGAGGGATCCTGCAGGAATTCGACGATCTCCTGCAGCTCTTCCTTGGCTTCATCGACGCCGGCCACATCGTCAAATGTGACGCGGCCCTGCTTCTCGGTGAGGAGGCGGGCGCGGGATTTGCCAAAGCTCATTGCGCCGCGTGTTCCCCCACCCTGCATCTGGCGCATCATGAAGAAGACAAAGCCAACGATCAGCAGGATCGGCAGAAGCGACAGGAGAACAGAGGCCACATTGTTGCGGCCGGTATCGGGTTTGACCGAGAAAGGAACGTTGTTCTGGGTGAGAATGTCCTCGGTTTTCATATCGAGGGCCCGCAGCTCGCTTTTCAGGGTGCGGCCGTCAGTTGTCTTGGCGATGATGGTCGTATCCCCCAGCGTCGCTTCGGCAACCTTGCCGTCTTCTGCGAGCTGATAGATCTCGGACAGCTTTGTGGGCTGGGCGCGGGCAACCTCAGGGTTGCCGCCCATCATCACAGCCATACCGATTACGAGAAGGGCGAGCGCGCCCCAGATCGCCAGATTACGGACGTTCATAGCTTAGCTTCCGTCAGAAACAATTCGATCAACCATAAGGGATTGAGATTAGAAGATAGGCACCAATTCCTCTAAAAACGACTCCTTTCCTGCTGCTGCGGCAATTTCTTGCGCGTTTCCGGAGAGGATGGCCTGGAGCGCAGCGAGGCGCGCAGCCATTGCGGGCGGAGGCGCGTCGGCTTCTGCAACCAGCCGGAGGCGCCCCCGGCGGGCTCGGATATGGCAGCCGCCCAAAGTTGCGCCACGAAAATTCTCTTCGGAAACAATGCGGTCCAGGAGCCGGCCGAGGCTTTCGCGCCTTGGCGGCGCCTCCCTCCCGGCGGCAATCTGGATCAGAAGCCCCAGCGCGCGGGCCGCGCTTTCTGGCCCCAGGCCGTCAAAGGAGGCGACCTCCAGCCCCCCCTCAACCGAGGTGACATTTTGTTTCATCCAGTGCCAAAGCGTTGCATCCTCAATCATTCTTAATGTCTGACACTGGTCAATCAGGCGCCAAACCGTTTCAGGCCGTTGCATTTCGTTGCACAGAAGCGCCCGCATCCGGACCCGCTCGAAGGCGAGATTTTCATTCGAGGGGTCGTCGGCCCAAGGGAGCCCCTCCCCCCTCAGGAAGGCCCTAAGATCATCCCGCCGGACCTTGAGGAGAGGCCGGGCGATGAACACGCCCTGCCCCTCTGGCCAGACGGGCGACAGGGACAGGGGCCGCATCCCGGCGAGACCATACCAGCCCGAGCCCTGACGGGCCCGCATGAGGAAGGTCTCGGCCTGATCCTCCGCCGTATGCCCGGTGAGCAGCAGGCGCCCCCCTTTCCGGCGCAGGGCCAGCGCAAGGGCGGCATGGCGACCCCGCCGGAGCAAAGCCTGGCGCGGCGCAGCGCCTTCGAGACAGAGTGTTTCATGCGCGAGCCCGAGCTGCCGGCAGAGACCGGCCACCGCTTCAGCCTCCGCCCGCGCTTCGGGGCGCAGACCATGATCGACAGTGAAGACACAGAGCGCCCGCCCATCGCTGGCGGCCCAGCGATGGGCGAGGACTAGCAGCGCGAGGGAATCGCCGCCGCCCGAGACAGCCAGCCCGATGGGCGCTTCAAGCAGACAGGCGGGCAGCGCGGCGAGCGCTGCCGTGAACGCTGTCTCAGGCGCTAGCTTTTGCATCCGGAACGAGTGCGCTCGACGGCGGCCAGGTCACGCACGACCTTGGAGGCGTTGGGGTAGCGCTTGGGCAGCGTATCGAGCGCCTGACAGGCCTTCTCCGTATCGCCGATGAGGCGCATAGCGCGGGCAAGGCGGGCCAGGGCGTCAGGCGCGCGGGCATCATCGGGGAAAGAGCGGATCATGGTGGTGTAGGCCTGGCCGCTTTCGGCGTAGGCGTTCTGCTGATGCAGCGTTTCACCGAGCCAGAAATAGGCTTCGCCCGCCTGCGGATCATTTCCGAACTTGGTGACGAATTCCTGGAAGGCTTCCTGCGCGCCGGCATAATCGAGCGCCAGAAGGCGCTGGCGGGCGACCGCAAAGAGCGGGCCGGCCTCGCCGGGAAGCTGGCTGGCCGAAATTGTGCCGAGCGAGCCTTCCGGCAGGGCGCCCTGCGAATTGCCTGCCGGGGTGAGCACGGACGGGCCACCGGAAGAACCAGGCTGCGCACTGGGCGACGGGCCAACGGGAAGCTGCGAGGAAGCGCCCGGCAGCGGACCGGCCGGCGCCGGGCCCGACCCCGTGTCGAGCATCTCAGTGGCTTCAACGCCGACAACCATCTGCAGCGCCGTGATTGCACGCGCCTGCGCCTGAAGCTGCTGGCGGAGTTCTGCGTTCTCGCGGGCGAGGGCTTCATTATCCAGCAATTGCTGCTGGGCCCCATCACGCGTGCGGGAGAGTTCGTATTCGAGCGTTTCGATCCGGCCGTTCAGCTGGTTGATGCGATCGGCGTTGCGATTGATCTCAAGCATCAGATCTGCCGTCTGCTGACGGGTTTGATCAACCTGGCGGGAAAGATCGCCGGTTGTGACCCCTTTCACGATCGGCGCGCCAACGGTCTGCGCAAGGGCAGGCGTGGCGAGAAGTCCAAGGGCGGCAAGACCAGTAAGGGAGGCTTTCAGCATGACGGGTATCTCCGGGTGCGGGGGCAGACTTCAGCCCGGTGGACTAAAAGAAACAGCCGGGGCCAAATTATGGCACCCGGCTGTCGTTTTCATCCCTGAAACGCAGTCAGCTTAGCTGGTGGCGCCAGAAACGATCTGGGTCCAGGAGTTCCGGTTCATCGCCCAGGACTCTTCATTCGAGCCAGCAGCGATCGGACGCTCCTTGCCGTAGGACACGGTGTCGATGCGCGAAGCGCTGACGCCGAGGCTGACCAGGTAGTCTTTCGCAGCCGAAGCGCGGCGCTCGCCGAGGGCGAGGTTGTATTCGCGCGTGCCGCGCTCGTCAGCGTTACCGGCGACGAGAACGCGAACGTTCGGGTAAGCGTTCAGCCAGGCGGCCTGACGCTTCAGGATTTCCTGATCGTCAGAATCGAGGCGGTACTGGTCGAGGTCGAAATAGACGCGCTCGCCCACGTTCACGCGGAAATCTTCCAGCGAGCCAGGGGTGATCGTGGATTCGACCACCGGCTCGGTGACGACGGTTTCGGTTTCCGTCACGGTCTCTTCGACCGGCGGAGGGGTGACCGGCTTTTCTTCGACCGGCGGGGGACGGGAGGCGCAAGCAGCCGTCGCGGCCAGCAGAGCGGCGGCGGCAGAGGCTTTCAGGAGAATATGCATGTGTCGGGGCTCCAAGTTTACTTCAGTTGGCACTTTACGGACCGCTTCGCGGCTTCTGTGTGTCGGCGGCCGTCTTATCGGGCCTTTATTTCCTTATTCTGACTAAATTACCGGGACAATCGGTATTCCGGTGAATTTTCTGCCAGCCGTGGTGTTTTTGCCACAAAATGGCCTTATTTGGCCACCCTCCCGGAACAAACGCCCCGGGAAGGTGCAGTTTCTATTGCAGGACCGGCGACCAGGCAGGGTCTGAAGCGTCGGTCTGGGTCATCACGCGGCGCTCGTTGCGGCCCGAAAGATCCACTGACCAGAGCTGGGGACCGGCACCGGGACGGTTCTCGCGGAAGAAGACGATGACACGGCCGTTCGGCGACCAGTCCGGACCTTCATCGAGATAGGATTCCGAAAGCAGACGCTCGCCTTTGCCATCCACGCCGATGACGCCGATGTAGAATTTGCCGGCTTCCTGCTTAGTGAAGGCGATCAGATCGCCGCGCGGCGACCAGACCGGCGTGGAATACCGGCCGCGGCCGAAGGTGATCCGGCAGGCGGTATCGCGGCCACCCGAGGGACAGGCGCGCGGGCTGCCATCGGTGTTCATGATGTAGAGCTGCGGTGTGCCGCCCCGGTCTGAGTTGAACACGATCGACTGGCCATCGGGCGACATGGACGGCGAGGTATCAATCGCCGGATGGTCCGTCAGGCGGCGGCTTTCGCGCGTGCGCAGATTCATGATGTAGATGTCGGTGTTGCCGCGCTGAGCCTGGGAGAGCAGCACGCTCTGACCATCGGTGGCAAAGCGGGGGGCGAAGGTCATGCCGGGGAAATTGCCCAGCAGTTCCTGACGGCCTGTCTCGATATTGAAGAGATAGACGCGCGGGCGGCCGCCTTCAAAAGACATGTAGGTGATTTCCTGGGCCGACGGGCTGAAGCGGGGCGTCAGCACGGTCGAGCGGCCGGAGGTCAGATATTGCTGGTTGGCGCCGTCGCTGTCCATGATGGCGAGGCGCTTCACACGCTCCGTCTTCGGACCGGTTTCCGCGATATAGACGATGCGGGTATCGAAATACGGATCTTCACCGGTCAGGCGCGTGTAGATCGAGTCGGCAATCTTGTGGGCGATGCGGCGCCAGTTTTCCGGCGTCGTGGTCAGCCGGCGGCCCGGCTCGCCATTGATGCGCATCAGCTCCCCGCCATACACGTCCCACAGACGGAAGGAGACGGCGAGCTTGCCATCGGGAAGCTCTTCAAAGGCGCCCACAACGAGCGCGTCTGTGCGGATGATCTTCCAGTCAGCAAAGCGCGGCTCGGCATTGATCGAGAGATCACGCTGAATGAAGGAGGCCGGGTTCTGCATGTCGAACAGGCCGGTGGAGGCGAGGTCGGCGCGCACCACATCGGCAATCTGGCGGGCAAGCTGGGTGTTCGTGCCGGTCACCTGAAAGTCCGGAATGGCAATCGGCGTCGGTTTGAAATTCCCCTCATCCACACGGACCTGCAGCTGGGCACTGGCAGGGCCAGCCAGGCCAAAGGCCATCAGGATGACTGCCAGGAGCGGCATCAGTCTTTTCAGCATCAGTTCGGACTCCTCATCGTATTCATGGTGCGCCTATCGTCTTAGCCCTGTCTGGGGCCGAGCGTTACGCTGATATCTTTCCAAAGCTCATAGTCTTCCGGCGGCAGCCGGTAATTGGTCTCGCCGCATTTGCGCACTGCAAGCAGGGCGCGGTCAACCGCAATGCCCGAACGGCCGACAGGGCGGGAGCTGGGCGTGACCAGTTTTGAGCTGATCAGCGACCCGTCGCGGGCCAGCTGGACGCTGATCGTCACATTGATCTGATGCTCGGGCGGCAGGTCATCGACCGTTGCCCAGCATTCGCCGATCTGGCGGCGCAGGGCCGCCTGCAGCGAGGCGGTCGCGCCGGTGCGCGCCCCTGCCCCCTGCTGGTCGCGGTCGGCATTGGCCAGCACGGGCCGGTCGGTCTGCTGCGCGTCCGGGCGCTGCTCGGTGGCGCGTTTGGACTGAAGCGCGCTTTCGAAATCGTCCAGGAAGTCGAGGTCGTCCTTCGGCTTGGCCGGGGGTTTCTCCACCGGTTTGGGCTTGGGCTTCGGTTCCTCTTTCTTCGGCTCGGGCTTGGGGTCCGGTTTCTTCTCCGGCTCGGGCTCAGGCTGGCGCGGATCAGGCACGGCCACTTCGGGCTCCGGCTCTGCGGCTTCCGGCTCTGGCGGCGGAGGCGTTTCCTCGACCGGTTCGGGCGCAGCTTCCGGCTCCTCCTCGGGCTGGGGCGTATCGGATTTGCGCAGCTCTGCCACATCCGAGATGCGGCCGATTTCAAGGAAATCGATCGGCAGATCCGCTGAGGACGCGCATTGCGGCAGCTGCATCAGGATCTCAACCGAGCTGATGCCAGGCTGTTCGCGGCGGAGGCGGTCGATCTGCTCGTCGCAGTCATCCTTCTTCTGCGGCCATGAGAATACCGCCATGGCCAGCACGCTGGCATGCACAAGAGCGGAAACTGTCAGGCCACGAAGCATTCTCTAGGCTGGCTCCTCAGGGGTCAGCGGGGTTGGTCGGTCTTCTGTTCAGTGACGAAGGACATGCGGGTGAAGCCGGCGCCGCGCACTTCAGCGGTCACATCCATCACGATGCCATAGGGCACGCTTTCATCGGCATAGAGGAACACATCCTTGTCATACCCCTCCCCGACGATGGCCTGCAGCTGCGCCCCCAGGGTTTCAACCGGCACTTCGGTCTGCTGGATCAGCACCGTGCCATCGGCCTTGACCCATACCGTCAGCGGCGCATCGTTTGGATCAGACTTGATCGGCGCCGAAGAGGTACGCGGAAGGTTCAGCTGCTCGCCGCGGACAAGCATCGGCGCGGTCACCATGAACACGATGAGCAGCACGAGCATGACGTCCACGAACGGGGTGACGTTGATTTCGGCGTTCAGGGAACGGCGTCCGCGCCGCCCGCCCTTGCCACCAGAACCGAGGATCAGGCCCATGGATGCTCCTCAGTCCCGCGCCGTGTCCGACGCGCGCCGGGACAGGCGCACAAGGACATCCTGGGAGAAAGTGTCGAGCTGGTCGCCAAGCTTGGTCAGGTCGCTGGTGAACTTGTTGTAGAAGATAACCGCCGGGATAGCCGCGATCAGGCCGAGGCCGGTGGCGAAGAGGGCTTCGGCAATCGGGCCGGCCACGGTGCCCAGGCTCGTATCCTGCTGCTCGGCGATGTTGAGGAAGGCGTTCATGATGCCCCAGACCGTGCCGAAGAGGCCGATGAAGGGCGAGGCCGACCCGATGGTGGCGAGGATGGAGAGCCCGCCTCCGGCACGGCCAAGCTCCCGGTCAACCGCAGCGCGCATCGAACGCTCCGCCCGGCTGACGATGGCGGACGCTTCTGCAGGGGTCGGGCCCTTGCCGGCATCCGACCATTCGCGCGCCGCCGAGATGAACACCCGGCTGGCGGGGTCTTTGCCGCCCTGGCCGGGGCGCATGTCGATCTCGCCAGCCCGTCCGCTCCAGAAGGCGTCTTCAAATTCACGCGAGGACTTCTTCAGGCCGTTCAGCTTGAAGAACTTTTCGCCGATCACGATCCACGACCATATCGACGCAAGGAACAGCGCAAGCAGCACAAGCTTCACGACCGGATCAGCAGCCATCAGCAGGCTGATCAGGGAAAAATCCGAATGGCTGGCAACCGCGTCGATCGCTTCCGTTTCCATGGGTCTCGTCATCTCCTTGGCCAGCCGGGGCAAATCACCCTGCCCCGCGCGGTTCCTGCGGTAGCAGAAACGGGAGGGGGTTCAACTGCACGCACTGGTTATTTCCGCTCTGTAATCTAGTGCAAATCCGGCAGAAACACGGCGTGTTGCGGGCTTTGCGCAGTCGATATGTCGCTTACCGCACGCAGGTTAACCCATTATGGCGAATTCTTAATCTTGAGGCCGCCAGCGATAGGCTTCCAGATGCTCGGAGATTTCCTTGATGGGGCGGCGCAGGCGGCCGTCGGCATGGATCATCACGGCGGTGATTTCGCCCTCGGCGAGCACCTCATCCCCGCGCAGGCAGCTCTGGGAGAAGCGGATGCGGGGGCCGTCCATGCCCAGATAGCGGGTGCGGATATGGAGCAGATCGTCCACCTTCGCAGGCTTGCGGTAAGTAACGTTCACATTGGTCAGTGTAAAGGCCGCCGGGTCTTCCCGCGCCAGCAGCGACTGGTGAGAAATACCGGCATCGCGCAGATGGTCTGACCGGCCGCGCTCGAAGAAGCGCAAGTAGTTGGCGTGATAGACCATGCCGGTGAAATCGGTGTCTTCATAATAGACGCGCACGGCAATCCAGTGCTGGCGGGCGGCATCAAAATTCTGGGCGTCGAGAACAGGAAGGCTCATGCCCCGCCCGTATCAGACTTTCGCGCCAGCATGAAGGCATGGGCGAGGGTATCGACCAGAGCGAGCGTGGCGGCGAGGTCACCTGCCGTGCGTTCCAGCGTTTCCGGGCTCCAGGCGCCGGTCACCAGGTCAATCAGTGCAAACCGGTCTGCGCCCGGAAAATCGAACACCAGCTTGCTGCCCTTCCCCACAGCCCGGAAGGCCCCGCCTTCGGCCAGCGCGATCACCCGCTCAATCACCGCCGGATTGAAGATGGCGCGCGCTTCCACCTGATCAGTGGCGCGCAGCCGGTAAAGCTCTCCAAAGGCGCGGGGGCCGAGATCCACCTCGGAAAACCCGCTGAGGGAATCCTGGGGCCAGCTTGTTTTCCGCGCGCGCAGCTGAGTGACGCCATGCAGCGCCAAAGGCGCCTCCAGCACAATTACCAGATGATGGATCGACGGGGCGTCCTCCACCCGTTCGACCCATTCGAAGAGTTCAAAATCAATCCCGCCGCGCCGGCCGTGAAAGCCATCCTCCACCTGGGAATGACGGGCAGCGGTCTCCTGATAGCGGGCTTTCTGCTCGGCAGTGCCAACGATGTAGACATTGGACTCCACCATCAGCCCGGCATCGCGGGCCGCGGCCACGGCCTCTTCCATGCCGCCGGCCTGCTCGAGCGCACGCGCGCCCTCTTTCAACTCTTTGGGCGCCCAGGCCTGATCGGACAGCCATTTGAGCGCCAGCGGCATCCCGCCGGGCACCGCCACATAGGAAAGCCCCAGCGGCGCGCCCAGTTCTGACAAGGCCTTCGCCCGGACGAGCAGGCGTGATTTGGCATCCAACAACAGCCGGGCGAGGCTTGCCCGGAACAGGAACAGGGTTCCAAGGATGCAGCCAAAGAAGAGCAGCGGGAACAGGATGAAGGTGAGAACCTCTCCCCACCAGGTGTCCGGCAATATGGCCTCGGCGACGATGAACAGGATGACGAAGGAGATGAAACCGCCAGAAAAAGCGCCGCTCAGCCTGCGCTTGAGGCGGCCGCCGCCGGTCGCCTCGAGATCAGCGTTTTGAAGGATGGGCAAGACATTGGTTTCGGCATGCGCGCGCAGGCCGGTGAACCCGTCAAGTTTCTCGATATCGTCCCAACCCAGCGCCATGGCAAAACGCTAGCAGGACACCCGTGCGGCGTCATCCCTCATAACAGGGGGAGGCTTTCAGGGTGTAAGCGAAGGGATGCCCGAGACTGCGCCGCCCCCTTCCCCCCTGCTGCCCGTGCTGCGCGGGCTGGGCCAGCGCTGCCCGGAATGCGGCCGGGGCAAACTCTATGCGCGCTATCTGAAACAGGTTTCCGAATGCGGTGTGTGCGGCGCGCCGATCGGGCGGATCCGCGCCGAGGACGGGCCGCCCTGGCTGACCGTGCTGATCCTCGGGCCATTCCTGGCGGGGCTGACCTTCATCAGCGCGCGGCAGGAAAGCTGGCCGATCTGGATCAAGCTGCCGGCGCTCGGCGCGTTTGCGATCCTCGCGGTGCTGATGCTCCTTCCCCGGATCAAGGGGGCGATCATCGGCCTCTTATGGGCGATGGGCGCGCAGGAGAAGGAAGAGGGCTAGCTTTCGTCTTCCCCGAAGAGGGCAGACTGCTGGCTTTGCGGGGCCTTGAGGCCGAGGCGTTCATAGGCAAGGGGCGCGGCCACCCGGCCGCGCGGCGTGCGGGCGACATATCCCTTTTGCATCAGATACGGCTCGATCACATCTTCCACCGCGTCGCGCGCTTCCGACAGCGCAGCGGCCAGCGTATCGGCGCCCACAGGGCCGCCGGCATAGGTCTTCACTAGCGCATGCAGGTAGCGCCGGTCGAGCGCGTCGAGACCATCTTCGTCAATCTCGAGCCGCTTCAGCGCCCGGGCGGCAGAGGCACGGTTGATGTCCGCGCCTTCGGCCTCGGCAAAATCCCGCACCCGGCGCAACAGCCGCAGCGCGATGCGGGGCGTGCCGCGGGCGCGGGCAGAGATCTCCACCGCACCATCCTCCGTGATCGGAACACCGAGCTTGTGGGCCGCCGCCATGACGATGCGGCCAAGTTCCTCGGGCTCGTAAAACTCAAGCCGCACAGGGATGCCAAACCGGTCGCGCAGCGGCGTGGCGAGAAGGCCCGCGCGCGTCGTGGCGCCCACCAGCGTGAAGGGCGCCAGATCCAGCCGCACAGAGCGCGCCGCTGGCCCCTCCCCGATCACGATATCGAGGGCATAATCCTCCATCGCCGGATAGAGGATTTCTTCCACGATGGCCGGCAGGCGGTGGATCTCGTCGATGAAGAGCACGTCATTGGGCTCAAGATTGGTGAGAATGGCGGCAAGGTCGCCCGCCTTGGCGATCACAGGCCCGGAGGTGGCGCGGAAGCCGACGCCCATCTCGCGCGCCAGGATCTGCGCCAGCGTTGTCTTGCCAAGGCCGGGCGGGCCGAAGAGGAGCACATGATCGAGCGCTTCCTTGCGCCCGCGCGCCGCTTCGACATAAACCTTGAGATTGGCCTTCGCCTTGCGCTGGCCGACATAATCCTCAAACGTCTGTGGACGGAGCGCACGGTCGAGCGCGTCGCCGCCTTGCGCGTTGGGATCAGAGAGACTTCCTTCGCGGCTCACCGCGCCAGCTCCTTCAGCGCGCCTTTCACGAGGGCGCCAACCTCTTCAGCCCCGTTCTTTGCGGCGGCCGCAACGGCCTTGGCCGCTTCGCCTTGCGTGTAGCCGAGATTGACCAGCGCGCTGACGGCTTCCGCGCGGCTGCCCGTCACGCCTTCCGGGCGCGCCGAAGCAAGGCCGGCCACAGCGGCGACTTCAAACTTGCCGAAACGTCCCAGCGGCGGCGCCTTGCCTGCCAGTTCCGTCACGATCCGTTCACCGAGCTTCTTGCCGATGCCCTTGGCGCGGGTGAAGGCGCCTGCATCGCCGAGCGCAATCGCGTCCATGATTTCGGCCGGGGAAAGCCCGTCGAGAATGGCGAGGGCGGACTTTCCGGCGACGCCTGGCACATCCTGCAGGCGCACGAACCAGGCGCGCTCTTCATCCGTGGCGAAGGCAAAGAGGGTGATCGAGCTTTCGGTGACGCGGGTTTCGATATGGGCGGTGATCTTGTCGCCGGTCTGCAGCTTTGCCAGGAGGCGCGTGCCTGCGAGCGCGACATAGCCGACGCCATTCGCATCAATCAGCACATGGTCGAGCCCGACGGCAGCGACCTCCCCTCTCAGACGCCCGATAATCATGCCGCCCCCTTCTTGATCAGCTGCATCGGCAGGTGATGCGCCGCACAGATGGCGCAGGCAAGAGCGTCGGCTGCGTCGAGCTTCATCTCTCCGGCGCGGGGCAGAAGCCGCTGGACCATGAATTTCACCTGGTCCTTGTCTGCCGTGCCCGTGCCGACCACGGAGAGCTTGATCTGGCGGGGCGCAAATTCGGCAACCGGCACCCCCGCCATGGCAAGGGCGGCCATCGCCGCCCCGCGCGCCTGACCCAGTTTCAACGCCGAGCGCGGATTGGCATTGACGAGGGTTTCCTCAACCCCGGCCGCATGGGGGGCGTGATGGCGGGCAAGCTCGCCCACCGCCTCGAAGATATGGCCAAGGCGCTCTGCCATCGAAAGGTCAGTCGGCGCGTCGATCACGCCATGAGCGATATGCGCCCCAACCGGTATGGCGGAGGCCCGGATCAATGCCGAGAATGCGAATCGGGGTGCTCATCGGCCCCACCCTAACAGCGGGAGTGGTTAAAGACAGCTTGAGTTTTCACTCTTTGTTCGCGGCGCGCATGAAAAAGCCGCGCCTGCCGGAAGGCAAGCGCGGCCGATTCAACGCGCCGCTGGCGCGACAGATTATTCTGCCGGGCGGGGCAGAACGACGGTGTCGATCACATGGATGACGCCGTTGGAGGCTTCGATGTCAGCGGTGGTGACGGTAGCTTCGTTCACCTTCACCGAGCCGTCAGCTTCAGCGCGGACGGAGAGGTCGAGGCCGGCCACGGTCGTGGTGGCAACGCCGGCATCGGCCGGGGGCACGTCAGCGGCCATCACTTTACCGGAGACCACATGATAGGTCAGGATGCGGGTCAGCTCGTCCTTGTTCTCCGGCAGGAGAAGCGTGTCGAGCGTGCCGGCCGGCAGGGCGGCGAAGGCTTCATTGGTCGGCGCGAACACGGTGAACGGGCCAGGGCCGGCGAGCGTTTCGGCAAGGCCGGCAGCCTGGACAGCGGCCACCAGGGTGGAGAAGTCAGGATTGCCGGCGGCGATGTCCACGATGGTCTGAGCAGGCGCTTCGGCAGGTTCTTCGGCGACAGGCTCGGCAACGGGTTCCTCGACGGCCGGCGGCTCAACCGTCGGCGCAGGGGTTTCGGCGGGGGCGCAGGCAGCAAGGACAAGGACGCTGGCTGCGGCGGTGAACAGGAACGATTTCATTGGATCTGGATCCTCTTGATGACGCGCCAAGGTGATGGGGGGATTTTTGGCGTGGGCCTTAACATGGGGCGATCGCGCCCGCTGGCCAGAGGCGACCCTCCCGCTTTTCCGAGGCATTTTCAGGGCAAATTGGAGGCAGACTGCCTCAACTCATCCATTTGAGCACACGCGGCTCAATCGGATTGGCGAACTCCCGGCCCTCGCTGCGGGCGGCGGTCCATTCGCGTTTCAGCATCTGATACCATTTGGCCTGCACATCGATATCGTCGATCCACAGCATCGCCTTCTGATGTGCCATGCCTTCATTCTGCAGGTCCACCATCCGGCCATCCTGGGCGAGGAAAGTCTGGCCCATGCGTTTTGCCACCGGGATGGCAAGATTGAGCAGCGGGGCGCCCGTCCACCAGGTGAACTGGGTGATCCGTGTACGTTTGGGCGCCTCCGGCGTCAGGCAGGTCAGCGTCAGGAGGCGGGCGGTGCTGTTGGAAATGATCTCCCA
>NZ_NCJT01000110.1 GCF_002282565.1 Hyphomonas sp. 34-62-18
TTCTCTGTACGGCCAGTGGGGAAGCCCATGCGGGTGAGCCGGCGGATGGAGCCACCGCCGACATCGAAGATGAAGGCGCGCTCACCGGCAAGGACGCCGATACAAGGGCCGGCACGGGCAGGGTCTGGCAGGGGCGAGCCGCTGCCGCAGAGATAGAGGTGGAGGCCGTCGGGAAGATCGGCCGAGGGATCCTGGCCAACATTTTCAGAGATGGCCCGCCGGAAGACAGCCTCACCGATCTGGGCGGCAAACACCTGGCGCGCCGCAAACAGCGCGAGCACGATGAGCGCGAGCGCAAGCGCGCCCCATTTGATAAACCGCATGCGTTCCTCCCGCCATTTTATGCGGTGGATTTGGAGCATATGACACATTTAGTGTCAATTGTTTTCGGAGTGTAACGGTCGCCGCTTAGGAGCGTTTCAGGGCGATGGCGGCGTCCAATCCTTGCCGCAGAGGCGGCTGTCACTGCAGTATTCCACCACGCCGATGGCGCTGGAGGCTGCGCCAGAGCGGGTAAGAGCGATCCGCATAAGGTCAATGAGATGGGCGGCGGGGCTGGGGATTTTCCCAAGGCTGGCGCCACGGGCCATCTCCTCTGCGGCAGCTTCAGGCGCTATCAGCACGATGGCGGCCTGATGGCCATAGGGCGCTTGGGCCGTGATCCGTGTATTGATGAAATCCTTGGGGAACTGGACGGTCTGCCCTGCTTCGATCACGGGCCAGTAGGCCGGGTTGGCGGCTTCTTTCGCGTTGGGATAGACTTGGGTGAACACTTTCTCCGAATTGTAGTCGAAGATGATGACCCGCCCGGGGACGGGGGATGTGAACGCGATCTGGACCGGGTCATCTGGTTCGAGCAACGAGACGGGCTCGCCACGCTTCAGGATGTGTACGGACAGGCTTTCGAAGGCATCGCCGGCAGCATCGCGCAAGTCTGTGACCAGGCTTGTGGTGCCAGCGTCAGATGGGGGTATGCGGGCGGCGGGCTCGCCCCACTCCAGCCCCGTGACGGCGCGAATCCACTCGGCATAGGCCGAAACTTTCGTATAAACGCCGGGGCTGTCGGGTACACCGCAGCGTACGCCCCAGCTGACGATCCCCACCTGATAGGGGCAGCCATTGCGGTTGAGCTTGATGAGCGGACCGCCGCTGTCGCCGCTGCAGGCGTCGGTATCGCCGCGCGGCTGGCCCGCGCAAATTTGCGTGTCGCCAAGGGTGAAGGCAGTGTCGCGGCCGTCAGCGGCGAGGGCAGCGCGCAATTTGGGCGTACACAGGTCGACCGGCATGGTAACGATGGTCGTGGACATGAGCTGGATGGAGGGGGCGAGGACGGTTATGCCGTCAGCGTCCGCTATCTTGCTGAAACCATAATTCTGAGGCTTCTGGCTGTAATCCAACTTTCCATATCCGGCGACTTCAGCAAGTTCACCTTCAGGGGAGAGCCGATCTGTCAGCGGATCAAAAGAGACGCTGGCAATAGGGCCATCGTAGGGCCGACCGAGTTGGATGAGGGCGATGTCGTAGCCAGCGGTGACGTTTCCCAGATCATAGTCGTTGTGGATGATGACGTCGGTTATAGGGTAAATTTCGTCCGGTTTGGCCGCGTCAAGGTGGCTTTGGCCGATAACGGCCTGAACCAGGCCGCTCGCCTGCAGCGCGCCGGACTTTGTGCGGGCGTAGTAGCGCGCCTGGCCATTACTTTCGACAAGGACGGTATCGACGCAGTGGGCGGCGGTGAGCAGCCACTCTGGCGAGATGGCGGTGGCGCCGCAGAAGTGTTCCCCTTTGCCGCTGGGAAAGACGATTTGCAGGGAGGCAATCCCCGGCCAAAGGGCGGCCTCGGCGGCGAACCCACCGAATACTTTTTCGCCGGATTTGGGGACCGGACGGCGGCATGCGGCCTGTTCCTCCGTATGCGCCGCAAGGGGCAGGGCCGCGAGGAGCGGCGCCAACAGAGCCGCGTAGGTCAAACGCTTAGCCGGGGAGGCCATCGGGCGCATCTGCTTCATAAACAACGGTGACTTCCACGCGGCGATTAAATGCAGGATCGCCATCTGGCACGGCGGGGCGGGTCGCGCCAAAGGCGTGAATGATGATCTTATCAGCAGGCGCGCCCATGGCCTGCAAATAGGCGGCGATGGAACTGGCCCGTCGCTCCGATACGCGGACGGAATATTCCTGCGAAATACGGTTGCCGTCTTCATTGATGAAGGTGCCATCATCGTGGCCTTCGATGACGATGCGGGAGATGCGGCAGCCGGGATTTTCGCCGAAGAAGGCATCGAGCGCAGCGGCGCCTTCCACATTCATCATCGCGCTGTCATATCCGAAATAGACGGTGGCGTGGGCATCGTCGCAAACATAAACCGGCTGGGCCATCTGCTTGAGAAGCGTTGGCTGATAGCTGGCGAGGTAGGACCAGTTGGCTGGCGCCTCCGCGCAAGGCGGCAGAGCGGCGAGGCGGGTGGCGGCGGCGATATAGTCGCCTTTGGGGAAGCGGGCGATATAGTCTGCATACACTGAGCAGGCTTCCGGCGTGCCTGCCTGCCGGGTGGCGGCGAGCCAGAGGGCGCCTTCCTCACTGAGGCTGGCCTCGCACGTGTTTCCGAGGCACCAATCGAGCGGCAGTTCGGAATAGATGGCCGGGCGCTGCCAATGAGGGACGGACTCAGCTTCCCGCTGAACTTCGTTGCGGACGTCTTCGAAGATGCGCGAGATGGGGCGGCTGGCGTTGGCAAGGCGTGGCAGAAGATGGCGCGTGAAGAGGGAGTAGCCCCCATCTGCGTCCCACGGCACTTTGGCCAGCGCGGTTTGCCCCTGGCCGGCAGCGAAGGCGACGAGGACGCCTTCGCGTTCCTGCACGCGGCCGAGGCCCTTGGGAAGGGATTTGGTTTGATCTGCAAACGGATTGTCGCGGCAGGCATCAATGATGGCAATGACGGCGCGGGGCATGCGGCCTTGGATCTGTTCCAGCACAGCGCCACTTAAGGCTACCGTGCGCAGCTTGCGCGAGGATTCTGTGCCCGTGGCGGGGGCATCAGCAAAGGCGAGATAGTTTTCTGCGCCATCCGACCAGCCATGGCCGGAGAAGATGAACACGACCGTGTCGCCTTCCTGGGTGCGGTCAATGAATTCCGACAGGGCGATCAGGAATTCGGGCTGGGTGATGTCATGCAGTATGGTTACATCGTCAAAGCCAAGGGGGCCGGTGAAGACGCGGCCGAAGCCTTCGGCGTCGCGCTGGGGCACGCCTTCGAGGGAGCGCAGCTGGGTGTATTCTCCCACGCCGATGATGAGTGCGCGGCGCGCTTGAGCGAGGGCAGGTTGCGCGCCAAATATCAGCGTGAGCAGCAGGGCCGCCAGCAAGTTTCGCAGGACCGGCAGGAATGGCATATTGGCTCTGTCCACCCATTGAGCAGCCGCGAGGATAACGCGCTAAGCGGCCATGTCCATAGGCGCCTTAACCATCGATTGCGCCATCATTTGGGCGCGGTGTAGGGTGAGGATCAGCGGTATTCCAAGGGGAGAAGGACATGCGGCGGCGGACATTCATGCAGCTGGCAGGCGCAGGCGCACTGGCGGCGATACTGCCGCTGAGGGGCTGGGCGGAGGGGGCCTCGGACGAGGGGGACGATTTCGACCTTGCGGTGGTGCTGAACGAGATTGAGGCGCTCGGGCCGGGGCTGGTTGATACGCTGGTGGCCGCGCAGACGGTTTCGGTGGCCGAGACTGACGCCGGGGGCAATCCGATCGTCAGGTCGATCCTGACGCCCAGTGCGATGAAAGCGGCTTTTCCCAATCCGCCAATAACGGAAGAACTGCGCGCGCTGCTGGCCAAGCAGAAGTATTGGAACCTCACAGAGGGCGACCGCGAAGTGCCGGTTTGGCCTGCCGTGACGACCGCCCCAGACTATTTGCACCTTGCCCTTTACGCCGCCCCGCCGGAGAGCTTTGTTCTGTCAGCAGATGTTCTGAAGCTGCTGGCAGAGCGCAATTCCTTCATGCTGTGGGATGACGCGCCCATTCTTGTTTTCGGGCTGCGCGGATGCAAGTTGCCAGATGGGATTGATGCGACAGGCTGGGCGCGCGAGCAGGCGCTGACATTGGCGGCGCCGACGCATCTGGACCTTGATTGCGTTGTAGGCCTTTGGCGGCAGGCGGACGGCATGATTGCACTGTTCCGGGCAGGGACGGTTCCGGCGGTGGGCTACATGTTCACAAGCCTCGTGACGCAGGGGAGCGGCACGTCCCTGCTGCCGACAGGTCTTTACCAGTACCGGCGAGGCCACCACCTTCCGAATGCCAATGGTATTCAGCGCAACGCGCTGATCATGCAGGGCACGTATCCCGTGCTGAGGACGGCGGCGACACTGTCCTACAATCCTTTCCTGCAGACGACGGCCTGGACGCTGGGCGCGGGGCACAACATCCATGCGGGCGGGCCGAACTTCAAATACTGGTCTGCCGGGTGTCAGGTGGTGCGCGGAGATTATGAGCGCAGCGCGCGGATCAAGACGACCGGCGCGTGGAATGATTTTCGTATCATGGCCGGAACGGCTGACGCAGACGGCGCGGCCCCTGCGGGTGGGCAGGTGGCGTTTCAGTACATGCTGCTGACGGGACTGGAGGCGGCGCTGGCCTATGAAGGCAAATCCGGCTTCATGGAGACCTACCAGCCCTTGCGGTTCGGCTCGTCTGGACCTCGGGTAGAGGCGCTGCAGGCGCGGCTGGTGGCCGATTACGGGGAAGCGGTGAGCGGCTTGCTGGTGAACATGCGGTTCGATACGGCAACCTCCTTTGCCGCGCTGATTGACAGCAAGGTGAGCCAGGGGGATTTTGCGTCGCCTGTGGTGGCAGGAAGCTGGTGAGGGCCGCTTGCCCCGGCGTGAGCGGGGTTGGACACAGGATTGTCACTGGACGGGCAGGCGGGTGCGGGGTACCCCCGAAGCATGGCAAACACGACGACAAAACCCCGACTCCTGAAGTTTGAAACGATCCGCAATTTCCGCGATTTTGGCGGTTATGGCAGCCGCTATGGCGGGCGGGTGAAGATGGGGCGGCTGTATCGCTCCGGCCACCATGCCGAAGCCTCCGAGGCGGAGTTGCAGAAGATGGCAGCGCTGGGCATTCATGTGCAGGCGGATCTGCGCCGCCCCGACGAGCGGGAGAAATTCAAGACACGCTTCACCGCGCCGGTAACGATCACTCATGATGGCGGGCGTGAGACCGATGCGCCGCATATCCGCTTTCTCTCCCGCATGGAGGTGAGCGCGGAGGACGCTGACCAATGGATGGTGGAATATTACGAAGCTGCACCGTTCAAGGAGCATCATACCGAGATGTTCACAGACTGGTTTGGGCATCTCGCGGCGCTGGACGGGGATGCGGCGGGCCTGGTGAACTGCGCGGCGGGCAAGGACCGCACGGGCATTCTCTGCGCGCTGACGCATCATATTCTGGGTGTCAGCGAGGCCGACATCCGCGAGGATTATGACCTGACGAACACGGCGGTAGATGTGGCGGCGCGCCTGCCCGAGGCAGCGGCGTATTTCAACGACATGCTGGGCAAGGAATATCCCGCTGAAGTGTTCCGCCCGTTCATGGGCGTGCATCTGCGCTATCTGGAAAAGGCCTTTGCGACGATCAATGAACGCGCTGGCTCAGTTGATGGCTATCTTGTCGATACGCTGAAGGTGGACGAGAAGATGCAGGATGCCATCCGCGAGCGGTTGATTGAGCGCTAACCCACCCTACGAGTTTTTCTGATTGTGACGGGGTGCCGTGTTGAGAGTGGCCCCACCCCAGCCCTCCCCATAATCATGGGGAGGGGGCGTGTTGCGTTGTGGGGATGGGTTGGTGTTCTGCGGAGGGGATCAGGCCGGGCGCCAGAGCGGCATGTGGGCGAGGGCGGCGAGCAGGTCTGACCGCGTAATGATACCCGTGAGTTTGCCCTGATCGACGACCGGGATGGCCTGGACGCCGCCATCGGCCAGCGATTTCACAAGGATGCCGATACTGTCGGATGAGGCAACGGTTCCAGCCGGGGGAGACATAATGTCTGCCGCGCGCAGGGGCGCGTCCTTGCCAGGTAGGAGCAGGCTGGAGAGGGCGCGGGCAAAGCTTGCCTGATGCAGGATGGCCTCGTTGCGGGCACGCTGGATGAGGTCGTTCTGGGTGATGACGCCGAGGAGTTGTTCCTGCGGGCCGGTGACCGGAAGCGTCTTGAAGCGGTGGCGGCGAAAGAGCTCAGCCACGTCGCGCAGGCTGGTTTCGGGCGTTACGGTGGTGAGATCTTTCGACATGATCTCGCCGCAGGTGAGGCCGCCGACATGCAGGCGGGCTGCTTCGGTTTCGGCCTCGGCGAGGAGGCGGGCGAAATCTTCCGTACCGATATTGGCCGAGAGGCGGTAGCGCTCAAGGATGCTGGCGAGGGCCTCAGGCGAAAGGCCGAGGCGGGCCTCTGGTGGGCGATCCCTGGTGCCGTGTGCATTTGCTTCACCGGGCTGGCGGAAGGGATATCTCCTTCCTGTGAGCCGGTTCCAGGCGATGGCGAGAACGACGAGGAGGCTGGTGTCCAGCAGCACCGGGGCGAGGGCGAAGCTGTAGCCAAGGTCGCGGACCATCTGTTCACTGAGGACTGTAGCGAGCGCAACCGCCGCCCCCGGCGGGTGCATGGCGCGCAGCATGGCCATGGCGAGGATGGCGCCGGTGATGGCAAGGCCGATGGCGGCAAGCTGAGGCAGGCCGCTGAGAACGGCGGTGATGGCGATGAGTGCTGAGACGGTGTTCCCGGTGATCGCTGACCAGGGCTGGGCCAGGGGCGAGTTTGGTACGGCAAAGAGGAGGAAGGCGGACGCGCCGAGCGGCGCGATGAGGAGCAGGCCATGCGGGCTGCCATCGGCGACCTGGGCGTGGACGCCGAGCAGTAGCAGGCCGCTGAGCGCGAGGGCAAGGCCCGCGCCTGTGCCCGCGCGGACGGCTTCGCGCAGGGTGGGCCGGGCCATGGCGGGGCCGAACCAGCGCGCGAAATGGGCCAGCGCATTTTGAAGGGGGGATGGCTGTGTTGACAAAATCCTGGCTCCGCTCCCGGAATTTTTTAGGGGGCGTAGGCCGGTCTCAAAACAATGTCACCCCGCGCGGAGCGGCGCGGGGTGATTTTGTGGCGTTAGGAATTCTAATGGCGCGCTCTGCGTTACTGGCAGACCTTGGCGCTGGTGTTGCTGCCGCTCATGGTGCAGTGGGCGTAGCGGTATTTGGCCTTCGTTTCGGCCGAAATCTGCGAGGCGCTTTTCATGGCCGGGGGCGAGACGGACGGGCTGCTGGAGCTGTAACGCGGGGCGGAGGAGCCGTAGAGCTCTTTCCAGCGGGCGTCGGCCATGCCGGGCTCGTTGGTGCCGGTGCCGAAAGTGCCTTGGAGGCCCGTGCCGCGGACGGCCAGTTCGGCATCAGCGGCGGCACGGACGGGGCCGGAATCGAACCAAAGAGCAGCTGCGTAGAGATCGGTTGTGGAGATTTGATCCATGCGGCCTGCGGCTCTGGTGGCGAGGATGGTTCTCTCGGCGAGGGATTTTGAACCGGCAGAGTTGATCGCGGCGCTGACGGCATCGCCGTAGCGGCCTTCGGTCAGCGGCGTGTCGATCATCGCCTGGATTTCGGCCATCCAGGCTTCGTATTCGGCCAGTTCTTTATTGTAGGTTTCCCATTCGGTGGCGCGGTCGCAGGATTCGGTGTGACCCTTGTTGCAGGCGTGGCGGAGA
>NZ_NCJT01000385.1 GCF_002282565.1 Hyphomonas sp. 34-62-18
AGCAGCTTCAGCAGGCTGGACTTGCCCGCCCCGGAAGCACCTGTGAGGAAGCTGAACGAGCCGGGTTTCAGTGCGAGATCAATCCCGCTAAGGATTTCACCTGACGCATCATAGCGAAGCGTCACCGCGTCGAGGCGGACGGCCGCTTCGTCGAAAATGTCCGGGCGTAGCTGGGTCATATCTGGGGCGCGCCTGGTTGTTTGCGGGTTCAACACACGGGGCGAAATGCTGGGAAGACTCTTCGGGCCATGATCCTTACCTGTCCTTCCTGCGGAACGCATTATTTCGCCGATGACTCAACAATCGGTGAAAGCGGGCGCACTGTTAAGTGTGCCAGCTGCGGTCATTCCTGGTTTGTGCAGCCTGCCCACCTCGCCGAAGACCGCCCGGCAACCCCCGCCCCGCATGAGCTTTACCGCGAGAAATTGCGCGAATCGCGCCGCGAGAAGAGCCGCTGGGCCGCGCTGATGTCCTGGCTGGTCATCGGGCTGATCTTCATTGCGCTGACGGCTGCCTTCTTCTTCTTCCGCAATGAGGTGGTCAAAGCCTGGCCCCAATCGGCCGCTGCCTACCGCCTGTTCGGGCTGGAGGTGAACCGGTTCGGCCTGGAATTTGACGGCGTGGTCCACACCCGCACCTTCAACGACACGATCCCCATCGTCACCGTCACCGGCCGGGCGGTGAACGTGGCCAAGTCCACCATCGAGACGCCGGGCGTGCGGGTGGACCTCAAGGACGAGGGTGGAGAGATCGTCGCCACCCGCTACAGCTATGTCACCCCGGTGGAGCTGGCACCCGGCGCGGTGGGCCAGTTCGGCGTGGTGGTCGAGCCTACCCCGATCGAGAGCTATGAGATCGAACTCACCTTTGTGGACCGCTCCGCCGTGCCGACCGAGCCGCCGGCAGAAATCCCGCCCGAAGACATGATCGAGGCAGCCCCGCCTCTGCCGCCTGCGGATGAATTGATCGAGGAAGGAGCGCCGGGCTGATGACCGAGTTGCCCAAATTTGATGTCGTCATGTCGGAAGCCGATCTGATGGCCCGCGTGGACGAGCTCGCCGGGCGTCTTGCCCCGCGCCTTGCGAGCGGGGAGTGGACAGCCGTGTCCATCCTCATCGGCGCAACGCCCTTCACCAGCGACCTGATGAAGGCGCTGGCCCGGCGCGACATCCACCCCGTTCTCGACGTGATGTGGCTGGAGAGCTACCGGGATGCCCGCGAAAGCTCTGGCCGCGTGGTGGTGCGCGCCGATATTGCGCGGAATGTGGAGGGGCGCGGCATTCTCCTCATCGACGATGTGTTCGATACCGGCCGTACACTGGATTTCGCCAAGCAGCACCTTCTGGCCAAGGGCGCCCGCGAGGTGATCACCGTGGCGCTGACCCAGAAGCCCTGGGCCCCGCGCGGCGAGATGGGCGTGGACTATTGCGCCTTCGACGCGCCGGGCCGCTTCCTCGTCGGCTATGGCATGGACGACAAGGGCCGCTATCGCGGGCTGCCCTATATCGGGGCGTTGGATTGATTTTTGCTCGGTGCTGTTCGCAGGCTGAAGCCTGCGGCACCTGTGCCTGCGCCTTGCTTGTGGGGGCGTCAGGCCGTGGGCGGAGTATGTGCCATTTCCCCTCTCCCGCTCGCGGGAGAGGGGTAGGGGTGAAGGGGTGAGCTTTCCTTTGAGCGCTGGCTTATCTGGTCTCGTCACCCTCGATGCGCGTGAGCGCATCTGAGGGCCCATCTCCCGCCCTGTCACAGGTCCCGGCCTTCCCGTATCGTCGGGGACCTTCTCTTCTTCAA
>NZ_NCJT01000386.1 GCF_002282565.1 Hyphomonas sp. 34-62-18
CCATTGCCACTCACGAAAGCAGCAGACTCCTGCGCCGCAAACGCAATCTCCACCTCATCGGCCAGCCAGGCATCAATGTCGGCATACGCATCTTCCAGCAGAGCCTGTGTTGCCGCCGGCATGGCGTAGAGTTCGCCAGCCGGAAACTCCAGCAGGTCCAATCCGGTCACCGCTGTCTGCGGGCGTGCAGCTTCCTCGCCCACCCATTGCGCCGCCGCGCCCAGGCCCACAGGCTTCTTGTAAACACCAGCGGACGTTTGCCGCACGGTTGCAATCTGGCGCATGGGGCTGGCGGCCATCAGACGCGCTTCGATCAGCCGGTCCAGCTCCGGCGGTGCCACATGCCCGCCCTCGCTGCCGGTCCCGGTATTCAGCGATTTCAGCTCCCGGCCTGAAATCGCGCTGTCGTCGCCGGTGCGCAGATAGCGCGTCCAGCCTTCGCGGTGTTCATCTTCAGCGGGGTCTGCACCGACACCCGCTTCCGGCCGCGCCATCTTGAGGCTGAGGGCCTCCAGCCGCCGGTCAATGCGTGCCAGCTTCTCATCCGAGAGCGGATCTGCCGCCCCCTTCTTCTCGATCTCGGCCAGGCGCGCATCGTTCGCCTGCCGGTAGGCTTCGAACACGGCCATCATCTCAGCCGTCTCCGCCTTTACCATCTTGGTTTCCCTGGTCATGTCGTCTCCTTTATTGACCGGTTTCATCACGCCGCCTGCAACAGGCTTCGTCCCTGAACTGAAAATTTGGCGGCGCTCAACATCGGCGCCCGCACCAGCGAAATCTCCACGAGGTCCACCTCGATCAGCTCCCGTCCTCCGCCGGGCCGGATAGTCCAGCGCGCGGGGCGAAAGCCGATGGAAAGTCCGTTCACGCCCTGCCTGACCAACGCCAGTGCACCCGGCGCTTCCACTAAGCCGCGCACATGAAGCCCGCGGCCATCCTCACCGATCCGCGTCCAACGGCCCGCGCTTGCACCGTCCCGGTGCTGCATCAGCATCGCCACGCTGACAGCTCGATTAAGGCTGCGCGCAAATGCACCTGCGCGCACCACATCGCCGCTTGTATCAACCACGCCAAACAGGCTCGCATATCCCTCGATCAGCACCGGCTCAGCGCGCATTCTGGGCCTCCATCCGGGCTTCCATCCGGTCGAGTTGAGCCCGTACGGCAGCCACCTCAGCTTCCAACCGCGCCAGCCGCTCGGCCACCGGCCGCGCCGTCGCTGCGCTCGCTTCCAGCGCCGAAATCCGCTCCGCCGCCGCTCCGGCCCAGAACATCACGCCCGCCGCGTGCAGAGCCGCGGCCAACACCAGCGCTATCGTCACCTTTCCCTGGATCTTCATGGGGTCACCCCCGCCAGCGCGCGTTTCTCTTCCGTGCTCAAAAAGTCCGCTGCACTGATCCTTGCCCACAACGCTTCCCGCTCCCCGGCCAGCGCAGGCACAGCGTCCAGGTCCAGCATAACCTCCACATCTTCCTGAAACGGCTCGTCCAGCCAGCAGGAAAGCGCCCCGGCAAAGCGCTGCGCCAGCGGCAGAACGGTCATTCTCCAGAAAGCTGCATTCGCCTCGCGATAATTCGAATACGTATTATCTCCAGGAACCCCCAGCAGCATCGGCGGCACGCCCAGTGCCAGCGCAATCTCCCGCGCGGCTGCGCTCCGGGTTTCCTGGAAATCCATTTCGGCAGGGGACAGCGACAGGGCCTGCCATTGCAGCCCGCCCTCCAGCAACATCGGCCGCCCGGCATTGCCTGCCCCGGAAAAGCTCTGCGCCAGTTCTTCTTTCAGC
>NZ_NCJT01000387.1 GCF_002282565.1 Hyphomonas sp. 34-62-18
ATCCTGATGATCGATGCGCGCAAGGGCGTGCTCACCCAGACGCGCCGCCACAGCTTCATCGCCAGCCTGCTTGGCATCCGCCACCTGGTTCTGGCCGTGAACAAGATGGACCTGGTCGGCTATCGCAAGGACGTCTTCGACGAGATCGTGGCAGATTACATGGCCTTTGCCGAAGGCTTGCCGGGGAAAGTCAGCATCCGGCCCATTCCCCTGTCTGCCCTGGCTGGCACCAATATGACAGAGCGTTCGCTCGAGACGCCCTGGTACACTGGCCCAAGCCTGATCGAATATCTTGAGACCGTGGAAATCGAAGATGAGCGCGCAGGCCGCCCCTTCCGGCTGCCGGTCCAATGGGTAAGCCGCCCGAACCTCGATTTCCGCGGCTTTGCCGGCCAGATTGCCAGCGGCAGCATCAAACCCGGCGACAGGATCCGCTCCCTGCCGTCTGGCCGCGAGACGACGATCACCCGGATTGTCACGGCCGGCGGCGATCTGGACGAAGCCGTCTCCGGCCAGTCCGTCACACTGACTTTTGCCGACGAGATCGACACCTCGCGCGGCGATATGATCGTCTCCGCCGATCAGCCTGCGGAGGTGTCTGACCAGTTCCAGGTCCACCTTCTCTGGATGAGTGAGCAGCCGCTCCTCCCTGGCCGCCGCTACATTCTCAAGGCAGGCACCAAGACGGTTACCGCCACCGTCAATGCGCCCAAGCACGGCATCGACGTGAACACGCTGGCGGAGACATCCGCGCGCACAGCAGAGCTGAACCAGATTGTCGTCACCACCCTGTCGCTGGACCAGCCTATCCCGTTTGATCCCTACAAGGACAACCGCGAAACCGGCGGTTTCATTCTGATTGACCGCCAGTCGAACGACACCGTTGCCCTTGGCCTCGTCGACTTTGCCCTGCGCCGCGCGTCCAACATCCATTGGCAGGCGCTCGACATCAGCCGGGATGCCCTCGCCGAGCAGAAAGGCCAGCGTCCGGCGGTGCTCTGGTTCACAGGGCTCTCTGGCTCAGGCAAATCGACCATCGCCAATGCGCTGCAGAAACGCCTCTTCGCCTATGGCCGCCACACCTTCATCCTGGACGGCGACAATGTCCGCCACAGCCTGAACCGCGATCTGGGCTTCACCGATGCTGACCGGGTAGAGAATATCCGCCGTGTCGCCAATGTGGCACGGTTAATGTCGGATGCGGGCCTTATCACGCTCGTCTCGTTCATTTCCCCCTTCCGGGCCGAACGCCAACTCGCGCGCAGCCTGATGCCGGAGGGCGAGTTCATCGAAATCCATGTCGACACCCCGCTGGACGTGGCCGAAAGCCGGGATGTCAAAGGCCTCTACAAGAAGGCGCGCGCCGGCGAGATCCGCAATTTCACCGGCATCGACAGTCCGTATGAGCCGCCGCTGAACCCGGAAATCCGCATCAGTACTGCCGACCGGACGGCCGATGAAGCGGCTGAAGAAATCTTTGCCTATCTGGACAAGCTCGGTTTCCTCAGCATCTGGGACGGGCCCGGAAGCGGCATCTGAGGGAGGTTCAACCTCTGAATGGCCCACAGATTGCATAATTGGCGCCGATGGGCATTGTCGCTTATGGGCAGCCAGTGATGCGAGTGAAGTATGAGTATCCATCCCGTGATCATGTGCGGCGGCGCGGGAACACGTTTGTGGCCAGCATCTGACACTGCGCGTCCCAAGCAGTTTCACAGCCTCGTTTCAGACAAGACGGTGTTCCAGGAAACGGTCCTGCGCTTTCGGGCGCCAGACAGCGGC
>NZ_NCJT01000388.1 GCF_002282565.1 Hyphomonas sp. 34-62-18
AAAAGTTCCGTGATCGTCATGGCGCGCCCGCTAGCCGGTCGCCGCAGACTTGGCAATCAGACTTTGCCGTGCCGGGCGTCCCAGTCCGCCCGTGTCATCTCCCAGACAAGGCTTGCCCGGCTTGTCCCGTCGGCGCGAAGGCTTGTCACCTCGCCCATCCGCGTAAAGCCCAGCCCGTCCAGCAGGCGCTGCGTCGCCACATTGTCGAGCGCCGCCGTCTCGCAGAGAAGGTCCAGCCCCAGCCCCTCAAACATCCAGGCAAAGCTCGCCGCTGCCCCGCGCGCGCCGCTGCCCTGCCCGTGGAGCGAAGGGTGCAGCGCCCCGCCGAGTTCGCCGGCGGCAAATTCCGGCCACACCTGCACATCGGAATAACCCATGATCTGCCCATTCTCCCCCTCGCGCACAAAGAGGAGGCCAATCCCCACCTCACGCTCCAGAATGTGCGTCTCGATGAAGTCCTCCACGCTCCGCTCGGTCAGCGGGCGCGGCAGCGTATAGATCGGTGCATGCACCGCCGGGTCAGACAGCAGCGCAAAGAGGCCGGCCGCATCCTCCATCCGCGCCAGGCGCGAGCCGCCCATCTCCGTCGCCAGCCGCACCGCGCAGCGGATCGCCTCGGCCTTTTCAGCCGCCGCCGGAATGCGCGTGATCGGAAGTTCGCCTGCCATCAGCGCAAAGTCGCAGCTTTCCCTGCCCCCTGCCAAGCCCCTGCGACCGGCCATGCACAATTTCGTTTGACTGAAAGGGCCCCTTGCCGACACTCCTGCGCCATGACCGACGCCGCCCCCACGCGCCCTCCGGGCCGGAATGCCTTCTTCTTCGTGCTGGTGACGGTCTTCATCGACCATCTGGCCTTTGGCCTGATCATCCCGGTCCTGCCCACCCTGATCCAGGAACTCGCGCATGTGCCGCCCTCGGATGCGACCCTCTGGCTCGGCGGTCTTGCCGCCACCTATGCCGTGATGACCTTCCTTTTCGGCCCGCTCGTTGGCGCCCTGTCAGACAGGTTCGGCCGCAGGCCGGTCCTCCTCGTCTCGATGGCCACACTCGGGCTCGACTTCCTAATCATGGGCCTGGCCCCGACCATCTGGCTCCTGTTCCTCGGCCGGGCGCTCGCCGGCATCTCCGGCGCCACATTCTCCACCGCCAACGCTTACATTGCCGACACCACCACCCCCGCCGAACGTGGCCGCGCCTTCGGCTTCATCGGCGCCTCGTTCGGCCTCGGCTTCATCTTCGGCCCGGTCATCGGCGGCCTCCTGGGAGAGCTCGGCCCCCGGGTGCCCTTCTTTGCAGCGGTCGGCCTTGCCTTCGTGAACTTCCTTTACGGCCTCTTCGTGCTGCCCGAATCCCTGCCGAAGGAACGCCGCCGCGCCCTGAACTTCAAACGCGCCAATCCCCTCGGCGCGGCCCGCCATTTTTCAAAGCTGCCCCAGGTCTCCTGGTTCCTCATCGCAGGCGGCCTCTTCTTCCTCGCCCACACCGTCTTCCCCGCCACCTGGGCGGTGCATGGCGAAATCCGCTATGACTGGTCGCCCATGCAGATCGGCCTCTCCCTGGGGGCGGTCGGTGTCGGCGCGGCTGTCGTGCAGGCGGGCCTCATGGGCCTCATCCTCAAACGCCTCGGCACCGTGCGAACCATCGTGCTGGGCTACGGCGTCAATGTCATCGCAATGACCGCCTTCGCCTTTGCGGCCAATCCGGTGCTCGTCTATTTCATCATCCCGTTCGCAGCCCTCGGCGGGGTCACCATGCCTGCCGCCAATGGCCTGATGTCCAGCGGGTCACCATGCCTGCCGCCAATGGCCTGATGTCCAGCCTCACCCCGCCCGATGCACAGGGAGAGCTTCAAGGCGCCGCCTCCAGCCTCAATGCGCTGGGCATGATCATCGGTCCCCTGATCATGAGCGGCACGCTGTTCACCTTCTCGCGCCAGGACGCCCCGGTTCCTTTCGCCGGCGCCGCCTTCCTGCTCGCCGCGCTGCTCACGGCGCTCGCCTTCCTGCCCTTCCTGCGCGGCGTCGCAGCCAACCGGTCCGCCCTGCCTACTGCCGTGCCCTGAAGCGGCTCACCGCTTCTTCACCGCCAGCCCGGCCAGCAATCCGAATACCCCGCCGCCGATCCCGCCTTCGATAAAGTTCTGCAGATGAACCATCATCGGCGAACTGCCGAGCAGCTGCCCAATACCCCCAGCCTCTGCACCGTAATGTGCGGCAACGCCGCCCAGAACACCGCCAACAACGCCCACCAGGCCGCCGCCTCCCAAGAGCCTCGCCACAACCGGCCCCAGAAGCGTGCCGCCCAGCGCGCTCACAATCAGCGGAATATACGCGTCCATATCTTGTCCCTCCCCTTCTTTCGCGCTGGCATCTCTGTCCTGTCGCAACGGCAATCTTCC
>NZ_NCJT01000111.1 GCF_002282565.1 Hyphomonas sp. 34-62-18
CCGCCTTTCTGATTTCAGGTATCGATCGGAGATGGCAACCCAATTTCCCGCAATAGCAATCTGCCCAGATAAGAGATTTCCATCCTGGACTTGAAGCCACCAGAGTTTGCGTCGAACGGCGGATATTCCCCCTTTTTCACCGTACCAAAATTCCGCCGAAGCAGTCCCAACCTGAGTAGGTTTTCTTTTCCAAGATTGAACAAAGCATCAGCGTCGATTTCGCTGGTGGTTGACTGCATATTCACTGGAGCAGGTCGTGGAATTTCAGTCCAAGCATCTGACTTGCCGCTGCCATAGCTTTGGCCATAAGCGTTCAAAACACCAATCTCATCGTTGTCCAACTGGTCCAAAAGGCCCGCGAGCCTTTTGCGGCGAACAATATCCGCGTCATCGCGCGACATGCCGTTGAACACAATCTCTACTATTTGAGCAATGCGTTTGTCCGTTGTCGCGCGCACTGCCTGATGGGCTCCCCGCTCGAACAGATCAATCCGCTCAGGATCGCTTATGGCCCGCTCAATCTTGTCCTGCTCAAGCTGGCTCAATCGCTGTTCCAGCAAGCGTAAATATTTGACCAGCCGATCCTGTCTCAGCCCCGGAATAACTTCGGAAATGAATTCACTAAGAATGCCTCCCACGAAAGGCACAGCTCCAGCCGCACCCTTCGCCACGGCGGCCAAAACATCTCTGGTATTCCTGTCCAGAGCATCATTTTCTTTGTCAGACATTCTGTTCACGCACCTTAATTCCAAATCGGTTCCTGTTGCCACCCTTGAGGAAATCCCGCTGAATTCAGGCTGAGCAACGGGGAATCCGGAAAGCTATCCAGCAATTCCCTGACACGCAGATGCCACTCTGTCCCGCCATTCAGCTGACGGACGAGATAGTTCAGAATGACCAATGTCCCCTACAGACGCTCCTGAGACGGACGGCTCACAACGACATGGTCAAAGTCTGCGATGGCCCCGGCTCGCGGGAAGGCTGGCTGATCGACCATTGCCCGGTTCCAGAGACGGCCATGGTGCGCGCAGACATTGCGGACGAATGTAAAGGTGCGGGTCCAGGAGGGCAGCAGCTTAGCATCCGACAGGCCATATCGCTGGCCGATGGCGGTGATATCGCCGTGACGCATACCGCCCAGGAAGTGCGAGAGCAGTCCCAGTTCCCAGACTTCGACGGACATCCAAACCGGCAAAAACCGCTCGGTCGTGTATTTGGTCCGGAAATGGGTGACGAATTCGTCGCGGGAGCGACTCTCGCATTTGTCCAAACGCGACATCCATTCCTGAAAAGGTATCTGACCCCGACGGTTTGGCTTGTTGAAGCGAGGATGCACAAAACGGGCATCCCTATGCGCCCATCCGCCATGGACACCGACTGTGAGGGCGATATCCGTTCTCAGACTGATCTCAATCCGCTCGATGGCGTCGAGCACCAAGAGGCGCAGCTTCTTATCAAAGATGTAGAGGGAGACAGCATCCTGCAGCCTGGCCCCAGCCAGAAAGGCATCGGTGCGGCTATTGTCCCTGATTTCCCGAAACGCATACCAGTAGGCACTCAGCCGATAGTATCCTATCTGCTCCAGGGCGCGGGTTGCCAGTAGCCGGTCGCCGATCTCGAGGCCACGCTGTTCGAGCTGCACGATCTGCTGCTCAATCGACAGGAAGGGCTTCTGATACCTCATCCCAGAACGTAGAAAGCCGACCCGTACACGAATGCAGAGGGGCCGACCATATTACTTTCTAAGTAACCAAAACGGTTGCACGAGTCAACTTTTATATGCGTCAGACGCATTTTTTGAAAAAGACAAGTTGGCTTTATCACTTAACGCGACCCGTGTTCTGTAAACGTAACATAGTCACCCGATTCCTCAGTTTCTACCAGATGGCTCTTCTGATTTGCATTCTGACCGGTTCAAAAGGCCCAGGCGACTTCGACCGGCTGGACACTGAACCTCGGGGCCCTTGGACTGCTTCAGCAGGCGCTCGCATGTAAGAGTCCAGATAAGTTGCTCGATGTCAGCTTAGCGGGCGCCGGAAAGGTCAAGCATATGGATGATCGCAATCCAGGCTTTCGGCGCGCCTGATTTCTCAAGCTCATCAAGCGCGACGCCCAGCCTGTGCATTGTCATCCGGGCTCCAGACGTGGCCGCATGACAATGCCCGACCCGAATGCGGACTGCGGACCCAATGTCGTGCTTAACTCTACCCTACGCGGCGAAACGCCGCGAGACAGCTTGGCAATTGGGACCCCCGCGGGACCCCGACCTATTTTTCAGATTTTTTGCTGACACCCAAGGCTCGTAAGTCCTTGTTTTCAGTGGTGCACCCGAAGAGATTCGAACTCCTGACCCCCAGATTCGTAGTCTGGTGCTCTATCCAGCTGAGCTACGGGTGCTTGGCCACTTGAAGAAGCGGGACACATACAGGCGGGTTTGCGACCTTGCAAGCCTCAATTGCCGGTATCTTGTGCAGTCTCTTCAGGGGGTGTTACGTCGGCAGGTCCAGTGGGAACGTCACCGCCGCTTTCGGCTGCCGTTTCCGCCGGGGCCGGCGGCGTCCCTTCGGGCGGCTCTGGGTTTGGAAGCGGGGCGGCTTCTTCAGAAAATTCTTGTGAAACAGCAGGTTCTGCAGGCAAAGGCATCCCGGTTACGGCGCTGATCCAGGGCGTAAAGGCGGCAACGCGCATATAGACACCCGGGCTTTCAGGGCGCGCGCAGCCCATCCCCCAGCTCACGATGCCCGCCTGAACCGGCCCGCCTGCGGCGCTGCGCAATACGAGCGGCCCACCGCTATCGCCCTGACAGGCGTCAGAGCCGCCGATTCCGGCGCAGAGCTGCGTTACCGGATCTATTGAGACGTCCGGATAAACTGCCGCCAGCCCCTCTTCATTGATATGGTCCCGGATCTGGCTGTTGCAGATAGCTGTATCGACCACAGGCACATACCCCTCCTGCAGAATCAGCGACGGCGCGCGAACATGCCGGCCACCGCGGGCCACGCCCTCCTGCCCCTGCGCTGTCTCGCCCACCTTGCCATAGCCCGCAGCCACAATGTCAGCATAAGGCTGCATCAGATCTCCGGCAGTTCCCGTCAACCCGTCCAGCGCCATGGTCGGCCCGGTCCAGCGGCCGGCAATGCGAAGCAGGGCGAGATCGTTGCCTTTCTCTGGTGCTGAGGGCTGGTATTCCGGGTGGATGACCACTTCGCGAACGGCAAAAACGGTATCCTTCGGCACGACCGTCAGATCCCCCAGCCCCGCAGCCACGGCCAGCGTGCCGAAGCGGCTCATCTGCCCGTTCTTTTCCTCCAGATACTGGGCCGCCCGGCCGTTGGACTCAACGCGTACATTTTCAACGCAGTGGGCCGCCGTCAGCGCCCATTCCGGCGCGATCATGGTGGCGCCGCATTCATGATAAATGGTGCTGCCAGATACCGTCTGCACCGAGGCCATTCCCGGCCAATCGGCAATGTCCGCGTCCCGCCCCGCCACCATGCAGCTTGCGAGTGTGGTGAACATGGCGGTCCCCACCGCCAGTTTGAGATATCTGTTCATGGCCGTCCCTCCTGCCGTTCCGCTTCATATACACCACGGGCGATGGCCCGCGCGAGGGTGCTGGCGGCAAGTTCGCCAAGACGGGCGACGGTCAGAGGCCGGCTGGCTTCGGACGCCTTCTTCTGCGTGGAGATGACAAAGACCACGTCGCCATCAGTCGGCGCAAAGACAGGGCGGATGGCGCGGGCCATTCCGGCAAGTGCCATCTGCGCAATGCGCTCGAGCTCATCATGGGTAACAATCGCGTCAATCGCGATGCAGGCGATGGTGGTGTTCTCCCGCGGGCTCGGATTGGCCTTGGCCTCACCCCAGTCTTCCGGGTCGAATGAGAAACCGGGGTCAGGCCGCGCCCCCCCAAATTCGCCAGCAATTTCAAACGGCCAGGCCCAGAAAGCGCCCGAGCCCGGCATGCGGACAGAGCCAAAACTGTTGACCGCTGCCAGCGCGCCAATGGTCAGGCCATCGCCTGTAACAATGCTGGCCGATCCCGTACCGCCAGGGGCGCGGCCGGCGCGGGCGCCGTAACCAGCCCCCGCCCGGCCCAGCGTGAAGCTTTGCCCGGCCGCATCGAAAGCCTGCCGGCCGAGGCGGGCATAAGGCGCAGTGTCGCCCCACTCCTTGTTGCCGCCATTGGCCAGGTCGTAAAGGATCGCAGCCGGCACGATGGGTGTGGCGGGCACGCCGGGCCTTGGCACCAGCGCAAAGCCCCTGCCCTGCGCTTTCAGGCCAGCCATCACGCCGTCGGCTGCTGCCAGCCCGAAGGCCGAGCCCCCCGAGAGGCAGATGGCGTCGACACTGTCGAAAACGAGGCGGCCTGCGGCCAAAACGTCACTTTCCCGCGTGCCTGGCCCGCCGCCGGCGACACAGACGGCCCCCATGACCGGGCAATCGGGCGCAATCACGGTCACTCCCGTTGCAACGTCTGCATCTTCCGCCTGCCCGACAGAGATACCGTCAACATCGGTTATGAGGTTGCGCAAACCCGGTCTTGCCATGCTATGTGCCCTGCTACGTTTCTGCTCCGCACTTTTGTCCTTAGAGTGAGTGGAGCCCCGCGCCAAGAAAGGGACAAATAATGCGCCACCTTACCGCCCTTACCGCCGCCCTGCTGCTGGCTGCCTGCGCCCCTGCGGCGAAGGCGCCTCCAGCTTCCCGATGGTCGCTGCTGCCGACCCGCGCGCGGTCGAGGCGGGTATCCGCGTGCTGAGCGAGGGCGGCAACGCTGTGGACGCAGCCATCGCCGTGCATGCCGTTCTCGGCCTGGTCGAGCCGCAAAGCTCGGGCATCGGCGGGGGCGCCTTCATGGTCTATTACGACCGCGCGAGCGACGAGATCACCGTTTTCGATGGCCGCGAAACGGCCCCTGCCGCCGCCGGGCCGGACTGGTTCTTCAAGGATGGCAAGCCCATGGACTTCCTCACCGCCTGGCAGTCGGGCCGGTCGGTCGGTGTGCCTGGCCAAATCGCGCTCTACAAGACGGCGCATGACGCAGCTGGCCGTGCCGACTGGTCCAGCGTGTTCCAGCCTGCCATCGAACTTGCCGAGGAAGGTTTTGAAGTCTCCCCACGCCTTGCTGAAGTGATTGCGTCTGAACGTCTTCGCGCTGTGATCCGGCTGGACGACAATCCCGTCACAGCCGCCTATTTCTATCCCGATGGCGAGCCCCTGCCCGCCGGCTTCCGCCGCACGAATCCAGCCTATGCCGCCACCCTGGCAGCTGTGGCAAATGAAGGCCCTGACGCCTTCTATCGCGGCGCCCTGGCCTCCGAGATCGTGAACGCCGTCAATGAAGGCCCCGATGGCGGCAACATGACGCTTGAAGACCTCGCAAGCTATGAGGTGAAAGTCCGCTCTGCCGTGTGCGGAACACTCCAGTCGGGCTACAAGATTTGCTCGGCCCCGCCGCCGAGCTCGGGCGGAGTGGCGCAAAACCTGATCATGGGCCTTTACGAATATCTGAGGCCCGCGCCGACTGTGAACGCCGATGAAAGCCTGTTCCTCAAGGCCTTCGTCGACGCCCAGCGCCTCAGCTATGCAGACCGGGATCATTATGTTGCCGATGCCGATCACGTGACGGTGCCGACCGAAGACCTGATCAACCCGGCCTATATCAAGGCGCGCGCCGCTGAGGCCTTTGCACCCGACGCCAAATCCTTCCCCGGCGATCCAGGCGTGGTGCTGGGCGGTGAGCCGCTTCGCCCGATGTGGGGCGAAGACCCGACCACCCCCGGCGCCGGCACCACCCATATCTCGATCATCGACCTTGAAGGAAATGCCGTCTCCATGACGGCCACGGTCGAAGCTGCCTTCGGCTCCTCGCGCATGGCGGGCGGCTTCCTGCTGAATAACGAGCTGACCGATTTCTCGCTGATCCCGGAAAAGGGTGGCAAGCCGGTGGCCAATGCCGTCGCCGCCGGAAAACGCCCGCGGTCGTCGATGTCCCCTACCCTCGTCTTCGATGAAGGCGGCGACCTCTTCATGGTCACCGGTTCGCCGGGTGGCAATTCAATTATCGCCTATGTCGCCAAAACCCTCGTAGGCGTTCTTGAGTGGGGCAAGACGGCGCAGGAAGCCGCTGCCCTTCCCAATATCATCGCACGGGGCGATACGGTTGCCGTGGAAGTCGATATTGAAGGCGGCCCCGAAGCGGCGCAGGCTCTGCGTGATATGGGGTATACGGTCGAAGAGCGTACCGGCGAAAATTCAGGCCTTCACCTGATCGTCGTGCGGGACAATGGCCTTGAGGGTGGAGCTGATCCGCGCCGCGAGGGTGTCGCGCTTTCCCTGCGCTGATCCAGAGACCGGCACTCCGTCATGGCGAAACTCTACTTTTCCTATGCCGCCATGAACGCCGGCAAATCCACCATCCTCCTGCAAGCGGCCTATAACTACCGCGAGCGGGGGATGGAGGTCTTGCTGATGACCTCGTCGCTCTATCGTGACGCTGATGACGGTCATATCAGCTCGCGGATCGGTATCTCCGCTGAGGCCGTTCTCTATACTGACGAGACGGATCTGTTCAGCCTCATCCGGGATCAGAAGAACATTCACCCGATTGATGCGATCTTCGTGGATGAAGCGCAGTTTCTGACGCGGGATCAGGTCTGGCAGCTGGCGCGCGTCGCCGATCATTTCGGCGTACCAGTGCTCACCTATGGCCTGCGCACCGATTTCCGGGGAGAGCTGTTCGAAGGCTCCGCCGCCCTTCTGGCGATCGCAGACGAGCTGCGCGAAGTGCGTACGATCTGCGAATGTGGCCGCAAGGCAACGATGGTGGTCCGTCTCGGTCCGGACGGCAAGGCGCTGACCGAAGGCGAACAGATTTCCATTGGCAAGGCGACCTATCTTTCCGTCTGCCGCCGTCACTGGGAAGAACGGATGGGCCGCGCGCCAAAGGTCTGACAGCTCGGCCTCCCCAAAACCGGCACAAAATTCGCATGGAATGTCACAGAACGCGCATCTTTCAGCCGCAGATGGCATGCAGCCTTCTGCATGGTTGACGACCGAAGGAGTGCCACCATGCGGCAGACCCCTGCCAAGACCCACCTGCCCACCCTGGCGGCAGTTCTGTTGCTGAGTGTCGGTTTCATTGTTCTGGGTATGACGGCGTCTCCGCAGGCGGCCGCTCATCAATCGCCTGCCCAGATCACCGATTGAAACCGTCTGCCTGCCCCCAGGATCGGGCTTTTTTGGTTGAGTAAAACTAAACCGTTCATCTGACGCATTGCTTTTGGCCCGCGCCCGCGTCAACTGACGCCCGGACAAGCCATAGTGGAGATCTTGGGACATGAGCGCCGACGCATCCGCAGGCCAGGCAGCGCCTGTCAAAGCCAATCCGAACGGTCCGACCGAGGAAACGGTTCTCTCGGTGGAACACTACACTGACCGTTTGTTCCGCTTCCGGCTGACGCGCCCGCAAAGCTTCCGTTTCCGCTCTGGCGAATTCGTGATGATCGGCCTGCCCAAGGAAGACGGCAAACCGCTCCTGCGCGCCTATTCGATCGCGTCGCCTGCCTGGGACGAGGAACTTGAGTTCTACTCCATCAAGGTACCCGATGGCCCGCTGACGTCGCGCCTGCAGAAAATCCAGCCAGGCGACAAGGTTCTGCTCGGCCGTAAGCCGACAGGCACACTGGTGCTCGACGCCCTCACCCCCGGCAAGCGGCTCTACATGTTCTCCACCGGCACAGGCTTTGCCCCCTTCGCCAGCCTTGTGCGCGATCCCGACACCTATGAGCGCTATGAGGAAGTGATTGTCACCCATACCTGCCGGGATATGAACGAACTCACCTATTCCCGCACGCTGATCGACAGCCTGAGCGCCGATCCTCTGGTTGGCGAGATGGTCGGCGGCAAGCTGAAGCTCTACACGTCCACCACGCGCCAGCATCATGAGCGCATGGGCCGGATCACCACCCTGATCGAGAATGGCAAGCTGTTCTCCGATCTCGGCGTGCCCCCGCTCGATCCGGCCACGGACCGCGCCATGATCTGCGGCTCGATGGAGATGATCCAGGACGTGAAGACGCTGATGCTGAAAGCCGGCCTCACCGAGGGCTCAAACGCCGCCCCGGCCGAATTCGTCATCGAGAAAGCCTTCGCGGGCTGATCAGCCCGCCCCGCCCCGGCTGGCTTTCAACTCCTGAACCTCCGCGCGCAAGTCGGCAATCAGCTGCAACAGCTCCCGGTGCCGCTTGGCTTCCAGGGTTTCCTGCGCCTCCAGTTCGTCGCTGATCTTTTCCTCGGCATCGAGCACTTTCTCGATGGCGCTTTCCTGCAGCGAGTCGACGATGACCGCAGTGAAGAGGTTGAGGATCGCCCAGACTGTAAACAGGATGAACGGAATGAAGAAGGCCCAGGCCCACGGATATTCGTCCAGCAGGTCGCGCATGTGGCCATTCCAGCCTTCCATGGTGAGCACTTCAAACATGGTCAGCGAAGACGCCGTTAGGGAAGCGAAGTTCTCGGTGTTCTGCGAGCCGCTGAACAGATAGGTCGCCATCACGACACTGACGTAAAACACAAGCCCCAGGATCGCCAGGATCGCTCCCATGCCCGGCAGGGCCGTCAGCAACGCCTCGGTAATCCGCTTCATGGTCGGAATGAAATGCAACAGGCGCAGCAGGCGGAGCACCCGCAAGGCACGCAGCACCGTGAAGGCCGATCCGCCGGGGATCAGCGACACGCTGATAACGATGAAGTCAAACCAGTTCCAGCCCAGTTTGAAGAATTGCAGCCGGTAGATGAAGAGCTTGAACACAAGCTCTGCCACAAAGGCCAGCGTGACCGCCGTATCGAACACGTTAAGCGCCGTCACCAGCCAACCCGGCAGATAGGCAGAATAGGTGAGCACGCCGAGCACGATAGCGTTGAGAACAATCAGCGTCAGGATCGTGTTGCGGACGATGGGAAGCTCAATGAAGCCCTCCATCGTCGAGTTGTGTGTTTCCTCGTCGAGCGTCGCCTTTGTCATCGTCCCCATTCTCCATGAATTGCGGCAGCAAGCCTTAGCCGCCCTCGCCGGGGGATCAAGTCAAAGGATCAAGACGCCGCCGGTGCGGCGCCTCAGACGCCCGCCCCCTGCCCATCCACGGTGCGATGCGGATCGGAATGGTCCCATTCGGCCAGCAGCATCCGCAAGGTGGAGATGAACGCAATCGGCTGGTCCAGCATCACATGATGGCGCGCATGAGGCACCGACACGAAAGGCACCTGATGGCCCAGCAGACCGCTCATATAGTCGCCCACATCATCGGGCATCAGCGCGCTCTCCTCACCCCGGATGATGGCAATGCGGCACTGGGCCGCCTTGAGCATCTCCGCCGGATCAAGCCCCGGCTCAAACCGTGTCCAGATCATCGGATCGAACTTCCAGGTCCAGCCGCCATCGGCGCGTTTCAGGCTCCAGCGCGCAATATAGTCCATCGCATAATGGATCTCGCAGAGCTGGGGCGGCGCCAGCCGGAACCGGGCGAGCGCAGCAGCCAGATCAGGATAGACCTTGTGCGGACGGCTGGCCCGCGACGGCCCGCCCCGGGGCCGCTCTGGCGGATTGACCGGGCTGTCCACGATCACCATCCCTTCAAACCGGCTGCCATGCTTGGCGCCTGTCACCAGCGTGACAAACCCACCGAAGGAATGGGCAATGATAACAGGCTTTCGAGGCGCATCGAAAAGGCCGGCAGCCTCGGCCACGGCCACTTCCTCATCGGAAAAGGTGTCCATGTCATAGGCGTCGCGCCACTCACTGTCGCCCATGCCGGAGAATGTCAGTGCCGCAACATTATAGTGCTCGGCAAAATAAGGCGCGACGAAATCCCACCAATGCGCATGTGCGCCGTTTCCGTGCACGAACAAAAGTCCCGGCGCCCCGCGCTTGCCCCAGCGCTGAAAGGTCACCTCGGCGCCCTTCACGGTCACCTTGCCCGTCTCATAAGGCACCGCGACCGCTTCCCGGAACCAGCCAGGCGCCGGTGGCAACGCGCCGCCATATTCTGCCAGAGGCCCGCCTTCCGAGGGCATCTCGGCGGGTTGGTCCTTGACGATGGGGTTCTTGTCTCTGGTCATCAGCGCCTCCTCCAGTCTTCAGGTTTGAAGCGATATCCGGCAGGCGGCAACCCTCTCGCTACGTCAGACGCCAAAATGCAAAAATGCCGGCAGGTTTCCCTGCCGGCTTAAGCTCAGAAATGGCTCCGGGCCCGATCAGTATTTGATCGCGCAGCCATAAGGCTTGGTGCTTGCGGTCGCCACCGGCTTGCCAGCTTCAAGGTCGGCCAGCGCAGCGGTCACATAGTTTTCCGCTTTGGCTATATCGTCCACCTTTGCCGACGGGATCGAGTCGATTGCCCCGTCATAAACAAGTTCGCCTTCAGGCGTGACGACATACATGTGCGGTGTCGTCTTGGCGCCATAGAGGCGGCCAATGTCGCCGCTTTCGTCGAGGATCACATGCGCCGGGGCGGCCCCGCGCGAGGTGGTCAGCTCATTGGCCTTCTCCGGCGAAACATGGCCCTGAGCGCCCGCGCGGGAGGAAATCACGGTCAGCCAGACAACATCATCTTCCGCGGCAGATTTCTGCAGAGACTGCATATTGGAGGGGGCGTGGCGTAATGCTTTTTCACGAAAGGACAGCCATCATTCGTCCATTCGAGCACAACCGTTTTACCCGCAAAGTCAGCCAATGAAACGGTTTCCCCGTTTGATGTGATGCCAGTGAAGGCCGGCGCCGCGCTGCCGACATCAGCGCTCGGCGCTGCTTCCGCGGTTGAAGCGATCAGCGCCCCGGCGGTCAGGGCAACCGCAGCGGCCATGCCGGCCGCAAAGCTCAAGTGGCGGCGGGAAAGTATCATCGTCGTCTCCTGTCTCGGATAAGCTCTACTGCCCGAATTATAGCCTCGTCATCCTTCGACAAGTCCAATGACAAGTTCTTGAGTGAGTATCTCCGGCAGGATTTCCGGCTCGCTCGCCCCGGCCGGATACCAGAGATACATCGGCACCCCCGCCCGCGCGCGCAGCTTCAATTCCTCGGAGATCATCGGGTCTTTCTGGGTGAAGTCCGCCACCAGGAAGGCCACATTGGCCTGCTTGAAGGCGTCCTGCACCTTGCGAGTCTTGAGCGTGGTCAGCTTGTTGACCTGGCAGCTCGCACACCAGCTCGCGGTAAAGTCCACGAAAACGGGGCGGCCCTCGGCCAGCATCGCCTGCACCGTTTCCGGGCTCCAGGCCGCTTCGCCATAACTGCCTGTGAACGCCGCCTCGCTGCTGCCGCTGACCGGGGCGGTGGGCACATTGGCCTGCATGGCGGGATAGACGAAGGCTCCGGCCAGCGCGAGCGCTGCTACGCCCTTGCGGATACCCCCGCCCTGCCGGCCGAGCCAAACCGCAAAGACCAGCGCTGTTGCCCCGGCAAGCGTCCATCCGGCCGCGCCTGCCCCGGCAAGCCCGGCGACCACCGACAGCAACCACGCGGCGGTGAGGAACATTGGAAAGGCAAAGGCCTGTTTCAGAATGTCCATCCATTTGCCCGGCTTAGGCAGCAGGCGGTGAAGGCCCGGCACAAAGCTGAGGATCAGGAAGGGCAGCGCCATGCCAAAGCCCATCGCCAGGAACACGGCGATCACAGCCGGGGCGGGCTGGCCGATCACCGCGCCCAGCGCAGCGCCAAGGAAGGGACCCACGCAGGGTGCACCGACAACAGCGGCCAGCACACCAGTAAAGAAAGCCCCCATCGCGCCACCGCGATTGGCGAGGCTTCCACCCAGATTTTGAACGGAGCTGCCAAGTTCAAAAAAGCCCATCAGCCAGAGGCCGACTGCAAACATGATCAGCGCAAGGATGGCCACCGTTGGCGCGTGTTGCAGCTGGAACCCCAGCGTCGCAGAACCGGTCGCCTGGCGCACCAGCAGCAGCGCGCCGGCCAGCGCCAGAAAGGAAATCAGAACCCCGCCTGTGTACCAGAGGCCGTGGGCTTTCAGCTCCCCGGCATGGCCGGACGCGGCCGCCTGCACCATGCCCAGAGCTTTCATCGAAAGAACCGGCAGAACGCACGGCATCAGATTGAGGATGATCCCGCCGATCAGCGCAAAGAACGCAAGAGTCGCGATCCGCTCAAGGCCCAGCGTAGCCGCGCCGCCGGCAGCAGAACCAAGGCCCATTCCCGGCATCACTGACTGAACTTCCCGGTCGGCCGTTCCGGCGAAGACCTCGCCGCGCTGCCCGGTCGGGCGTCAGCAAAAGGCTCGCGCCTTCCGGCCCGGCGCGCTGGGGCTGGGCGGCGGGGTGGCTGATTTCATGGTTGAACGGAAAAAAGCGGATATGCGCCTCTTCCGGAAAGCCCCCCTCCTGGCGCAGCGATAGCGTCCAGGGCTCTGCCGCATCATCGATCCGCGCCTCGCCCGGAAATGCGGTGGGCACGCGGGCAATCCATTTGCCGATCTCTGCACCTGCTTCCGCATTTTCCAGCGGGGCGCCGACCGGCAGGGTCAGCGACACATCAGCTGTTTCGGGAATGCAGATGGACTCGCAGATGAGATAATCGGCCTCCGCGACAATCTTAAGTTCACCGGCAGCATCCTGAGGCACTGTGACAGGAAAGGCGAAAATCACCTCATCGTCATAGCCATAGTCCATGATTTCCCCTTCAACGACGGGAATCAGATGCGGTAGCGGCCAGAGGAATTCTCCCACCGCCTCTTCCGGGAGGCTTGTGCCCTCCTTCAGGATAAGTTGTGGCGGCAGCCCGGCATCCCCGGCATTCCGCCAGTAGATGTGCCAGCCATCATCCATCGTCATCCGCAGCGCCGCATAGAAAGTATCGCCCGGCGCAACACTCACCCGGTCTGCAATCAGCTCTGCTTCGGCGCGCCGCTCGTCCATCTGGGCCTGGGCAAGCCCGGACATCATCGACAAGCCAAGTGCAGCCAAGGCAAAACGCCGGATAAACCCTGTCATTCGCAGCAGCTCCGTAAACAATCCTGATTGCTCCACATATGCGCCGGGCACCCGGCTGGGGAAACCCCCGCTCGCCGGTTCGTGATGCCCGCGCCTGCGGCAAAAAAGAAACGGCCCCTCCACGCGGGTGGAAGGGCCGTTCGGGAAATCAAGAAACGGAAAAGTCTCAGGAAACCGGCTGAGCCTGCGGCGCCGTGCGGACAGCGCGGTTGACCACTTTCGACCAATTCAGCAGCGAGACCAGGTGTGCGTAGCAGGCGCCCAGGGCGCCATTGTTGCGCAGTTCCAGGAATTTCTCCTGCGGCAGCGCGTTGAGGCGCTCCTCGGAGATCGCCCAGTAATCGGCGACTTTCTGGGCTGGGCCGGCATTGTTGCCCTGCTGATCACGCGGCTGGAAGGTCACCGTTTTCTGCTCGAACAGGTCCATCTCGCGAAGGATCTTCACGAAATCGACCGTCGCGCGGCGCTGACGCTCGAACTCTTTGCAGAACTCGATGGCGTCATTGGTGAATTTGGTCGGCTGGCCATTCTGGAAGAACGGCACTTCCGGCTGGTTTGACACCATCGGGGCAGCGCGGTCCACGCAGAGAAGAAGGCGGTCAGAGCCTTCATCGGTGGCGAAGACGAACGGATAGCGGCGCACGAATGCCGGGATGTAATGATCTTCCAGCACCATGCCGTTGGCGTCGACATACAGGTTCTCGCCCTGACGAACGCCCATCACGGCGACCGGCGTGCGCTCTTCGCCCACGAAGATAACCGGGTAAGATGCAGCCGACACGCCAAACTCGGTCACGGTCACCGGAACAGCATGCGCCTCGCGCAGGAAACCGAAGGGCTGCGGGATCTGCTTAACGCCAAGACCGCCATGATCTTCAGCAGAAAGCGGCTGCGGGTTCTTGTAGAACAGGACCTGGCCGGAAAGTGCGGCAGAACCGCCAGTCGTAATGGGCGTTGTCACGTTGCGTGGCTCCTAGGAATTTTGCCGGAGAAGTAACGGAAATAAACTATGGCCACAACACCCGAAACAAGCTCAATTACAGTGAAAACCGAGTAATATAAGTGTCATGCAAGCCTTGAGCGGACGCCGACCTGCGAGCCTTTTGCCGGCTGGGCTTTGCGCAGCCCTGATCTTTGCTGTGCTTCCGGTCGCCTGCACGCCGCGGGCAGACCCTGAAGGCACCCCGCGGCGCGTTGCCCGCGAAATAGAGCGCACCCTCACCACGATTGCCCAGAATGAGGTCACCCGCGATCCGGAATTGGCCACCCGGCTCGGCCTGCCAGAGGCCGATGCGGGCTTCTCCTACAACCGCTTCCTCACAGACCGGTCACAGGCGGCCTATGAGCGCGCGCGCCTCTCGCGCCTGGAAACGCGCGATCTCCTGGTGCGTATCACACGGCCCGCCCGCGGCAGTGCCCTCGCCAGCCATCTCGACACGCTGATTGCTGCACATGAAACGGCCGAAACCCTGTTCATGGGTGGCCACGGCACGTCAGCGCTCGGCGCGTCCTACCCCTATGTGGCCGACCATACGCGCGGCGCTTATCTGGACGTGCCCGATCTGCTGGCCCGCTTCCACACGCTGCGCACGCCCGCAGATGCCCGTGCCTATGTTGACCGGATGGCGCAGTTTGCCGATGCCATCGAGGACGACCGGCGGCGCCTGGAATCTGATGCCCGCGCCGGCACCGTTCCCCCTGCCCCCATCCTTCGCCGGATGCACATCCTTGCCAGCGCTGCGGCCGAGACCCCGCCCGAAACAAGCCCGGCAGTGACAAGCTTCGAAAATCTGCTGCCCGGCATTGCCGAGCTGACACCGGAGGAACGCGCGCAGCTGCTGGCCGATGTGCGCCGCATCGCGGCCGAGAATGTCCGCAAGGCCTATGCTGCCTTCGCCGCCAGCGTGAACACACTGGCGAATACTGCGCCGGAACTGCCCGGCGTCTGGCAACTGCCCGATGGTCCCGCCTACTACGCCGCAGCCTTGAAAGCCTACACGGGTGATGACGCCTCCCCAACTGGCCTTCATCAGCGCGGAAAGCTCGAAGTTGACGCGCTGCTCGCAGAAACCAGCCGCGCGCTGGCCGCCCTCGACCTTGAAGAAGGCACCGTGGGCGAACGCCTCGCTTTCCTCGCGGCCCAGCCCGAACAGGTTTATCCTGACACGGAGGAAGGCCGCGCCGCCCTGATCGG
>NZ_NCJT01000389.1 GCF_002282565.1 Hyphomonas sp. 34-62-18
GAGCTGAGCGAACGTCGGGCCTGCAAGCTGGCTGAGCTGGATCGATCAACGTTCCAATATGAGAAACAGGCAGGCGATGACGCGGCCATGCGTGAGCGTCTGCGGGCCCTCGCTGCGACGCGCCGCCGGTTCGGTTACCGCCGACTGGGCATCCTGCTTGACCGGGAGGGGCTGGGCGCTAACCACAAGAAGGTGTTCCGGATCTACCAGGAGGAAGGCCTCGCCGTGAAACGCCGGCGCGGCCGGAAGCGCGCGGTCGGCACCCGCACCCCGATGCAGCTCCCCGAGGGGCCGAACCAGAGATGGAGCCTCGACTTCGTCTCAGATGCCTTGAGTGACGGCAGGCGGTTCAGGACGCTCTGCGTCGTCGATGACTTCACGCGTGAGGCCCTTGCTACGGTCGTTGATGTCTCGCTGTCGGGCATCCGTGTGGCCCGTGAGCTCTCACGGCTGATCGGGTATTGTCCAGAATCTTTCGCACTTTGGATCATGCGACGGCGGCTCCATGGGGTTGAAGTTTCATTTCGTGTAGCGGCTGCATGTTCATGTATCGACGCGTGCTCCATTCGGTTCCGGCGACGTGCCGCAATCGGGCTGCAGCGAGGTTCAGGCAGGACTTTCCATCCGGAAACGCGCCGACGACTTTGGTTCGCCGGCGGATTTCCTTCATCAGCCGCTCCAGCGGATTGTTGGTTCGCAGCTTTATCCAATGGCTGTCGGGGAAGGCATAGAAGGTCAGCGTTTCCTGGATGCGCTCTTCAAGCAGGTCGGCGGCCTTTCCCATCCGCTGGCGGCGCAGCTCGGCGATCACGACTTCGGCCTTTGCCGCGGCCGCGTCACGGCTTTCCTGAGCATGGATCGCCTTCAGCATGTGGGCGACTTCTCGCACCTTCGTTGCCGGCACATGGCTGAAAACATTGCGATAGAAGTGCACGATGCAGCGCTGCCAGCGGGCGTCTGGCAGATAATCGGCCACGCTCTCAATCAGGCCGCGGCAGGCATCGGAGATGATCAGCTCGACGCCCGACAGGCCCCGGTCGACCAGATGGCGCAGGAAGCTGGACCAGCCCGATTTGTCTTCCTTTGCGCCTTCGCAGATGCCGAGCACATCCCGGAAGCCTTCTGACGTCACCCCGATCGCCACGAGCAGGGACACGTTGCGCACTTCGCCAGCCCAGCTTCGCTTCATCACGATGCCGTCTAGATAGACGTAGGGGTGCGTGCCTTCGATCGGGGCGTTGCGCCAGGCGTCGATCTTCTCATAGATCTTCTTGTTGAGGTTCGAGACCGTCGACGGCGACACCTTCGTGCCCCAGAGAGCTTCGGTGATATCCTCGACCCGACGGACCGAAACACCCGCCAGGTACATCTCGATCAACGCCTCTTCCACGCTGCTTTCGCGCCGGCGGTAGCGCTCAATGATCGCCGTCTCGAACGTCTGCTGGCGCAGCTTCGGCATCTTCAGCTTCACTTCACCCGCCTTCGTATGCAGGCTGCGCTCGTAGTGACCGGCCCGGGTGTCCTTGCGCGCTTCGCTGCGCTGGTAACGGTCTGCGCCGCACAAGCGGTCCGCCTCGGCATCCAGCATCGCGTTCAGGGCTTCTTCCACCGTCCCGCGCACCATCTCGCCCAGGTGATCCCTGATCCGAGCCTCATCGATGTGGACTACGTTCCCCATCGGCGTGCCTTCTCTCTCGTCCATCTTCGGTCCTCTCACTCTGAAAGGAACCACCGGCAAAATCAAATGTGCGAAAGATCCTGTACGTTATC
>NZ_NCJT01000390.1 GCF_002282565.1 Hyphomonas sp. 34-62-18
AGGCCACGTAGCCTGTCAGGCCGCTGGCAATCAGGAAAGACAGGATGTTGGGCACGGCTGACAGGCGGGAGAATTCCTCCACCTTGGCGCTCAGCGCCGCCTGATCCACGCCCTCAGGCGCCAGCATGGCGTTTACGAGGTCTGTGGACAGCTCCATCGCGCCCGGCACCATCAGCTGCATCAGGATGCCGCCGGCCACGGCGTTCACCACCAGCCAGCCCGCCAGGAACAGCAGCCACAGCCAGGCGCTCTGCCCGGCATCATGCAGGCGTTTGGCGAAGACGCAGATATACGGGAACACCAGCGCATATTGCAGCACATTGACCTGCGGCCCGGCAATCACCGTCAGCGTCAGGATCGCCACCATCACGCCCGTCAGCACGATCAGCCCCCGCGCAAAGTCGCGCGGGCTGGAACGGCCCTGGGGATCAAAGAAAATCTGGCGGAAATCCATATGGTTGGCCCGTGTCGCTTCAGAGGCTGGTTTCAAGAAATGCTACGTCGCCCTTATCAATAAACGATAAAGGCGCGCAACAAAAAAAGCCGGGCGTCTCCGCCCGGCTTTCTCTGGAAATAGGGTTGCCCGCAGGATCAGGCAAAGATGTCGGCGCTCGCCCCGCCCGGATTCTTCGGATCAGGGCCATACTTGTTCGGGCCAACCGTGCCGGGAATACAGGCAATCACGATCTGCGCGATCGAGGCGAGGAAGTTGACCACCGGGATGAACCCCGCAATCACGAGGCCCAGATAAATCCAGCCGGTCTGGTTGATGTCGTGCAGCCGCCGCACAAACAACGCAATGCTCGGCACGATGATCGCCAGCGCGTAGAGCAAGATGATACCGACAAACAGGAAGCCCAGCGGCCCCATCGACCCCGTATCCGGGTTGAATCCGCCAAGCGTCAGCATGAGGATCGCCAGCACTGTCATCACCAGCGCATTGAACAGCATCACCCACCAGTATTCCGACCGGCGCGAACGCCCCTGGAAATCGGTGTAGCGCGCGAAAAACATTTTTACGGCATCAGGAAAACTAACCATCGAGGAATACCCCCCTGTTCGATGTGGTTGAGGAAACGCTTAGACGAAGGTGGACGAGGCCCCGCCCGGGCCAGGTCCGTACTGATTGTCATTCGGGTCTGTCTTGAACAGGCCCATGACGGCGCCGACCACCCCTGTGACGATCAGCGTAGAGAGGATACCGGGAAGAAGCTGCGCCTGCGACGCTTTCTTGGAGGCCTCCATGGCCACACTCATCGCCGCTGCCGGATTGCCGCTCGAAGCGGCCTGCTCGATCTCGCGCTGCATTTCTTCCTGCATCGCCGCCGGGTCCACCCCGAACAGCCCGGGCAGGAACGCCGCCAGCACAAACGACACAACAACTGCCAGAACGACCATCGCCACGGTCAGCCAGCCCGTCTTGCCCGCATCATGGAAGCGCTTCACATGCACGGCAATCCACGGCCAGATGAACAGGATGCCCGCAAAACCGATGAACGGTGACACATACGCACTGACCACAGACAGGGCCGCGCTGATGCCAAACAGGACGAGCACGGCCCGCCAGTAGGTAGGCTGATCGATCCGCCCGTTCGGGGTCAGGTAAAGCTCCATGGACGTGTCCCTTCTATGTCCGGCAACGGATGAGGTTGCCTCTGTCGCGAAGTGACAGCACGTGAATGGCCTTCAGGCCCCTGCCGCCACGTCAGCAGGATTACCAGACCAAACCGGTTTAGGAAACTTTAAGTTCGGGACAGGTTGAGCTCGCC
>NZ_NCJT01000112.1 GCF_002282565.1 Hyphomonas sp. 34-62-18
CCTGTTGCCGAAATCGGCGCCCACCGCTTCACACCGGGTCATATCAGCCTGACGCTCGCCGAGGACTATTCCAACCTCTGCAACGGCAAGCTGGAACTGGCGCTTTAGGGCGTCGGTCTTTTCTGATCAGGTGAGGATGTCACTCGCTGGCAGCTTGGCTTGGCGCCGGGCGATGAAGTGGGTTTCAAAGGCCACGACGAGGCAGGCAGCGATGATGATGCCGGCGCCCGCCCAGACGCGCCAGCCGGGGATCTCCTGGAAGAAGAAATAGCCCAGCAGCGCCGACCAGATGAGGCCAGTATATTCGAATGGTGCGAGGGTCTGCGCCTTGGCGCGCGCATACGCCATGGTCATCAGCCACCAGATGCCGATGCCGAAGACGGCCGCGCCGGTCAGCGGGACCAGGGCGCCTTCTGCTGGCAGCGGGTCGGTCAACACGAACATGAAGGGGGCAAGGAACAGTGCCGGGAAGATGTTCATGAAGGTGACCAGCGTGAGGCTGTCTTCCTCTCTCGTCCGCAGGCGGAGGAGCACGATGTTCAGAGCATAGAGCACAGCGGAGGCGAGGACGGACACGGTGCCATATAGCCGGTTGCCATCCGCCGGCGCACCAGAGGTTTCGGCGGTTGCCGCCAGGGCTGCGCCGCAGAAGCCGACCAGCGAAGCGCCGATGGTGACCGGGCTCATCTTCTCGCCCAGAATGATGCGCGCGATCGGCGCAATCATGAGCGCCGCCGTAAAGCCCATGACCACGGCCTCAGCAAGGGCGATCTGTGTCAAGGAATAGAAGAAGCAGAAGGCGGAGATAACCTGCGCCAGTGATCTCAGCGCATGAAACCGGATCGCCGGAAGGGTTGGAAATGGCCGGCGCGCCTGCAGGAACAGCGCGAGCATTATCACCGAGCCAAGCGCATAGCGCCAGGTGGTGGCCGTCAGCACACTGGTGGTGCCCTGCATCACATGCTTCATCAAGGCGTCGATGCCGCAGCCAAAGACCACGCCAAAGCAGACCAGCAGGATGGGATGGGGCGCGCGCATCAGGCCGCCGCGTGCATTCCCAGCCAGATGACATAGGCCGCATATCCGAGAAGCATGATGCCGCCTTCAACCCGGCCGATGCGCCAGCGCGAAGTGGCCGCAAGGAACAGCAATACTGTCGCCACCAGCATCACCCAGATATCTAGGCGGATGATTTCTGCCGGCACGGGGATCGGCTTGACGATGGCGGTGACCCCCAGGATGCCGAGAATGTTATAGACGTTCGACCCGACTATATTGCCAAACGCGATATCACCCTGCTTGCGCAGCGACGCCATGACAGAGGTGATCAGCTCTGGCAGCGATGTGCCGACGGCAACGATCGTCAGGCCAATGATGGTTTCGGAAATCGAAAACATCCGGGCAAGGTCGATCGCGCCGTTCACCAGGAACCGGGCGCCGAGCATGGTCATTGCAAGGCCACCGACCACGAAGACAAGGTCCAGCCCGATGGCGCCCGCCGTAGGCCTCGGCGCATCGGCGGGGCCTGCACCGGCGGCTGCGGCTGCGTTGTTGGCCTTCCGGTCCTGCTGGAAGGCAAACACGATGTAGGAGGCAAGACCAGCCACGAAGAGGATGCCCATCCAGCGCGCCAGCTGGCCGGAGAGAACGGCCCCGACGCACAGCAGCGTAGCAATCGCGAGCACGGCGCCGTCCCGCTTGAATGTGTCCTTGGCGACGGCGATCGGGAAGATCAGGGCTGCAGCGCCGAGAATAAAGAGGATGTTTGCGATGTTCGAGCCGACCACGTTTCCGATGGCGATACCGGGAGAGCCGGCAAAGGCGGCTTGGAGGCTTGTCACAAGCTCAGGGGTTGAGGTTCCAAAGCCGACCAGTGTCAGGCCGATCAGCAGGGGAGAGATCCGGAACTTTTCGGCGAGTTTCACAGCGCCTTTCACCAGAAACTCTCCGCCAGCGACCAGCAGGACAAGACCAAGCACGAGATACACAAAGATCATGAGCTTCCCCGGGTGAGACGTTTGTGCGGCAGGGTGTGGCTTATCCCGATGCTGGGTGGAAGATGGGGTGTGAAAAATATTATTTCGGGCCAGTTTTATGCCGGGGCTGGCTGCCGGCGTTGAGCGTAGCCGAGCCAAGGCAGTTTGGGCCGGGAGGGCCGCTTGCCGCGCCGGGAGGCTTATCTTTTAGCCTCCCTCCTATTGATTTCCTCTGTATTAGTGGTGCCTAAGACCCGCCCAACCATATTGGACTGCCTGATTCCGCTCATGTTATCCCGTCTCCCCTTCAGGGTATCTGCTGCCGCATGAAACGCCTTATTCTAATGCGTCACGCCAAGACCGAGCCCTGGAATGAAGGGATTGATGATTTCAGCCGTGCGCTGACGCCTCAGGGCCATGCCGATGCGACGCGCATTGCCCAGGAAATCGTGGCCATGGGCTGGAGCCCGGAACGCATCCTCGTTTCCAGCGCGCGCCGCGCCCGGGAGACCTGTTCGGAAGTTGCCAAGGTTGTGACGGGCGAAAAGGTACGCCCGATGGAAGCGCTTTATCTGACGGGCGTGAGGGGGCTGACTGAAGCGGTCTCGCAGAATGATGGCGCCGGTGTCCTGATGCTGATAGGGCACAATCCAGGGTTGCACGATTTTGCGTTGAGCATTCTCAGGGAAGGTGGCTCGCAAGATCATGCCGCCGCCCTCCGCCTGCATGAGAAGTTTCCAACAAGCTGCGCAGCGCTCTTCGAGACGGAAGAGGCGGGGGCTTTCGTCCCCGCCAAATTCCGCCTGGCATATGTACTCCGCGCCAAGGATTTCCGCCCAGCCGGCGCAGGCTAAAAAAAACCGCCCCTTACCCTTTAGAGGCAAGAGGCGGGAGGAGCCACGGTTCCGTGGAGGGTTTGGGCTTGAGAGGCTTCAGGTCAGGAACCGTGATCTGGTAAGGTCAGCGGTGTTCTGCGTGGACCTTGTTAAGTTGCTCGTTGTTGATGCTGCGGATGGCGCTGTCCATCGTTGTGCGGACACAGAAGGCTTTTGCAGAGGAGCTGGCAAGGCGGGTCCCGGTAAGGCGCTGATTGGCGTTCTCGGCTGCGCAGCGTTCTTCGACCACCTCGCGGATGTGCGCATACTCTGCTTCGGCGCCAGCCTCGGTCGAAAGTTTTTTGGCAGAGTAGTCCACATTCAGTTCAAAGGTTTGGCTGGCGGCGAGCGCGGGGCCAGCGAGGGTCGTTGCAGCGAGCGTTGCGGCGATGATGAAGCGTTTCATGGGCGTTTCCTTTGCGTTGCAGTTTTCTGAGGGAGGAAGGGGAGAGGGGGGCGCGCAGCCAGCCAGGGGAGTAACTGGCTGCGCGGGGGCCGCTTAGTTGCGTGCTTCGCGGCGGTTCTGGCGGCGGCGGCGAGCGACCAGGAGGTTCAGGCGGCCCTCCGAGCCCTCGTCATTGGCCGGCAGGGACCGGATGGCGGCATCGTTGGCGATCAGGCCGTAGGCCAGGACACCTTCGAGAACCAGGCTGCCGTTGTCGCTGAGACGGGCGCGGGGGGACATGACTTGATACTCCTTCTTGATGATCGGTTTGTCCGTTGTGTCTTCGGTGGGCTCTTCCCGCCGCCGACACAGACTAGATAGCGCAGGAATTATTGTTTTTCAATATGAAATTATCGAAAAAAAATAAGTTCAAATAAAATCAAGGCGCTAATATCATCGAATAACGATAATTGTCCCCTGCCGGCATCTGCCGGGGACAATTATTGTAATTCGATAATGTGAGATTCCGGCGGTCAGCGGCGCTGGCGGCAGCGGTCAGAGCAGTATTTTACCTCGTCCCACACCCGCTCCCATTTCTTCCGCCAGGAAAAAGGGCGTCCGCAGCTGGCGCAGGTCTTGGTAGGAAGGTCAGATTTGCGGACGGCTTTGCCGGATCCGGCTTTACGAGGCATGGGCGCGCCGCTCTTGCACAATTCCGAGGTCGAAGCTGAGCTGTATAGCGTCTGCCGGCGGGGCTGTCCTGCTTTTCGCGGCTGCCTGCCGGCCCCGGAAGGGGATCCCCGACCGCCGGCTTCCGTGGCGGGCCTGGATTTGCTCGGCCTCGGCGGCATGGCGGGCGTCGCGGCGCAGGGCGAAGATCCGGCTGCGGGCTTCTTCGGCGGCGGCCATATGATCGACGATGCGCATCGGATAGGTCTGACCGAGAACAATGCCGGCCCGCGCGCGGACTGAGGCAGGCGCCTCCCAGGGGGCATGCAGCCACTCATCCGGCAGCGAGGCGAGCTCGGGCACCCAGCGGCGGATGAACGCGCCTTCGGGATCCTGATCTCGCGATTGTTTGACGGGGTTGTAAATGCGCGGCGTGTTTATGCCGGTGGTGGCCGATTGCATCTGGGCCTGCGGATAGTGGATGCCGGGCTCAAAGTCCGTGAAGAGGCTGGCGAGGCTTTCGGCAGGCAATTTCCAGTCCAGCCACAGATGATGGGCCGCGAAAGCCATCGTCATGGCACGCATGCGGAAGTTCAGCCAGCCAGTGGCTTTCAGCGAACGCATGCAGGCATCCAGGAAGGGAAAGCCGGTGCGCCCTTCAATCCATGCGGCGAGACGCGGGTCGTCTGCCTCCGGTTCCGGCCGCAGGCCATCATAGGCCGGATGCAGGTTCCGGGACTCGATCGAGGTCTGGTCCTCCAGCTTCTGAATGAAGTGGCAGTGCCAGTGGAGGCGAGAGATGAAGCTGCCGACCGATGCGGAAAACTGAGCATCCCCCTCGCGGGCGTGAAGGCTCTTTGCCCGCTGTGCGGCCTGCCAGGCTTCCCGCATTGATACCGTCCCGAAGGCGAGGTGCGGCGACAGGCGGGAGCAGGCGTCAGCCGCCGTCAGCGGGCTCGACATCTGGCGTTGATAGGTCTGCCCACGATGCGACAGGAAGCTGCGAAGGCAGTCGACGCCCGCTGCCCGCCCGCCTTTCTGGCGCTGCGGGCAATCATCGGGCCCCAGCCCGAAATCTTCAGCGAAGGGGAAATCTTCGCTTTGCTCGGGGACGGTGAACAGCGCTTCGGGCGCGACCATCCGTGGGCGGCGCATGAAGGCTTCCCAGTGGTTTGCCCAGCCATCTCGGGACTTCAACCCGCGCTGCACACCGTTTTGAGGCTGCTCCCGAAAGGAAATCCCGGCATTGCGCGCCCACCGGCGCACCGCCTTGTCCCGATCAAAGGTCCATTGCAGGCCGGTTTCTTCATGCGCGTGGATGGCGGCGATACCATGCTTGCGGTGAATCGCAGAGAAAACGTCAATCGCATTCCCCGTCCTTATGACGAGGGTTGACCCGCGCGCCCTGAGCGCAGCGTCGAGCTCTTCAAGGCATTCGCGGACGAAATCGAACTGCCGGCGGGAATGTTCCGGCAGCGCCCAATAGCCTGGCTCGAAGATAAACAATGGCAGGACAGGCGCGCCGCTTGCGACGGCCGACATGAGCGCTGCGTGATCGTGGACACGCAAATCGCGCTTGAACCAGATGACATGCACACCAGACATGGAACAAATATAGAACAAACTTCATGACATCGCAAGTGGCACCATCACGCTGGCACATGATCCGGGAGGACCGGGGATCTCCTGCCCGGGATCAGAACTCGGCGGCAATCATCTCGTTGCGATAGTGAAATGAATGTGATTAAAGGTTTAAAAGATTGGGGTATGGGTCCTGGGGGAAGGACATGGGGGCAGACGGCGAGTCAGCCAGACAACTGGTATTGCCGCTCTATGGAGGCGGTGTCCGGGAACCTGCTCCGGATGTTGCCTGCGCCCATGCGGCTGCTCACGCATTGTCTCAGAACCGGCCTGAAGATTCGGCTATCCGTACACTCACCGTCGCTCAAGTCTGGATTGCCGGACTTCTGATGGTGATTCTGACGGGGACTGCTTTAATCTTTCCCCGTGGAACTTTCTCCACACTGAGCTTCGCGGCTTTCTACTTTTTTGTCGCCGCGCTCGCGTTTCGCGGCGCCATATATCTTCACGGTGCTGAGGCAGTTGCGCGGCGGCAACGAGTGTCTGCAGATATCGAGCGCAACAGCGGCGACGCGGTCTGGCCGGTGTACACGCTGCTTATTGCGCTGAAAGATGAAGCCGAGAGCGCTGATCAGCTTTCGCGCGCAATCTGCGCGCTCGATTATCCGCGAAACAGGCTGGACATCAAACTCCTTGTCGAAGTGGGGGATGAGCCGACATGGGAGGCCCTGCGCGCTCAGGCCTGGCCGCCTGGCACTGAGCTTCTGGTTGTTCCGCCCGGCGAGCCACGAACCAAGCCACGCGCCCTCAATTATGGACTGCTCCGCGCCAAGGGCGAGTTTGTGGTTGTGTATGATGCAGAAGACCGTCCGCATAGAGATCAGTTGAAGATGGCAGTCCGTGCGTTCCGTGCGGGTGGGCGGGACCTGGCCTGCGTGCAGGCGCCCCTCGTTGGCGACGGAGGCAGGGGCTGGATCGCAGGTCAGTGGGCGCTGGAATATGCTGTTCAATTTGGACGGATGCTGCCCGGTCTTGCGGCTCTTGGCCTTCCAATAGCGCTGGGCGGAACAAGCAATCATTTCCGCAAGACGCTTCTGGAAGCAGTTGATGGGTGGGACGCCTGGAACGTAACGGAGGACGCAGACTTGGGTTTGCGTCTTGCGCGCTGCGGCTTGCAGGTCGGCGTCATTGATCCCCCCACGTTGGAGGCGCCGCCGGAAGCCTTGACGGTTTGGCTGGCGCAGCGGTCCCGCTGGCTGAAGGGGTTTCTGCAAACCTGGCTGGTTGTGATGCGACGCCCCTGGAAAGCGATGCGGGAAATGGGGGCAGGGAATTTCCTGGCGCTGCAACTGACGCTTGGGGCAGCCATTCTCTCAGCAATGGTCCACGGCCCTTGGGCGATTTGGCTCCTCACGACCCTCGTTTTGCCCGGCATTGGCCCAGCGCCCGTATTCCTCGGGTTTATCGCCGTCTCTTATCTGGCCAGCATCGCCATGGCTCTGGCTGCGCCGGGCCGCAGAGACCTTCGCCGCCTGCTGCTGGCGTTCACGCTGCCCGTATACTGGCCGCTGCAATCTGTTGCCATGGCCCGCGCCATTTACAGCCTCGCGCGCAGGCCGCACTTCTGGGCGAAGACACCGCATGGTGTTCCACCTGCCATCCCTCGCAAGCGTTCCGCGCCTGAAAGGCGAGTTTACTCATCTGAGGCTTGAGTTGTTCCGATTCCGAAACGTTCTGCGTGCGTTCGCAGATGAAACCGGGAACGCGCCCGTCGCCACAATTTGACGCCGCGTGAGCGCTTGGCGCAGCCATGGTGCCGGAATAGGGTAATGTAGAGAAATGGACCCGCCCTAAGGAGCACCGCGATGGCTTACGACAATGCCGAGCAACTCGAAGAGTTTCGCCTCGAAACGCGCAAATGGCTGGAGGCAAACTGCCCGCCTTCCATGCGAACGCCGATGGTGGACGACGAAGTGGTGTGGGGCGGCCGCAACGCAACCTTCAAGAACCCGGACTCGAAGGTGTGGCTCGACCGGATGGCCGAGAAAGGCTGGACTGCGCCGGAATGGCCGAAGGAGTATGGCGGCGGTGGCCTGACACGCGCGGAAGCCCGCGTGCTGGAACAGGAACTCCGCCGCATCAAGGCGCGCGCGCCGCTGTTCTCCTTTAAGGGCAAGACCCGTTGGTGCCAGGGCTATTCGGAACCGGGCGCCGGCTCTGACCTTGCCGGCCTGCAGACGCGTTGCGAAGACAAGGGCGATCATTATCTGATCAACGGCCAGAAAGTCTGGACTTCATATGCAGACAAGGCCGACTGGATCTTCTGTCTGGTGCGGACCGATACCAGCACCAAGCATGAAGGCATCAGCTTCATCCTCTTCGATATGAAGAGCCCCGGCGTGGAAGCACGCCCGATTCAGCTGATCTCGGGCGAGAGCCCGTTCTGCGAAACCTTCTTCACGGATGTGAAGGTGCCGAAGGACCAACTTGTCGGGCGCCTCAATGGCGGCTGGGAAATTGCAAAGCGCCTGCTGCAGTTCGAGCGTTCGTCGATCTCCTCCAGCGGCTTTGGCGGCACAGGTTCGCTCTCTCCTGAAGAATATGCCAAGCAGCTCATCGGCACTGACGAGTCCGGGCGTCTGCTGGACGGCGATCTGCGGGGCCGTCTGGCCGATCACCGGATGTATGCGAAGGCCTTTGCGCTGACCGTGCAGCGCCAGACCGAGCAGGCCAAGGCTGGCCAGGCTGTCGGCCATACGGCCTCGATCCTGAAATATGGCGCGGCCAAGATGAACCAGGACCGTCACGAGTTGCTGATCGAAGCGCTCGGTACGGAAGGGCTCGGTTGGGCAGGGGAGGGCTTTGACAAAGGCGCCCTGCGTGTCACGCGCCAATGGCTGCGCTCGAAGGGGAACTCCATCGAAGGCGGCACGTCCGAGATCAACCTCAATGTTATCGCCAAACGCGTGTTGGGCCTGAAGGAACATCAGTGAAGCCGGGACGCGCTCCCGAGCTTTCCGGAATCCCCTACGACATAGAATTTAAGGTGTCAGAGTAATGAGCTTTGTACTGACTGAAGACCAGGAAATGCTGCGCGAAACCGCTATGGCGTTCGCGCGCGATGAACTCTCCGTCAACCATCTGCGCGCGCTGCGTGATGCGGGTGCCAACGGCAAGGACGCGAAGACGCGGCAGAAGCTCGCCGAGCTTGGCTTTTTCGGCGTTATCATCCCGGATGAACCCGGGGCAGAAACCTTTGGCCTCACCGGCCTTGGACAGATCCTCGAAGCGCAGGGCCGTACCCTTGCAGCGACGCCGTTGCTGCAGACGGCGCTGATCGCTGCCTCGGCCTTTCAGCTTGGCGGCAGTCCTGCACAGCAGGCTGAATGGCTGCCGAAGATCGCTGCCGGTGAAGTGACTTTTGCCCTCGCCCTCGACGAGTCCGCGCACTTCTCGCCCTACAGCGTTTCAACAGAGGCGGAGCGTAACGGTCAGGGCTATACGATCAACGGCATGAAGAAATATGTGCCGGACGCCCATCATGCCGACACGCTGATCGTTGTGGCGCGCACCTTCGGTGACAGTGGGGATCGTCATGGTCTGAGCCTCTTCCTCGTTCCGGCCAACGCCAAGGGCGTAACCATCAGCGAGCTGAAGACCGTCGACAGCCACGGCGCGGCACATGTGACGTTTGATGATGTGGTGGTCTCTGAAGGCGCGCTGATCGGTCCGGCCGACCAGGGCGCAGATATTCTTGATCCCGTTCTGGACCGGGCCGCGATCGGCATGGCGGCCGAAATGCTCGGTTCGGCTCAGGCCGCTTTCGACATGACGCTGGAATATCTCAACAACCGCAAACAGTTCGGCCAGCTGATCGGCTCATTCCAGGCCCTGCAGCATCGCGCCGCAAAGATGTTTGTCGAACTGGAGATGACCCGTTCCTGCGTCGCCGCTGCGCTCTCTGCCGCCGATGAAGGCAAAGCTGATCTGGCAGAGCTGGCCAGCCTTGCAAAAGCCAAGGCGGGCGAACTTGTGCATCTCGTTTCGAACGAATGTGTTCAGATGCATGGCGGCATCGGCATGACAGATGCTGCGGAGCCGGGCTTCTACATGAAACGCGCGCGCGTGCAGGAAGCGCTTTACGGCTCTGCGAGCTGGCACCGGGACCGGTACGCGCGTCTCGCCGGTTTCTGATCCATCTGCAATGAAGAAAAAAGCCGCCGCTCCCAATTGGGGCGGCGGCTTTGTTTTCCGCGCAGCTTTAAACTCAAGCCTTCTTGAGTGCGGCCGCCTTCTTCAGTTCCTTGGCGATAAGATAGTAAAGCACAGGGCGATGCTTGGCGCGTACGCTACGGCCGTATTTTTCGATGGCGGCCTTGATGGCGGCGTCCGCCTTGGCCTCATCAGCAACGCCCAGGCGCTTGCCAATGAAATTCATCTTTACACGTGCAAGTTCGTCCTTGTCCGAAGCGGCAACGGTTGCCGAGTCGGCTTTGTAGATTGCGGGGCCGCAGGCTTTGACGACTGCATCGAGAAGAGCAAGATCGGGGCGGGCTTCGCCCACCTTTTCCTTGAGGTCTGCAATGTACTTCTCAACAAGCACTTCTTTGGCGCTCGGCGCCTTGGTGGTGGCTTTTGCCATTTTGATTTCCTTCCTTGGTCCACTCCAGCACAAAAAGGCGAAGCGGATAATGCCACAGGGATAGCGAAGGAGGCCTGATGCCTCAGGGGCATGTAGACCTCGCTTTGCCGGAAGGATCAAGCAGAAATGCACAGGCCGTGCATTTCTGCTTATAATATCAGTAGACTGATTTTATTTGTTCAGCGCGTAAATCATGCAGACGCTGGAAGAAATCTGCTGGGTTTTATCGTCTGACGGCAGATTGAGGGAATCAATATCTGCCTGGGTGATTGTCACCTGACGTCCGCCCACCATGCCGCTGGCAACCGGTGGCGGCGGTGCCGGGGGCGGGGGTGGCGGCGCCATCGCCGCGGGTGCCGAGCGGTAATAGTCATAATCGCTGCCCGCCATCGAAGACCATTGGCCAAGGCAGGGGCCCCCACCTTCCTGAACGACCATCAGCTTGCCAAGCGTGGCGCCGCTGGCCGCCGCTGTGGCCTTGGCGCGCGAAGCGCCGTCTTTTACGGCGGCTTCATAGGCGGCAAGGTTCATGTCTGTCGTGCGCTCAAGATAGGTCGATAGGCCTGAGGAGTTTTCCGGACCAAGCGCCAGGGCCCCGGCGCGCGCTGCGCCAGCCTTGGAGACATCATCAACGATCACGCTGAGCGTGACACGCGCCTCATAAGCGCGGATCTTGTCTGAGCGTTCGTTGTCTATGCGGTTTCCGTCCTTGTCCTTGTATTGCTCGTAAAGCGCCGTGACGTTCACAGAGGACTGGATGACAGCGCTTTTGCCGGCCGTTTTCTTGATCGTGTCATAGGCAAGCCGCCCACGTTCGACGGCCAGTTGCATGGCCTTTTTGGAATCCTTGTCGGTCTCCAGATAGGTAACCGAGAATGAGGCGCGGTTCGGAGCGACTTCCATATTGGCGCGGCCGATCACTTCGATGACGGGGCTGCGGGTCCAGTAGGGTGTCGTGAAGGCTTCGTTCTGGAAGTCCGGCATGGTCTGCGCGGTGGCGAGAGATGTTGCCGCTGTGCTGATGGCCAGGAAAGAGCAGGCGAGCGCGCGTAGGGCGGAAGGGCGTTTCATGTATGTCCCCATAAGGTCAGTTGTGATTGCGGCCTGCAGAGAAAACTGCAGGCCGCCAAAACTATCGAACCTTTAATGTGGCCGCACAATGGCTTGATTAGTCCCCTTTTTCGTTCGCTTCGGACTGGAGCAGCGTGTAGCGCTCGATGCCGATACGTTCGATCAGGGCAAACTGGGTTTCCAGATAGTCGACATGTTCTTCCTCATTGTGGAGGATCTTGTAGAAAAGGTCGCGGCTGCCATAGTCGCGCACTTCTTCGCAATACTGGATCGCGTCGCGCAGCAGCGGAATGGCGATGTTCTCAAGCTTGAGATCGCATTCGAGGATTTCCTGAACACTTTCGCCGATGTGAAGCTTTCCGAGATCCTGCAGGTTCGGCAGGCCACCGAGGAACAGAACACGCTCGATCAGCCAGTCGGCGTGATGCATTTCCTCGATCGACTCGTCATGTTCTTTCTTGGCGAGCTTGGAGACGCCCCAATCGCGTAGCATCCGCGAATGCAGGAAATACTGGTTGATGGCGGTCAACTCGTTTTTCAGGGCCTGGTTTAGGAAGTCGATGACTTTCTTGTCGCCTCTCATGGGGGAGCTCCGCTGTGTGGCTGCTTAAGGGAATCTACCTAGCCATATATGTGAGCATCTGACGGTGATCAACCAAAAAACCTAATAAAATCAATTGCATATGAAAGTGCGACACAGTTGCAGCGACAAATGCCCTTCGTCTCCGCTAATGCGGATCAATCAATGCTTTGAGTTTTCAGGAAGAAAGGGCGCAGAGGCGCCCGCTTACTCGGCAGCCATCATAGGCAGAGCGGGGCTTTCACGGTCCATTTTTTCTGCAATCATTTCGCCGATGGTGGTCGAGCACTTGCCGCAATTGAACTTGCAGCCATGATGCGCCTGCACAGCTTTCGGGCTGCGGGCACCGGCATCCACGGCCTCGCGGACCGACCGGCAGTTGATACGATTGCAGACGCAAATGATCATGCGAACCATTTGCAGCACTTGCGAATGAGTGTCAATCGGAGTTTTGCGGATGCTGGGCCTGAATCCGCGGCGCCGGGCAGGCTCAGCTTGCAGGCGGTACTTCCCAGCCGAAAACATCCTCAATTCCAAGGCGGAAAACCCTGGAAATCCTGAAGGCGCTTTCCAGGGAAGGGGAGTATTTGCCGAGCTCTATGGCGATGATTGTCTGGCGGGTAACGCCGATGGCCTCGGCCAAAGCGGCCTGGCTCATGCCGCCTTGTGCTTCGCGCAGCTCCCGGATGCGGTTGGTAATCGGAGGGGATTTGGCCACAGATCAGGCTCCCCGGCGGAACAGGAAAATCTGAAAGGCGTATTCGGCGATCTGCGACAGCATCAGGCTGAGAAAGATCAGGTGGAACAGCATGTTGCCATCAAGATTTACAGAATAATGCCACAGCGCGCCGAGCGCCGGAATGGCCAGCACATAGCCCGACCAGTGGCCCGCCTTGTCTGCGATGATCTTCTCGCGCTCATCGGCCGGCGCGTCAGCTTCCTTGCCGGCGGTGCCCGCCAGAACGGACATGACGATCACCGAGGCAATCACAATGAAGATCACATAAGCGATCACGAAGCCGATGATCGGCGGGGCCGTTCTCCCAAGGGCCTCTGACAGGCCCACCACCTTGTTGAAGTAAAAGAGCGCGCCCGCGGTAAGGACCAGTCCCATACCCCAGGCAGATTTTTCCCGGAACGACATGTTCGAGAACGTTTCGATGAGGGCCATTCGCAATCTCCGTGGGTGTAAAAAATTCTATACATCAGTGTTTGGTCTAAAATCTTTTACATGTCAAACATATTTTACAATTCCGCCCCCCATCGCTTGACGCCCCCCGGTGTGGCCTCTAGGTCCGGCGAACCATTCATCAGCCGCGACTGAAAAAGATGACCGATCTCTCGACCCTCGCCCAATCTGCCAAAGCCTGGCCTTTCGAGCTTGCGCGCGCGCTGGAAAAGCGTGTTGCCGAGCAGGTGAAGGCAGGCGAGCGCAAGGCGGACGCCCCGGTCATCTTCGAGACGGGCTACGGCCCCTCGGGCCTCCCGCATATCGGCACATTCGGCGAAGTTGTCCGCACCACCATGGTGCGCCACGCATTCGAAGTGCTCACGGCCGGGAAATACGCGACGCGTCTTATCTGCGTCTCTGACGATATGGACGGCATGCGCAAGGTGCCCGATACGGTGCCCGATCCAAAATCGCTGGAAGCCTTCCTGCAAAAGCCGTTGACGTCTGTGCCTGATCCTTTTGGCACCCATGCCTCCTACGGCGCCCATATGAATGCGCGTCTCTGCGCTTTCCTCGACAAGTTCGGATTCCAGTACGAGTTCCTGTCGGCAACCGATTGCTACAGGTCAGGCCGGTTTGATGCGATGCTGCTGCGCGCGGCAGAGAAGTATCAGGCGATCATGGATGTGATGCTGCCGACCCTTGGGGAGGAGCGGCGTGCCACCTACTCGCCTTTCCTGCCGATCAGCCCCAGCACGGGCCGCGTCCTCTATGTGCCGATGAAGAAGGTGGACGCAGCGCGCGGTGAAATCACGTTCACGGATGAAGACGGCACCGATGTGACCCTGCCGGTGACGGGCGGCGCGGTGAAGATGCAGTGGAAGCCGGATTTCGGTATGCGCTGGGCTGCGCTGGGCGTTGATTTTGAAATGTTCGGCAAGGACCATCAGGCCAACGCCCCGATCTATTCCAAGATCTGCCGCATCCTCGGTGCCCGCCCGCCGGAACAGTATGTCTACGAACTGTTCCTGGACGAAAAAGGCGAGAAGATCTCGAAGACCAAAGGCAACGGCATCTCGGTGGAGCAATGGCTGACCTACGCGCCGGATGAGAGCCTGGCGCTCTTCCAGTTCCAGAAGCCGCGGGTTGCCAAGAAGCTCTATTTTGATGTGATCCCAAAGGCGGTGGACGAATACCTCACCTTCCTGGAAAAGTTTCCGCAGGAAGAGGCCGCCGCGCAGCTGGAAAATCCGGTCTGGCACATCCATTCCGGCCGCCCGCCGCAATGGTCGAGCCCGGTCAGCTTCGCCCTGCTGATGAACCTCGTCGCCGTGGCCAATCCCAGCGATACCTCCCAGCTCTGGGCCTACATCACGCGTTATGCGCCCGAAGCCTCCCCGCAGACCCATCCGCTGCTGGATGAGCTGGCAGGCTATGCCATGCGCTACTACCGTGATTTCGTGCTGCCGGCCAAAACCTTCCGCGCGCCGACGGACCAGGAGCGCGCCGCCATGGCCGACCTTTCAGCCCGCCTGAAATCCTTCACCGATGAGCCCACCGGCGAAAACCTGCAAACGCTGACCTTCAGCCTGGGCAAGGACCATGGCTTTGAAAATCTGCGGGACTGGTTCAAGGCTCTCTATGAGGTTCTGCTTGGTCAGGAGCAGGGGCCGCGCTTCGGCAGCTTTGCTGCCTTGTACGGCGTTGCCGAAACAGCGGGACTGATCGACGATGCGCTCGCGCGTGGCTGAGTGGTAAGCTGAATGTAACGCAAATCCGGGTTATAGGTGGGCCTTCTCAAGGAGGCCTGCTGCCCATGCGTTCACTCATACTCGCCGCGCTCGCGCTGACTTTGCCGCTCACGGGCTGCGTTGCTACCAAAATCGTGACCGTGCCCGTCGGCCTCGCAGGGGAC
>NZ_NCJT01000391.1 GCF_002282565.1 Hyphomonas sp. 34-62-18
AATGTGAGCATGTCCCGCACCCAATGGGCAAAGCTCAGGACGTTTTCGTCGGAACCGTTAGAAGCGTCCACTGCGCGCTAATCCTTACCCTTTGATTCTATTGTGTCTTCCGCCCGGCGCAGCCAATTGCAGCGCTGGCGGGCAGGCCGATGACGGATATCTGACAGCCCCCCGGGAAATTGTTTATGCAAAGGCCAGCAGGCCCGGCGCCGCGCGCGCATAGATGTTCTTTTCCATGCCCGCTCATGCTCCCTGGCCGCCATAGCCGGTCAGTCCGCCGCGCCGCTGGCGAAACAGTCTTCCGCCGCCACGCCGTCCACACCGGTCCAGCGCATGCCGTCAAAGGTCTCGCCATCCACTTCGACCGGCGCAGGCGCCCCGGCCACGCAGGCCCCAAAGGCATCGGCCGCCGGATAGATCAGCTGCCCGTCGATATGCAGCGCGCGGACGAACGGCTCCTCCTCGGTGCCCAACTCAGCCGATACGAAATCGCTCCAGGCCTCAATCGTCAGCTCGATCTCGCCGCGCTCGCGCCGGGCGAAAACCTCGCGCACCAGCATGTCCAGCGTCCGCGTCCCGCCGCTCGCCGCCCGGATGCGGGCGTCCAGATCGGCAAAGTAAAACGCCCCCCGCTGATAGGGCGCATGGCGCACGCGCCCGTCATTGAACCCCACCCGACCAATCTCGACGGCGGAAAGCGCCCGCGCCGGATTGGAATAATACCGGTCGCTGAGGCTGTTCAGCCCGCTGATATAGTCCTCCAGCGAGACATGCCCCGCCCGGAACGGAACGGTGTATTCGTAATAGGTGGTCAGCCCTTCGGAAAACCAGTTGGTGAGGACGTGTTCACCGCTGAGCCCGCCCACCCACATATGGATCATCTCATGCGCCAGGGTGGAGCGCGGCGATTGCCCGCCCATTTCCTCAGGGCTTGCAGGCCCGCGCGACAGCATGAAGGAATTGGCCAGCGCCGTTGCCCCGCCATAAGGCTCGGTGTCCAGCTGGCGCAGGAAAACGCGGTAATCCGGCGCCGGATCAAGATAGGCAAAGAACTCGCCGAAAAAGTCGTAGAGATCCTTGGCATAGGCCATCTCGGCGGGCACATCGAACGGGAACTCGCCCAGCCAGTAGGCCCGGAAATGCGTGTCTTCTTCTGCGGGCGGATATTGTCCTGCGGGCCCGGCCATCAGCCAGCCCTGCATCAGAGCGGCGGGGGGGCCGTTGACCGTAACACGTCCCTCTCCGAACGTGGTGACCCCCACCGCTCCCGGTCCGAACTCTGCCAGATCCCAATCGAGATAGGACAGGTTGGACTCTGAATTGACGGGGACAATCATATAGCCTGCGCCCGCGCCGCTCACCCCGCCTGCAGATGGCCGGATGCCAAAGGCCGGCCCTGGCGGCCCACCCTCAGGCTGGACCAGCGCCCGGTAGGAAATGTCGAGAGGGAGATCGACATCCCGCGTCGCCGTCCAGTGCCGGAAGTACGGGAAACCTCCGGGCACAGGATCGTCCTGCTCAAGGGTGAACTCAACCAGACCGGCCTCGTCCGTCACGCGCAGATCGCGGATACGGTCCGCGACGCCCATGACATTCACATACACAACCGGCGCCGACAGCTTCAGCCGGGTTTCCCCGTCCTTCAGCCCGCCATAGAGCCGCGAGGTGACCGCGATGGCTTCCACCTCGCCATCCTCGCCCAGCTCTGGCCGGAGTGTGATCTCATACCGGGCTTCCGGCAGCGGC
>NZ_NCJT01000392.1 GCF_002282565.1 Hyphomonas sp. 34-62-18
TATCACGACCGGTTCCGCTACATTCTGGTGGACGAGTATCAGGATACCAACGTTGCCCAGTATCTCTGGCTGCGCCTGCTGGCCCAGGGCTCAAAGAACCTTTGCTGCGTGGGGGATGACGACCAGTCCATCTATGGCTGGCGCGGGGCGGAAGTGGATAACATCCTGCGCTTCGAAAAGGATTTTCCGGGCGCCAAAGTCGTGCGTCTTGAGCGCAACTACCGCTCCACCCGGCACATTCTCGCGGCCGCCTCCAGCATCATTGCGAACAACAAAGGCCGGCTCGGCAAGGCGCTTTATGTCGGCAGTGACAGCGCGGTGAACGAGGATGCCGACGCGCCGAAGGTCAAGGTTCGCGGCCTCTGGGACGGAGAGGCGGAAAGCCGCCTGATCGCTGATGACGTCGAAAGCTGGGTCCGCTCCGGCGGCAAGCATGATGACTGCGCCGTGCTGGTGCGCGCCTCCTGGCAGATGCGTGCCTTCGAGGAACGCTTCATCCTTCTCGGCATTCCCTACCGTGTGATCGGCGGCCCGCGCTTCTTCGAGCGTGCCGAGATTCGTGACGCGCTCGCCTATCTGCGCCTTGTCCGCTCGCCCGATGATGACCTTGCCTTCGAGCGTGTGGTGAACGAGCCGAAGCGCGGGGTAGGTGACGCGAGCCTCGCCAAGCTGCAATCCTATGCACGCGCCGATGGGCGCAGCCTCTTCGTGCTGACGCCCATGGTGCTGCAGACTGACGAGATCAAAGGCGCCGCCAAGCGCGGCCTCACCCAGTTCATCGACCAGATCAATCTCTGGCGCGACAAGCTCGCCGGCGGCATGCCCCATACAGAGCTGGCCGAGATGATCCTGGAAGAGTCCGGCTATACCGACATGCTGCAGAAGGATCGCAGCCCGCAGGCGCAGGGCAGGCTCGACAACCTCAAGGAACTCGTCCGCGCGATGGGCGAGTTCGATACCCTGGCCGGCTTCCTCGAACATATCGAGCTGGTGATGGATGCTGCCGCCGGTGGCAGCGGCGAGGATCAGGTGCAGATCCTTACCCTGCATGGCGCCAAGGGCCTGGAATGGCCTATGGTGTTCCTGCCCGGCTGGGAGGAAGAAGTGTTTCCTTCCCGCCGCAGCCTGGATGAAAGCGGCCTCAAAGGCCTCGAGGAGGAACGCCGCCTCGCCTATGTCGGCATTACGCGGGCCCGGCAGCGCTGCTACATTTCCTTCGTCGCCAACCGGCAGATTTATGGCCGCTGGCAGGCGGTCATGCCCAGCCGGTTCATCGATGAACTGCCGCCCGAACATGTCGATGCCGTCTCAGAAACGGGCTATTCCGGCCTCCCGGCTGGCACAGACGCCTTCACCGGCACGATCGAGGATCTCGGCGAGCGCTCCAACTATCAGAGCCCCGGCTGGAAGCGGCTGAAGGAAAATGCCGCCCGGCCAACCGGCGCGCCCCCGCGCGACGCTGCCGGGCTCACGGCCACCGCCTCCGGTACGTCAGGCTTCACCACCGGCGCCCGCGTCTTCCATGACAAGTTCGGCTATGGCCGCGTTGCCTTCACCGAGGGCAACAAGCTCACCGTCGATTTCGACAAGAGCGGCCGGAAAAAGGTCATCGCCACCTTCGTCACGAAGGCCTGATCCTGAACTCCAAGAAGGTTTGCAGCGCCGGGAGGCTGAAGCCGGCGCCCGGGTGAGGGGCAGGGGGCGTCCGGCGAACACTCGCATTCCGGCTGGGAGAGGGGTTGAAGC
>NZ_NCJT01000393.1 GCF_002282565.1 Hyphomonas sp. 34-62-18
GAATTGTGCCGGGACTGGATGTCACATCTTTCTCCGCCAAAATGACGCCTTAGACATAGGGCTGATAGCCAGAGACGTGAAGCCGGAGGCACCTCTACATATGGCCGATACTACAGTGAACACCGAAAGCCCCGTTGCCGACGCAGAGGCCGCCGCCGAAGCCCTGGGCCGGGTGAAGGCCGAGATCGGCAAGGCCGTGTTTGGCCAGGAGAAGGTGGTGGAGCTGTCGCTCGCCGCTGTGCTGGCCGGGGGGCATGCGCTGCTGATCGGCGCGCCGGGCCTGGCCAAGACACGGCTGGTCGAGGCGATGAGCACGGCGCTCGGCCTTGCCAACCAGCGCATCCAATTCACGCCGGACCTGATGCCGTCTGACATCCTTGGCTCCGAAGTGCTGGATGAGAGCCCGAGCGGCGAGCGCAGCTTCCGCTTCATCAAGGGGCCGGTGTTCACCCAGCTTCTGATGGCCGATGAGATCAACCGCGCTTCACCCCGCACCCAGTCTGCGCTTCTGCAGGCGATGCAGGAGAAGCATGTGACCGTGGCCGGCGCCCGGCATGACCTGCCCGCGCCTTTCCATGTGCTGGCCACCCAGAACCCGATCGAGCAGGAAGGGACATACCCCCTTCCCGAGGCCCAGCTGGACCGGTTCCTTCTCAAAGTGGACGTTGCCTATCCTGACCTCGACACCGAGCGGCGCATCCTGATCGAGACGACGCGCGGGGGGGAGGCGCCTGTGAAGGCGGCGCTGAACGCGGCCGAGCTTCTGAAGATCCAGGCACTGGTGCGCCAGATGCCTGTGGGCGAGAAGCTGGTGGCGACGATCCTGACCCTCATCCGCGAGGCGCGGCCCGAGCAGACCTCGGACGCGCGCGTGAAGCGGCTGGTCGATTGGGGGCCAAGCCCACGCGCGGGACAGGCGCTGATGCTGGCCGCGCGGGCGCGCGCGCTGCTGCGCGGGCGTCTTGCCCCGTCGATGGAAGACATTGAGGCGCTGGCGGACCCTTGCCTCGGCCACCGGATGGCGATGCGTTATGACCCCACGGGTGACGCGCCGAAACTCAGTGAGCTGATCAATGATCTGGTGAGGAAGGCTGCATGAGCTTTCGTTTTGCTGCGGGGGCCGTCGCGGTTCTTGCGGCATCTTGCAGCGCCACGCCACCGCTCCCGGACGCCGCGCCGGCGGTCAGCCGTACCGACGCCATTGCCTGCAACGCCGTTCTCCTGAGGGCCGCCAATGAAGCCGACGCTCTGGCCGAGCGGCGAGTGGAGCGGATGATGGTGATGCGGTTTGCTTCCTCTGAAGCCATGCAGGCCTATGAAGACGAAACACGGCGCCTTCGCCTTGCGGCGCTGCGCATGGGAGCCGCAATGGCCGACATATCCAAGGCCGCAGGCATGGAGCCGGATTATCGCTATGAGCCCGCCCCTGCGATGGATGAAGAGGGCGTGTGGCGCTTGATCGAAGCGGGCGACGCCTGCGCGTCAGAGCTTTTGAAATGATCCCCTCGTCTGACCTGCGCGCTGAAGCGGAAAGCCTGGCACGGCAGTTGCCGGGCCTGAACTTCAAGGCGGAAGCCTCCGAAGCCGCGCATATTGGCTCGGCCGGGCGGCGGCGCGCGGGGACGGGCGAGAATTTCTGGCAGTATCGCCGCTTTACGCAGGAAGATGCCCCCAGCCGCATCCACTGGCGCCGCTCTGCCAAGGGCACGGATCTTTTCGTGCGTGAGAGCGAGCTGGAAAC
>NZ_NCJT01000394.1 GCF_002282565.1 Hyphomonas sp. 34-62-18
TGGCCCGCAGCGTCTTCACCCACAGCCAGTTCATGTCCGTGGTCGAGCGTGAAGGCCAGCCGGTCACGGGTGATCTCGAAACGCTCTCCATCGAGGTTGCCCGCGAAGCTGGCCTCAAGCGCATGCCACGCATCGTCACCAGCCTCATCTCCAGCGGCCCCTTCGTCACCGGCCTCTTCCGCCCGGTCGTGGTCTTGCCCGCCTGGTTTGCCGAAGACTATTCCCGCACGGAAGCCCGCGCCGCCATCGCGCATGAGCTGACGCATGTGAAGCGCGGCGACCTCTGGGCCCTGCAGGCGTCGGAAGTGTTCGTCGCCCTGATGTGGTTCAATCCGCTCGCCTATATCGCCCGTCAGGCTTTCCGCACCGATCAGGAAGCGGCCTGTGACGCCGACGTGCTGCGCCGCGGCCATGCCAGCCCCCATGCCTACGGCTCGACCCTTGTGAAAGCCGTGCGGATGCAGATGCCCGCCCGCATTGCGCTGACCACCAGCCTGCCCCTCACCCACGCCCTAAAGGAAAGGCTGAAGCTGATGTCCTATCCCGCCCCTGACTCCCGCCGCCGCTGGATTGGATTTGGCGCCGCTGTTCTGCTGGGCACAACAGCCCTGGTTGGCACCGCCTCGGTGGCCGCAGCGGGCGAGCACAAGAGCAAGGACCTGAAAATCCAGAACGGCACGCTGTGGCTGAACGGCGAGAAGATCGACAATCGCCAGGTGGTCCTGCTGACGGACCCCGTGGAAGGCATCCTGCCAACCCCGCCAGTGCCGCCGGACGTCGAGGAGCTGTCAGCGGCCATCGCCAGCGATGTGGCCGAACTCACCGGCCCGGAAATGCTCGGCGAGGTGATCGATATGAGCACAGACCCTGATTTCCACGAAATCACCCGCCTCAGCACCGAACTCGCCATGATGGGCGCCAGCCTCGGCACGCAAGCGGCCTTTGAAGGCATCTCCATGAACTTCGCCGGCATGTCCGAGGAAGAAATCGAAGCCTGGTCGGAAGACTTTGAAGCCCGGATGGAAGCCAAAGCTGCCGAAATCGAAGCGCGCGCCGCCGAGATGGAAGCCCGCATGGAAGAACGCTCCGCCATTATTGAAGCGCGCGTGGAGAAAATGAACGAGGCCCGCGCAGAAGAAATCGAGCGCCGCATCGAGGCCAACGCTGCTCGCATCGAAGCCCAGGTTGAAAGCCACTACGGCAAGGATTTCGAGCAGCGCATCGAAGCCCGCACAGCGGTGATCCCGGACCTGGTCGAAGAATGCGTGAACCTTGACCTGGCCGAGGGCGAAACCCGGATCGTGGAGCGTAAAACCGAAGACGGCCTGTCTGTGAAGATCGCCTGCTCTGCCGGAAACAAGGATGTTCTGCGCAGCCAGGCAACGATTGGCTTCATCAATTCGAACTCCGGCCTCAGTGAGGAAGAGAAGGCCAAGTTTCGCCAGCAATATTCTGACAGCAGCAAACGTATCTTCACCTTCTCCACCAAGACCAGCTCTTCCGAAGCCCCGGCTGAACCAAGCCCGCCAGCTGCGCCTGCAAGCCCGGAGGCTCCGGACGATCTGCTCGGCGAAGAGAAGCATACGAGCCTCTTTCCCTTCTCAACGGCCATGATCCTGAATGAAGACAGCTGCAACGCAGGCTGAACCAACGCTTCCCGCGCCCGGCACTTACCGCTAGTGTCGGGCGAAAGCACACTGCCCCCGGGAGGCCTTTCTGCATGATGATCCGCTTTGCCA
>NZ_NCJT01000395.1 GCF_002282565.1 Hyphomonas sp. 34-62-18
GCCAGCGCGGGCGCCGACAGGGTGATCGCCAGCGCCGAGGCACCGCCGAATACAATACGACTAAAGGGTTTTTGACGTTTCATGGATTTCCTCCGCAACGTCTGCTCTGGGAGGGCGGCAGACTTCTGTAATGGTGAACGGTTCCCGTAAGGCGGGACGGGAAACAAGCTATCGAAAATGATAGTGTGGCGCGGACCTCACACTCGCCTGAGGAGCGTGTGTCCTTGCGCCCCCCTGTTCCGGGGGGAGACGGAAAAGCGTGCATCGGCTGCTGGGAGGGCGGTTTACATCCTGAGCGGGGCAGCCTCTATGGAACAGGTCGGAAGAGGGGATCGTCCAGGCATGAGGGCGCAGGATCTGAATACGCCGCTGGTGAGGTTTGCCGTGCCCGCCCTGCTGGTGGTGGTGGTGACCGGACTTATGACGCTGGCTGTGCTGCAGCCGGCAAGCGGGCCGACCGACATTGTGAGGAACTGGCGCTCTCCGCTGGAGGTGGGCGCCGGGGCGTGGATTTCGCTGCTGGTGGGGTTTGGCGCGTGCCTGGTTTCGGCCTGGGTGTGGGCGCTGAAGCCGGCAGACCCGGCGGCGATCCTGTTTGCGGTGAGCGGGGTGACGACGCTGATGTTCTCGGCGGCGGCGGTGGTGTGGCTGTTTGCGATGCCGCTGAGCGATGCGGGCTATCTGCTGGCGGGGATCATCAACTGTATCGGCGCGTCGGGCTTTGGCATCGTGATGATGTGCCTGTTCATGATCTATCCGGTGAAGCTGCCGGGCTGGCGCTGGATGATGGCGGCCACCGTGCTGGGCTTTGGCGGGGTGACGTATTGGGTGATGTTCGGGCCGTCGCCGGATTTCATGCTGGTGCATCCCATTACCTTCTGGGAGATGGTGGGCATCTTCGCGCTGGCGGGCTGGCAGATCTTTGCGACGCGGAATGACCCGGTGCAGCGCTCGATTGCGCTGTGGCTGGGCGCGGCAGTGGTGCTGGGGGCGGGCGGGTTTATCTCGACCGTGGCGTTTCCGCATACGTTCGGGTTCACGCCGTTGCTGGACGAGAACATCGCCTTTGGCTTTTTCCTGCTGATCTATGTGGCGCTGACGGTGGGGCTGATGCGGTTCCGCGTGTTCGGGCTGGGCGGCTGGGCGTTCCAGCTGATGTTCCACTTCCTGGCGGCGCTGGCGGTGCTGGTGCTCGACCTGGCGCTGATCGGCATTCTTTCCTTTGAGCCGGGGGCGGCGTTCTCTGTGGCGCTGCTGGCGGCGGCGGCGGTGTACCTGCCGATGCGCAGCTTTGCGTGGCGCAAGCTGACCGGGCAGGCGCGCCCCGATGAGGCAGAGCTTTTCCGTGCGGTGATCGACATTGCCCTGCGCCCGAGCGGGGAGGAACGGGCCGGGCGGTGGCGCAAGCTGATGCGGGATATTTTCGGGCCGCTGGAGGTGAAGCCGGTGGAGGCGGCGGTGGCGCGCGTGCGGGTGGAGGATGAAGGCACGCTGATGGTGTTGCCGGGGGTGGCTGATTCTCCGCCGCTGAGCCTGCGCTACAAGAATGGCGGGCGCGGGCTTTATTCGCCCAAGGATGTGACGCTGGCGGCGCAGATCGTGAAGCTGATGCGCTATGCCGAGGAAAACCGGAACGCCTATGACCGGGGCGTTTCGGAGGAACGCGCCCGGATTGCGCGGGACATTCACGACAATATCGGCGCGCAGCTGCTGCGGGCGCTGCACTCACGCGAGAC
>NZ_NCJT01000396.1 GCF_002282565.1 Hyphomonas sp. 34-62-18
CGCCCGCATCCGGGGCGAGGCCGACGCGCTTGCCCTGCGCCGCGCCCATCATGACGCCGCCGCCCATATCGCCAACCGTCCGCAGGGGGATATTCCCCGCCGCGTCTATGAAGCCGCCGAAACCGCGCGCATCGAAAGCCTTGGCGCCAATGCCATGTCCGGTACGGCGGGAAACCTCGAAGCCGTGCTCGATTTCCGTTGCCGGTCCACCAATTTCGGCCTCGGCTCGGAAGATCCCGAAGCCGTGCTCGCCCCGGCGCTGGAATTCCTGCTGCGCGAAAAGCTTACCGGCCGCCCGCTGCCCGAAAGCGCCAAACGTGTTGCAGACGTCTGGCGCGAGAAGGTTGAGAAAAACGCAGGTGGCGCCCTCGAAATGCTCACCGGCCAGCTCCACGACCAAGCTGGCTTTGCCCGCACCATCCGCACGATCATCCGAGATCTGACGGCGTCTGACCTTCCGGGTGACGAGGCTGAGGCCGAAGACGAAGCTCCCACCGAGGAGCAGGAAGAACAGCAGAACCAGACCGGGGAGGACGATACCTCCACCGAAGAGGAAATGGGCGCCTCTGCCGAGCAGATGGAAGCGGGCGAGACCGAAGACCTGGAAGGGGAGGAGGCCAACGTCTCCGTCGATCAGGACGCAGATCTTGATGCGGATGATACCCCCGATGAGGAAGACGAAGGCACCAAACCCCTGCGCCCCAATTTCCAGCCGGGCGACGACAAGGACCGTTTCAACTACCAGATCTTCACGCGCGCGCATGACGAGGTGGCCAATGCGCCAGACCTCTGCGACGCTGAGGAGCTGACGCGCCTGCGCGCCTATCTCGATCACCAGCTTCAGGGCCTGCAGGGCGCGGTCGCCAAGCTTGCCAACAAGCTGCAGCGCCGCCTGATGGCCCAGCAGAACCGCACCTGGAGCTTCGATCTGGAAGAGGGCGTCCTCGACACCGCGCGCCTCACGCGCGTCATCACAGACCCCACCTCGCCGCTCTCCTTCAAACAGGAAGACGATACCAAGTTCCGCGATACGGTGGTCACGCTTCTCTTGGATAATTCCGGCTCCATGCGCGGGCGCCCCATCATGGTGGCCGCTCTGTGTGCGGATATTCTCGCCCGCACGCTGGAGCGCTGCGCCGTGAAAACCGAAATCCTCGGCTTTACCACAAAGGCCTGGAAAGGCGGGCTCAGCCGCGAAGACTGGGTCAAGGGCGGCAAGCCCCAGGCGCCGGGCCGCCTCAATGACATCCGCCACATCATCTATAAACAGGCCGACGCGCCCTATCGCCGCGCGCGCCGCAATCTCGGCCTGATGATGCGCGAAGGTCTGCTCAAGGAGAATATCGACGGCGAAGCGCTCCTCTGGGCGCATGACCGCCTGCTTGGCCGGCCGGAACAGCGCAAGATCCTGATGGTGATCTCGGACGGCGCCCCGGTCGACGATTCCACGCTGAATGTGAATGTCGGCAACTATCTTGAACGCCACCTCCGCCAGGTGATCGACGAGATCGAAACCCGCTCGCCGGTCGAACTCATCGCCATCGGCATCGGCCATGATGTGACGCGCTATTATAAGCGCGCCGTCACCATCGTGGACGCCGAACAGCTCGGCGGCGCGATGACAGAGCAGCTCGCCTCGCTCTTTGATGAGAACGAGCCCAACCCCAAAGCCATGGCCATCCCTCCGCTCACGGACCGCACCGTCCGCGGCGGCTCCGCCATCACCGGCGCC
>NZ_NCJT01000397.1:0-2769 GCF_002282565.1 Hyphomonas sp. 34-62-18
CTGCGCAACACGATCGATTTCGTCACGACGAACGACATTCTCGCCGGCCTCATCAAGGCGGTCGTCTTCGGCGGCGTGATCGCGGTCATGGGCTGCTATCAGGGCGACCGCAGCCAGGCGGGCGCCACCGGCGTTGGCCGCGCGGCAACGCTCTCGATGGTGGGCGCAGCGGTGCTGATCCTCGCCTTCAACTACATCATGTCCACCATCTTCGTGGAGATCGGCCTGTGACAACGTCCCTGCTCAAACTGGAAGGCGTCGAGAAATCCTTCGGTCCAAAGAAGGTGCTGCGCGGCGTAGACATTGATGTCGCCCCTGGCCAGAGCCTCGTGATCATTGGCGGCTCAGGGTCGGGTAAATCCGTGATGCTGAAAAACGCGCTCGGCCTGATGACGCCGGACGGCGGCCGCATCCTGTTCGATGGGCAGGACGTGACAAACGCCAAGGGCAAGACGCGCGAAGCCATGCGCGCGCGCATCGGCATGCTGTTCCAGGCCGGGGCGCTTTTTGACTCGCTCACCGTCTGGGAAAACGTCGCCTTCCGCCTCATCAATTCCGAAGGCATGCGCCGCAAGGACGCCAAGGAACGCGCCATCGAGACGCTGAAGAAAGTGCGCCTCGGCGCCGATGTCGCCGGGCTTTACCCGGCGGAGATTTCCGGCGGCATGCAGAAGCGCGTCTCGCTCGCCCGCTCGATCATCTCCGAGCCTGACCTTATCTTCTTCGACGAGCCGACGACCGGCCTTGATCCGATCACGGCAGACGCCATCAACGACCTGATCCTGGAAATGGTCCGCGGCCTCGGCGCGGCGGCCGTGACGATCACCCATGACATGGCCAGCGCCACCAAGATCGCCGATGAAATCGCCATGCTGCTCGACGGCAAGATCATCTGGCGCGGCCCGGCGAAAGATGTCTATTCCAGCGGCAACGAATATGTGGATCAGTTCGTCAACGGACGAGCCGAAGGGCCGATTCAGCCGGCGATTTAGAGAAACCGCGCAACACCCCACCCCATCGCCAGGGCTGCCGTCAATAGGTAGCCGCCCGTGGGCGCGTCCCACGCGACCATCTCGCCGATACAGTATGTGTCCGGAACAGCTTTCAGCATCAGGCGCTCGTCCAGCGCGCTCCAGGCAACGCCGCCAGCGGTGGAGATGGCGGTGTCCATAGCGCCTTGAGGAGGCGGGCGAGGGCCGTCGGATCTTTGGGCGGCGCGCCGTGAGTTACTTCGTTTATGAGCGCGATCTTGGCAACGTCGAGCCGCGCCGCCTTGCGCAAGCGGTTTGAGGCGGAGTCTTTTGCGCTGCTGCCGCTGAGGCGCGCCGCAAGCGCCGCTTCCTCCGTATCCGGCAGAAGATCGATCATCAGTGTCGCCGCGCCCCTGCCCGCCAGTTCCTGCTGGAGCGCCGCCGACAGCGGATAGACCGCCCCGCTCTCGATGCCCGCCCGCGTGATGACAAAATCGCCGCGTTGGGCCTTTCCGCCCGCAGACAGCGCCACGCCCTTCACCGGTGCGCCCTCCTGCGACGCCAGCATTCGCGCCGACCAGTCCACCGTGAACCCGCAATTCGAAGGCGCAAACGGCTCGATCTCAACCCCGCGCGCGGCCAGAATATCCGCCCACGCCCCATCTGACCCAAGGCGGGACCAGCTGGCTCCGCCGAGCGCGAGGATCGTGGCGTCTGCCTCCACACAGGTTTCGCCCTCGGGCGTATCGAAGGCCAGCGCGCCGCGCGCGTCCCATCCTTTCCAGCGATGGCGCGTGTGCAGCCTCGCCCCACCTTGCCCCAGCCGCGCCAGCCAGGCACGCAGCAGGGGAGAGGCTTTCATGCCCACGGGAAACACGCGTCCGGAGGAGCCCACATAGGCCTCAACGCCCAGCCCCGCCATCCAGGCGGCAATCTCCGCAGGGCCGAACGCCTCCACCATTGCCGCGAGCCGCCCGTCCGGCGCGGTATACCGGGAACGGAAGATCGCATCGTCTTCGGAATGGGTGATGTTGAGCCCGCTCTTGCCCGCCATCAGGAATTTGCGCGCGGGGCTCGGCATCGCGTCATAGATGGCCACGCGCGCGCCGCGCGCCAGTGCCGCTTCCGCCGCCATCAGGCCCGCCGGCCCTGCCCCGATGATCGCAACCTGTTTCACCCCGCCCCTTTAGCGGGCCGCGGCGCGGGTGGCCAGTTACTCGCCCGCGGGCACGGCGCATTGGCCGAGGATGAAGGGGTAATTGTAATCGTCGCCCCAGACGACGCCTTCGGCCATATCCCAGGCGCTTTCCGTCTGCATCTCGATATAGAGCTCGGTTTCCACATCCAGCTCGCCCATGCCGAGGCCCATCGCCAGGGTGGCTTGCTTTTCCCAATGGGAGGTGGCCGTGCGCGCCGACGATTGGCTCAGCGCCGGATCAAGCAGAGCGACAAAATCTGTGCCCAGATCCAGTTCCGCGAATTCTGTCCAGACATTCCAGAACACGGCGCAGGTCCATTTTTCGTTGGCGGTTTGCGGCTTTTCCGCCGACGCCAGCCCCTGCGCGAAGGTGGCGTTGATGTCGGCGGCGTCTTGCTGATCATCCTGATCATCCGCCATGGCGGGCAGGCAGGCGGCGGCGAGCAAGGCGAGAGAGGCAAGTGCGCGGATCATCATGTGTCGTCTCCAGTTTGGCTCAGATTGCACAGTCTTTGCCGGTCTGGAAACCACCCGATCAGGTGGGCTTGCCGTTTGCGCCGCCCCCGCGCCGCGCCTAGACTCCGTCGCTCACAATCCTGA
>NZ_NCJT01000397.1:2838-3771 GCF_002282565.1 Hyphomonas sp. 34-62-18
GTGAGCCGCATTGTCATCGGGGTTGACGAACTCGACCGCGTGTTCGGGGGCGGCATCGTGCCTGCATCCGCCACGCTGATCGGGGGCGACCCCGGCATCGGTAAATCCACGCTTCTGCTGCAAGCGGCCGCGCGGCTGGCGCGGAACGGCGTAAAGACGGTTTATGTCTCCGGCGAGGAAGCCGCCGCCCAGATTCAAGAACGGGCCAAGCGCCTGAAGGTCGCCAATTCGCCGGTCCAGCTCGCCACCGAGACGGACCTGCGCAAAATCCTTGCCGCGCTGAAGGAGGCCTCGCCCGATTTCGTGGTGATCGACTCGATCCAGACGCTCTGGTCGGACAGCCTCGAGGCCGCCCCCGGATCGGTGGCGCAGGTCCGCGCCTGCGCGCAGGAACTGGTGCGCTGGGCAAAGAAGTCCGGCGCCGCGCTCGTGCTCGTCGGCCATGTCACCAAGGAAGGCACCATCGCCGGCCCCCGCGTGGTGGAACACCTCGTCGATGCCGTCTTCTATTTCGAGGGCGAACGTGGCCACCAGTTCCGCATCCTGCGTGCCGTGAAAAACCGGTTTGGCCCGACCGACGAGATCGGCATCTTCGAGATGCACCAATATGGCCTCGCCCCGGCCAAGGAACCGTCCGCGCTATTCCTCTCGAGCGAGGATGAAGGTGGCGGCGGCACAGCCGTGTTTGCCGCCATGGAGGGTTCGCGGCCCGTGCTCGCCGAGGTTCAGGCCCTCGTCGCCAAAAGCCCGTTCGGCACGCCGCGGCGCAGCGTGATCGGCTTCGACACCGGCCGCCTGGCCATGCTGATGGCCGTTCTGGAGACACGCTGCGGGGTCAATTTCGCGGGAATGGATGTCTATCTCTCGGTCGCCGGGGGCTACCGGATCAATGAGCCGGCAGGGGATCTTGCCGCTGCTGCCGCGCTGCTTTCC
>NZ_NCJT01000398.1 GCF_002282565.1 Hyphomonas sp. 34-62-18
TTGGGGGCCTCCTCGACTTGGCCCTCGTCATCAAGTTCTGGCGCAACCTCGGCAACATCAACATTGGGATAGCTTTTCGGCGGACCAAGTTCCGGTTCCAGCTTCAGACCGCCGCTGGTTTCACCCCCTGCGCCATCGCCAGGGCGCCAGGAGAGCGGCCTGCCAGAAGCCATTGTGATCCAGCTACCCTGTTGCCCCTCTTCCATGCGGTCCGCCGAAGCGGGCGGCAGGACCCGCCGGGTGAAATTGCCATCCTTGAAGTAGCGCAGCTTCTTCGCCCGCACAGGCGGGACACCTGAAACCATGACGATCTCGTCCGTGGCCGGCAGCTGCATGATCTCGCCGGGCGTCATCAGGGCACGCTGGGTCTCCTGCCGGGACACCATCATGTGCGAGAGCCAAGGCGCGAGCCGGTGTCCGGTATAGTTCTTCTGGGATCGCAGCTCAGTCTTGGTGCCGAGCGCTTCGGAAATCCGCTTGGCCGTGCGCTCGTCATTCGTCGCAAAGGCCACCCGGACATGGCAATTGTCCAGAATGGCATTGTTCGGACCATACGCCTTCTCGATCTGGTTCAGCGACTGGGCGACAAGGAACGCCCGGACCCCATACCCCGCCATGAACGCGAGCGCCGTCTCAAAGAAATCGATCCGCCCCAGGGCCGGGAATTCGTCCAGCATCAGGAGCAGCTTCCGCCGGGAGGGATCGGGCTCCTGTTCGGTTAGACGGCGCGCAATCTGGTTGAGCACAAGCCGCATGAGAGGTTTAGTGCGAGAGACATCCGAGGGTGGACAGGCAAGGTAGAGAGACAAAGGCCTCTTCCCGCCCACAAGGTCCTCGATCCTCCAGTCACTCTTGGAAGTCACCTCGGCCACAACCGGGTCCCGGTAGAGGCTCAGAAAGCTCAGCGCCGTTGAAAGCACGCCGGAGCGTTCATTCTCCGACTTGTTTTGCAGCTCCCGCGCCGCCTGCGCGACAACCGGGTGCGGATGGGTCCCAAGATGCAGCGTCGACATCATCAGCCGCAGCGTTTCGGTGAATGTCCGGCCCGGATCGGACAGGAACCGGGCGCAGCCCGCCAGCGTCTTGTCTTCTTCCGCATACAGGACGTGCAGGATCACGCCGGTCAGCAGGGCATGGCCCGTCTTCTCCCAATGGTTCCGGCGCTCCAGCGATCCCTCCGGGTCGACGAGGATGTCGGCAATGTTCTGAGCGTCCCGGACTTCCCCTTCTCCGCGCCGCACCTCCAGGAGCGGATTAAACCGCGGGCTCTTGGGATTTGTCGGATCAAACCGGAGGCAGTCTGAAAAGGTCGACCGCCATCCCGAGGTGAGCGTCCAGTTTTCTCCCTTGATATCATGGATCACCGCGCTCCCCGTCCAGGAGAGCAGGGTCGGCACCACCAGCCCCACGCCCTTACCCGAACGCGTCGGGGCAAACGCCATAATATGTTCCGGCCCGGCATGACGCAGGTACCGGCCGCGATAGCGTCCGAGAAAAACTCCGTCCTTCCCCGACAATTTGTGCCGCCGTACATCCTTCAGGGTCGCCCAGCGGGCAGACCCGTAAGTCGTGACAAACTTTGCATCCTGACTGCGGATCACTGAACCGATCACAGCCACGAGAATTCCAAACAGGCCGCCGCTTGCCGCGATCAATCCCGCCTTCGCAAAGAGCTCCGGCGCATAAGAATCATAGGCGTACCACCACTGGAAAAGCCGCCAG
>NZ_NCJT01000113.1 GCF_002282565.1 Hyphomonas sp. 34-62-18
GACTTTAACATCGAACTGGACTTTTCGTCTCTTGACGGAGTAGCGGCGTGGATTCGCCAATCAGGTGGCAAGGCCCGCCTCACCGGAGAGATCATCCGCTTCCGTCAGGGAGCATGTGACAAAGCTTCAGGCCAATCCTGGAGCGATGCCTTGGCAAAGAATTCTGTCTTGCTTGGGCCAGGTTGGCCAGACCTGGCTGGGGAAATTTCCTGTGACGGTGACATGCTGCTGATCCCATTGCAGTCTGCCAGCCCACTTGGTACCAACCTCGATGCCGCAGGCAGGTTCCATCTTGGTGGCAAGGGCAGCATTGAGGCGCGCGTCTCGGGTGTCATCCCACAGCAATTCCAGTACGGGCTCCCTCTCGCCGGTTTTGTGCCGGAAGGCGGCACCTATGTTTATCGTTATCCAGCCGCATGGCCACAGGCACCCCAATGATCCGTCTCCTGATTGTAACTTTTGTCGTTGGTGGTCTGGCCGGATGCGCATCGGCGCCTGACAAAGCGCCCACCGGATCCCCCGTGGCCGCAATGGAATCTCCTGTAGCTGAAGTGCCGGCCGAAGGCTTGCCCCCTCAAGAACTGGAAGCTGGAGAATGCGGCCTTTTCCTTTGGGGCATGGCGGCGCCACGCCGCTTCACATTCTTTACTGAGGCCTCGACGGGCGAAGCGCTCATGCTGCATGAAGGCACAGCTCAAAAGTTGATTGTCACGGATACAAATGGCGAAGTGTTCGGACAGTTTTTCACCGAAACACAATATCTGTCTGCGGACGGCACATGGTCAGTCAATCTCAGCCTTAAGCCGGGCGAGATTCTCGAAGGTGGCCAGCGCGTTGAATCAGGGCGCCTGGTCACAACCGGCGCAGGTGGATGGGAAACCGTTCTTCCGGTCACCGGCGTACGCGCCTGTATTCCCGGCTGAGCCTGCCTCAGGTCAGCAAGTCCACCGGCACGGCCAGAGCGTCGGCGAGACGCTTGGCGGTCTTCAGCCCGTAAGACATGCCCCGCTCAATTGCTGAGATATGGTTTGGGCGGATGCCGCACAGCTCACCGAGCTCCTTCTGCGTCATCAGACGAAACTGGCGGATAACCCGCACCGGATGTTCCCCGTCACTGATCCGCTTCAGAAGCGCGGGCGGAAGCGGCACGACATTGGGGTCAGCGCCCTTGACGCGGCCGCTGGTGAGCTCACGGAGGCTATTCTCCAGATCAGCCACTTTCTGCTCGAGGTCAATTACGCGAACCTCAAGGGAATAGACGAGTTTCGGATCGTGCATCATGCCCGCAGCCCCTGTCATACAGGATGCAGCGCTAATGCGGTTCCGCTACACTTCAGTGTCGGCTCTGATAAAGTTTTGTGTCAATTGCCTAGCATTCGATGACATTGACCGCGAGACCGCCCTGGCTGGTCTCCTTATACTTGGAAGACATGTCCAAGCCCGTCTGCCGCATCGTCTCGATCACCTGATCCAGAGATACCTTCGTCTGCTCCAGGGAATGAAGGGCAAGCCGCGCGGCGTTCGCTGCCTTTACGGCGCCAATCGCGTTGCGCTCAATGCAGGGGATCTGCACCAGACCGCCCACAGGATCGCAGGTCAGACCCAGATTGTGCTCCATTCCGATCTCGGCTGCATTGGCCACCTGCTGCGGCGTGCCACCCCAGACGGCTGCCAGGCCACCTGCTGCCATGGAGCACGCCACGCCAACTTCGCCCTGACACCCCATCTCTGCGCCGGAAATCGACGCCCTCTGCTTGTAGAGGAGGCCAATGCCACCCGCGGTTAGGAGAAACCGGCGCACGCGCAGCGCCGCATCTTCGGTCTCCGCACAATAATGCCGGATAACCGCCGGAATGATCCCAGCCGCTCCATTCGTCGGCGCAGTGACCACCTGCCCGCCCGCGGCATTCTCTTCATTCACGGCCATAGCGTATACATTCAGCCAGTCAAACAACTGCTCGCGCTCATTGGAGGGCGGCCCCTCTTGCAGTTTCTGCCAGATTTCCGGCGCCCGGCGGCGCACCTTCAAGCCACCCGGCAATTCGCCACGGCGGACGAGCCCCCGGTCGATGCAGGCCATCATTACGCTCGCAATTCTGTCGAGCGCCGCCTCGGTCTCGGCTCGTGGCCGCTTGGTATCCTCGTTCGCAAGGATCACCTCATCTATGCTGAGGCCGCTCGCCTGGCAGATTTCCAGCAACTGAGCTGCAGACGTAAACCCGAATCGCACTGGATCGCCCACCGGCAGAATGTCGTCTTCCACCGGCTTTTCCAGCTGTTTGCGTGTGGCAATGAAACCGCCACCTGTCGAATACCAGGTTTCGTCAGCAAGCGTCCCGCCCGTCTCGTCAAATGCACAAATGCGCAAACCGTTAGGGTGAAGGTCCGGCATGATGTCATAAGCAAACCGAATATCCGTCTCCGGATCAAAATTAATCGTCCGCCCATTAGCCAGCGCGAGTACTTTTTGCTCGTACGCCAGCACAACCAACCGGTCGGCTTCCTCCGGGTCCAGCGTTTCCGGTTCCAGATTAAGCAGCCCGAGCACGACCGCCTTGGGCGTCGCATGGCCCACCCCTGTCAGCGCCAGGGAGCCCTGCAGCTCTGCTTCAATCCGCGCCGTCTGCGCCAACTTCCCACTCTGGACGAGGTGCGCCATGAACCGGTTCCCGATGCGGATTGGTCCAACAGTGTGCGAACTTGAGGGGCCGATTCCGACCCGAAAAATATCCAGTACAGACAGCATGTTCTGCGCCCGCTTCCTTTACGTAAGTTTTGATGATTGGTGGCCGAATTGGCCGCTCGCCGCAACCCCGGCTCAGGCGGGTCCGGTCACATCATGCCCGTAGAGCCAGTCATGCCGGCCGTGAACGATGGATGGCAGATACTTTCCCGCCAGCCACATCGGCCCGTAGGTGCCAAGCTGATGGAGTGGATTGGACCGGTGAAACAGCGCTGCGTTCTCCCGCGCGACGTTTTGCACACGCGTAGTTCGCGGTTTGCGGATGGCTTCATATGCCCCGAGCCCTGTCTCAATGTTCGCGCCTTCACCCTTCGACAGAGCGCGGCCCACTTCCTGCGCCAGCACATAGGCGTCTTCGATGGCCATCACCGCGCCCTGCGCCATGAAGGGTAGCATCGGATGGCATGCATCTCCGAGCAACACCGCCCGGCCGTCTTGCCATTTCGGCATCTCAGGGCGATCGTAGAGCGACCAGCGCAACAGCAGTGGCGCTTCATCAATGATCCGCTGGATCACAGGGTTCCAGCCCTTGAAGTCCTTCAGCGCCTGCTCGCGAGCGCCAACCGACGTCCATGACTCGTCCCCCAGCTCGGCGCACTCCACGACACCCACGAAATTCGCAAGGCTGCCGCGCCTCAGACGGTAGGTCACGGCATGCCGCCGGTTGCCAGCCCACACGCAGGCGGTTTCAGGCGGCGGATAATCACCCAGCCTGGAAACAGGCACCACTGCCCGCCAGGCCACATTCCCCGTAAAACGCGGCTTGTCCGGCCCCAGCATCTGAGCCCGCACCGCAGAATGAATACCGTCCGCGCCCACCAGCAGATCGCCGGTCACGCGCTCGCCCGTGCTGAGCAGCGCAACAATACCGGTCCCGGTATTTTCATATCCTGTTACCGTCGCCCCCAGGCGCACGGCATCAGGCGCACGGTCGGTTATGCAGGCTTTCAGAGCTTCAACCAGATCTGCCCGATGGATATGCAGATACTCTCCGCGCCATCGTGCCTGCGACGCCTCGCGCAGCGGTACACTGAATATCCGCGCGCCGCTCCGCCCCAGGCGCAACTCCTGCGCACGCGGACGAAATGCATCGCGGGACACGCGCGCCGAAGCGCCCAGCGCATCGAGCACCTTCATGCCATTCGGGCTGATCTGCAGGCCCGCGCCCACTTCGGCAATCTCAGGCGCCTTTTCCAGCACCGTCACCGAATGGCCAGTTTTCAGGAAAGCCAGCGCCGCTGCCAGTCCGCCGATACCGCCACCTGCAATCAGGATCTGCATGGGCTTCCCGCCGGTCCTGTCCGGGCCGCCTCCTCAGCGTCCGCGATTGGGGTCTTGCTTGCCGCCGATCAGAACGAACCGGCGATCACAATACTTGCATTCGACGAAATCGTCGTCGCCCATCTCGTACCAGACTTTGGGATGGCCGAGGGCGCCGCCTCCGCCATTGCAGGAAACCTTGTGGCTCGAAACCATCGAAATCTCTGGCGGCGTGAAAACATCGCGTTTGGCGGGCATGCCTTGGGTTCTCCTGAAGGGGCTTCGCCGCGATTGCTTGCGGCGAGGCCATCGGTCCCCTAACTAAAGACTGGGCATGGACCGCGCAAGGCGCCCTGCCATCGGGAAAATACTGATATGCCTGCCCCCACCTACGCGATTGAAGTCCGCGATCTGCGGAAAACCTATGCTGCGTCCGGAAAAATGCCGGAAAAACAAGCGCTAAACGGTATCAATCTTACCATTCCCACCGGCTCCATCTTCGGCCTCCTCGGACCAAACGGCGCAGGCAAATCCACCTTCATCAATATTCTGGCGGGCCTGGTCAAAAAAACATCGGGCACTGCGCGAATCTGGGGCCTCGATATTGACCAGGACCCACGTCAGAGCCGCGCCGCCATCGGCGTGGTGAATCAGGAAGTCGTGGCAGATCCGTTTTTCACGCCTTTTGAAATGCTCGAGCTGATGGCGGGCTTCTATGGCGTGCCGAAGGCAGAACGACGGACTGTGGAAATCCTCACGGCGCTCGGTCTTGCCGACAAGAAAGATGCTTACGTCCGCCAGCTGTCGGGCGGCATGAAACGCCGCCTCATGGTGGCAAAAGCCCTTGTCCACAATCCGCCAGTGTTGATCCTCGATGAGCCGACCGCCGGCGTCGATGTCGAACTCCGCCGGCTGCTCTGGGACTATGTGCGGGAGTTGCACGCCAACGGCACAACTATCATCCTCACTACGCACTATCTGGAAGAAGCCGAGGAGCTTTGCGACACCATCGCCATCGTCAATCACGGCGAAATCGTTGCATGCGAGCCAACCCACCAGCTTCTCTCGCGTCTCGATTACAAGACGCTGGTGATCTATCCGAAGGAGCCCGTCAACGCCGTTCCCGCTGATCTCTCAGGGCTCGACGCAAAAATCCGGGCTGATGGCGGGCTCGCCATAACTTTCCGAAACAGTGAAACGGGAATTGGGCGGTTGCTGGAGCGTGTACGCACTGCCGGTATCGGCATTGCCGACCTGTCAACCGAAGCGCCTGACCTGGAAGACGTGTTCATCTCCCTGACAAGCGAAAACGCCTGAAAAACCAGGAAACGGCAGAGCCTTAAAGGCTCTGCTTGATCCAGTCAGTCAGCGCCTGGCGGTTCATCGCGCCATTGCGGGTTGCGGTTACCTTGCCGCCCTTGAACATCAGCAGCGTCGGAAGGCCGCGCACGCCATAGCGGGCGCCTACCAGCGGATAGTCATCCACGTTCAGTTTGACGATCTTCACCTTGCCGCTCATTTCCTCGGCAACCGCTTCTAAATGCGGGGACATCTGCTTACACGGGCCGCACCATTCGGCCCAGAAATCGACGACAACAGGCGTATCCGAAGCGGTGACCACACTGTCGAAATCGTCTTCATTTACATTGATCGCTGCCATGGTTGCGGCTCCTTTTGCCGGCATTCTAATACTTGAATGTGATACATAGGGACTCTCCGGCCAAGTCAAACCATGCCACGCGCACTTGTGAGAACTGCTAAAAGCTGCGCTTCCGGCAGACGCATCAGGCGGGGCCCATCGGTCCAGCAGAGCGCAGCGACCACTTCCCGCTGTGGAAAAGCCGTCTTCAGGACTGCCCAATAGGCCGCCATTTGGGCCACATACGTGTCGGCCACATCTTCCGGCCTTTCGGGTGCGGGCTGATCAGTCTTGAAATCGATCACCAACACCTGTGTCGGGGCAACCACCAACCGGTCAACGCGGCCGTTGATTACCGTGCCATCGGGTAGTTCCGGAGAGCGCCCTATGATCGCCGCTTCGGCTCGTCCACCCGGCTGAAAGATCGCGCCCAGCGCCGGATCACGCATCACGCCGAGGGCGGCCGCTTTCATCTCGACGCGCTGCGCCGCTGTCAGTTCGCCATCGCGTGAGAGATAGGCATCCGCCGCCGCCTCACGCTTATCTTCAGGTAACTCTGGCAGGTATTGCAGCAAGGCATGGATCGCGCGCCCGCGTTTCAGGCGTTCCTCCCGCGCCGCATCAAACGGCGCAACAATACGCGTCTTTGGTCCCAGCAAGCTCGTCGGCGCAGACAGTTTGCGCGCCACCGGATCGGCGCCCGGCGGCGTTAACGCCCAGTCGGGCAGCCCGCCCAATGCGTTTTCGGTTGCCAGCCCCCCTCCGGCGCCCGCAACCGAAACCTTGCCGAAGCGCCGCCCCAACTCGAATTCTTCCGGCTCCAGCACGGCCATCGCCATGTCACAGAGGGCATACCAGGATTCCTTTTCGTATCCGGTTTTTCCCTCCCCTGCCTGCCCCTGCCAATGGCCCGCAATGATCAGCCGGTCCTGCGCCCGCGTCAGCGCCACATACAGCAGGCGCCGGTGTTCCTCACGCGCCTTGGCTTCCGCAATAGCGCGGGCGCGTTTGGACGCTTCCGCATCCGTATCCTTGCGCGGCGACCAAACCACGGCATTCGCGCTGGCCAAAACAGCCGGCGCACCGGTCTTCGGCTTGGAAGTCGTATCCGGCAGGATCACCACAGGCGCCTGAAGCCCTTTGGCGCCATGCACCGTCATCACCCGGACCTCGCGCCCAGCCTCTGCCAGATCCCGCTTGATCTCAACGGCTTCGGCCTCCATCGCCGCCACGAAAGACTGCAGCGACGAAGGGGCCGCGCTGTCGTGGCTAAGCGCACGAGACAGTAGCGCCTCAATGGGGTCACGCGCTGGCGTACCCAGGCGCGCATTCAGCATTTCCCAACCCGTCTGTCCGCCTTCCCCCACCCGGTCGAGTACGTGGCTCAGGAACTCATAAGGCGGCAGGTGCGCCCGGTCGAACAATCCCTGAAGGAAGCGTGCCGCACGCTGAACATCCGGATCATCACTAACCTGAACGCGGGACCAGAGCGTCTCCCCCTTCGTACGGCGCGATGCCAGCGGAAAGAGGTAGCGATCATCATCCACAAGCCCGCAAAACGGCCCGCGCAAAATTTCCGCCAGCGTCAGGTCGCGCAGATCCAGCGTCGCAAACCGCATCAGGTTTAGACAATCCTGCACCCCGATGAAGTCCGTCAGGATAAGACGGTCAGCGCCCGCAACTGGCAACCCTTCCGCCTTGAGCGCCGTAATCAGCGCGTCAAACAGACCGCCTTGCCGCTTGCTCACGAGGATCAGAACGTCCTCAGGCCGCATTCCGCGCTCAGTCAGACCTTCCCAAATCGTCTCTCCCCGGTCGATCATCTGCCGCACGGCGCGCGCTACGCCGGCAGCAAGTTTCGCCTTGGGGGATGTCGCGCGAACCACATCCACCGGGCGTTCCCAATGTCGCGCGAACCACATCCACCGGGCGTTCCCAGGCATCGGTCTCGTCATCTGGCACTTTGGGCTCTATTGGCCAGATCTCCACCGCGCCATGCTGATCCCAGCGCCGGGCCGTGTGTTGAATATCATCTGCTGTCCTGGGAGGGGCGCCCGCAATGCCGACATCAATCGGTGGTGACCGGTTCCAGACGGTATCCACAAAAGTCAGTATTTCGGGCGCTGAGCGAAACGACATCAGCATTTCAACACCGGTCGCGCCCGGCATCCGCTCAGTCAGGCGCTGGGTTTCCTTGAGCAGCCGTTCAGGCTCCGCGCCCTGGAAAGAATAGATCGACTGTTTCTCGTCCCCCACGATGAACATCGTGCGCGGGTCCTGGGAATAATCGCGGCCTTCTCCTGCACCAAACTCGTTCGTCAGCGCCCGGATCAGATCCCACTGTTCGGGACTCGTGTCCTGCGCCTCGTCCAGCAACACATGAGAGATGCTGCCATCCAGTTTGTAGAGCACCCAGCTTGCCATGCCTTCGGCTTCGAGCAGTTCGCGCGTCTTCTGGATCAGGTCATCAAAATCCAGAGCGCCTCGCCGGGCTTTCTCATCCCGGTAGGCTTCAAGCGCAGGCAGGCCGATCCGGATCAGCGCAGCCGTCCGCGCAAAGTGATCTGGAAGTATTCCGGCAATAGCGGGTAAAGCTCGCCGATCTTCTTTGTGTACGGGTTCTGCGCACGGAACTCGCCCTTCTCCGTCAGGAAGAATGGCGCATACGCAGCCCAGATCGCCTCGGGTGTCTCCGCCGTCAGCGTCTGCTCCAGCGCTTCAGCCCGCTTCTGATCCGTCGTTGTGCCCGTCAGCAACGCCCGCAACGCTTCGCGGATCGCATCCCTCGGCAAGGCCTCGCCCATCGCTGTCGCCAGAATTTCTTCCGGCGTCTCGTGCGGGGCGCCCAGATCGGCCCGCAAGGCTTTCATCATCCGATCAATGACGAAATCATGCCGCTCGGCAAACCGCATCACGGCCGCGCCCGATGCTTTCAGCGCATCCAGCGCGCTGGACGCTCCTTCATTCATCGCCTCCCGTGTAATCAGCGCCAGATCGCCGGGAGCAAATTTGGCTGCCTCCAGGATCGCGCGCTCCTTAGCGGCCTGCCACAGGGCCCGTGCGTCCCGGTCCTCCATCTCCGTAAAGCCGGGCACCACGCCCGCCTCCAATGGGAAACGCCGCAGAATCCGCGCGCAAAACGCATGGATCGTCTCAATCCTAAGCCCGCCGGGTGTCTCCAGCGCGCGCGCAAAAAGCCGCCGCGCATCGCGCAGATCGTCCCGCGAGTAGCTCTCGGGGATCCGACCCTCCAGCTTTGCCAGCGCCTCACGAAGACTGTCATCCTCCTTGACAGCCCAATCGCCCAGCGTACGGAAGAGACGCGTCAGCATCTCGTTCGCTGCCGCGCGGGTGTAGGTGACACAGAGGATTGAGTCCGGCTCCGCGCCCGGCCGGCCATCCTCCCGCCGCAGAAGCAGGCGCGCCACCCGGTCAATCAAAACCTTAGTCTTGCCGCTGCCCGCATTCGCTGTGGCAAAAGCAGAAACGTTCGGATTGGCCGCGCCTGCCTGCGCCTTCACCGCTGCTTCGAATGCTTCCTGATGCCGCGCGCGTTCACTCATCGCCGCCATCCCCGCCCGGAGTATCCCGGTTCCATTCTGCCCGCCGCGCCAACAGGTTATATCCGTAGTCATATTTCACGAACTGAACCCGCGGCGCCGACGTATATACCGCCGCGGGATCGCGGTACGCTGCGATGAGCCGGACATACCCGTCCTCCGCTGCCGCGATTAGCTCGTCCAGAGATTTCGGGCTGGTCTTGCTCTCACCGATCCGCCGCGCTTCCGGCCGCCCCCGGATCGAGACATACTCCAGCCCTTCGACAGGCGCTGCCCGGACATTTTGAAACCCACCCTTGGCCGCAATGATCGCCTGCAGCGGCATCTGCTGGTCATAACCGGCATCAATTGCCTTATCCGTAGGCGGCAGACCGGTCTTGAAATCCACAATTACCAGAGATCCCGTCGCCGTCCGCTCGATCCTGTCTGCCGTCGCAGATAACTCAAAGGGGTGCCCGGCAATATCACTGCGATATTCCCCCCGGACCTCGCGCAGGATTCCCCCTGAAACATCCCGCTCCCGCCGCCAATCCAGGTACCAAGCCGCCACATCCTGCCAGATGGCCAGACGTCCGGCCCAGGACGATTCCGGTTCTCCCGTCCGCGCAAGCTCGTTCCGGATAAGATCCAGCAGCGTTTCTGCATTCTTCGCCACACCTTCGGCCTCAAAAGCGTCTAGCGCCGCATGGATTGCCGTTCCGCGCAAATTGGCCGCCAGCGGGGCCCCCAGCACATCCACCTGGCGAAGCCCAAGAACCGATTCTGCCCAAATCGAGTAAGGGTCACGCTGCAACCGGTCGACCCGTGTAACGGAAAGCCGCCGTGGCCAGTCTTCCGGCGTGCGCTTTTGCGGTTTGGGCTCAGCGCTGAAATCAGCAGGCAGACTGCCCAACCCGCGTTTCTGAAGGGCGCTCACCCAATCCAGAAGATGGCGCGTTTCGCCCTTGAGCAGTTCCGCCGTCCGCTCGCCAAATGCGCCTTCCGCCAGCGTCCGCAGACGCCACACCCAGCGCGACGCCACTACGGGGCTGTCATCCCGCCGCACGGCATACAGCATCACCACATGCGGCGCTGCCGCCAGCTGGGCAAAGTCATGCGCCGAAAGGCCCATCCGCTCTTCCGGATCATTCAGCCCCAACGGCGCGCGAAACCGGCGCGGCAGGAACGCGTCTGCTGGCGGTTTCTCCGGCCACACATCCTCATTCAATCCTGCCAGGATCAACCGGTCCGCAGACTGAAGACGTGCCTCAAGAGGCCCCCAAATGGATAGTCGAGGATGTTCAGGATCGCCCGTCTGCACGGGCAGCGTGGCGGATTCTGCATCCACCAGGTCGGCAAAGGCGCCCGGGCTCATCTCCCCTAGGAATGGTCCCAGTTCGGCGAGCCTTTGCAAGAGGTTCGACGCGCCTGCGCCGTCTTCGCCTGTCCAGGGCATTGGCGTTTCACTGATCGCACCCGCCAGATCGGCCACGCGCTTGGCGGCGTCATCCGCTGTAACACCTTCAAGAATTGAGAAGTCCGCCCCAGCCTCCTCCATGATCTCAGCAAGGCGGCGCACCAGTATAATCGCCTCATCCTGGTCCTCCCGCTGGAAGGGCGAATGTGGCTCCAGCTTGTCACGGATGTCGATGCTGTGGGCCAGATCGTCCAGGCTTTTCCAGCGCCGAGGTCCACGCAGGAAATAGAGGTCCAGCTTGCCGGAATCCATCTTTCCACGAACAAATGGATGCTTGAGCACGGACGCCAGAACCGCGGGCTCACCGGGATCTGCCGCCCAACGCGCGCAGAGCCCGATCAGGCTTCCCGCCAGCGTCCGCCCAAGCGGCACCGGCGCAGAAGGCGGCACATGAATGCCCCACCGTCCCAGTAGTGCGGAAACCCGGCGCGCAAGCCCTGCGTCCGGCGTCACAAGCGCTGCAGTTTCGCCCGGCCGCTCCAGCGTTTCCCGCATCAGCAGCGCCGCGGCTTCCGCCTCTGCCGCTTCATTCGGCGTCTCAGCGACACTAAGTCCCGTCAGACCATCCCGAACAAAATCTTCAATCGGCTGCCCACCGGCATTGGCGAGCTCTTCCAGCGTTGCGCGCCAGTCTGCCGTTTCTTCGGCGGGCGCCAGCGCTTCGTGGATCAAACGAACGCGCGCCCGCGCGGGCGCATCCGCAGATATCCCCGGCCAGGGCGGCACGCTCTGCGGCGGCCTGCCCAGTGCCTTCAGCGTACGTATCAGCGTGTTCTGGGGGTGGCCAGGTGCCTTGATGACAGCGTCCCATTGCTTCTCATTCAGAGCCGTATCCAGCCCGGGCAATACGATCAGGCCTTTGGGCAGCTCAAGTACGGCTCGCATCAGGATACGTCCCGGTGGCGTTGCGCCGGTGGAGCCGGCAATGATCACCGGCCCGGTGGGTGGCGCCTTCTGCCAGTGGTCAGCCAGAGCCTGCGCCGCGCGCAATCGCTCCTTGTAAGGATCTGAAGCCCGGTGCTCCGCCAACCATTCCGGCCAGAGCTGGGTAACAATCTTCAGAAAATCTGCCGAGCGGGACCAGTGCGCCGCGAGGTCTCCCAGACTGAGTTCCTCAAGCCGGTTCCAGTCGGCATTCTCGCTCATCGCGGCCTGTTCCAGCAGCCGGCCGAGTTCCCGCGCAGCCGAAAGTGCCGAGGCTGGCGGCAGGTCAATCTCCATGGCGGTGCGATAATAGTGGCGCACCAGCGTCGCGAGCACGCCCAGCTGACGCGCGCCAGACAGCGGCGGCACAGCGCCAGAAAGTGCTTGCTCGGCTATCGGAGGGGGCTCTCCACTATCCAGGTCGCCCAGCGCGCGGATGTCCGGCGGCAGTATAGTCTGCTCCCCGGCCGCATCGTATAGTGCCAGCGAAAGGGCCCGTGCTGACCGGCGGTTAGGCACATAGATAATGGCATCGGCAAGCGCGTCGGGCTTGGTGGTGAGCGATGTCTCCTCGGCCAGCGCGCGCGCGAGTTCCTTCACAAAGGCCGTGCCCGGCGCAATCGTCCGGATGCGCGGGGCATCCGGCCCGAACAGCGCGTCACCCGCCATTGCAGAACACCCACATTTCGGCATCTTTCAGCGCCTGCGGATCACCCACATGCAGCCAGAAGGAATCAAGCGCCATCCCCTTGAGGCGCCCCTGCGGGATAAGGCTGTCCCAGATCCTCAGCGCCGAAAAGCGCTCCACCGGATGCCCATCATAAATCTGCGGCTTCATGATCCGTACACCTGCATAGGCCCAAGGCGCAGTCTGTGCATCACCGCGCCGTGTCAGGCGTCCTTCGCCGTCCATGAAGAAGTCACCCGGCCCGTCAAAGCCAAGTGCCCGTCCTGTATCGGCCACCAGAAGACGCTCGTCCTCCCGCGCCGGGTCAAACGCCTCCGCTAGCGCCAGCAGCGGGTCTGCCTTCTCCGGAAACCAGAAGGCATCGGTGTTGAGCACGAACACCGGGTCCTCGCCCAGCAACGGCCGCGCCTTGGCCAGTCCCCCGCCCGTCTCCAGCACTTCGCCGCGCTCATCGGAAACGACTACTTCGAAATCCGTCAGTGTTTCCAGATAGGCTTCAATCTGGTCGGCCAGGTAATGTACGTTCACCACCAGCCGCTTCACCCCCGCTGCCTTCAGCGGCCCGATCACACGGTCAATCAGCTTGCGCCCGCGCACCGGAATGAGCGGCTTTGGGCAATCATTGGTCAGCGGCCGCATCCGCGTGCCGAGTCCGGCGGCCAGCACCATCGCCGTATGCGGAATAGAAACGCTCATGCCTTGGCCTCAAACACGAAGGGGGTCTGCTCCATCACGAAAGCACGCATGCCGGCCAGCGCTGGATGGGACAGGTTGCGCGCAAGAAGGGAGAGTTGCCGGGGCTGGAATTGGCCATAACGAGGCTTCTTGTCCCTGTGCTGGAGGCGAGAGAAGACACCCGCAATCCGCAAGGCATTCAATGCGCCAATAACGGCTAGCCGCTCGTCGAAATCTGTCCGGTTTTGACCGGTCTGTTCCAGGAACGTTTTGATTGCGCCTTCAGCTGCGTCTTTTGAAACTGCTCTGCGCGCATCCTGCGTCAGCATCGCCATGTCCCAGGCGTCCCAGCCGCGCACCGCATCCTGAAAATCCAGGAGGCCAACGCGCCCCCCAGGAAGCCAAAGAAGGTTCTCGGCAGAAGGTTCTCGGCATGGTAATCCCGCAGCGTGAACGCCCTGGGAAATGACATGGCTTTCTCAATCAGTGCGTCCCGTTCAGCCTCCCAGCGCGCTCGCGCTTCGCCCACCAGCTTCGCGCCGCCCGCCTCCAGCGGCAACCAGTCTGCATAGAGATCAGCATTTGCGCCTAACGCCACGGCGTCGAAGTCCAAAATCGGCCAGACAACCCCCGCCTGCTCGAGGCGTTTGGGTATTGGCGCTGCATGGAGCCGGGCCAGTGTTTCTGCCGCCGCGCGGTAAAGCATCCGCTCATCCGCTTCCCCCCGCTCAATCATCCGGGCAAATTCGCGCCCTTCGCCAAAGTCTTCGATCAAGGCGAATCCGGCCGCCGGATCAAAGGCATACACGTCTGGCGCTTCCAAACCGAGGCTGCGCAGATGACCGGCGATAAGCGCAAAAGCCTCAACCCGCGACGCTGCCAGCCGCGTCATCGCGTTCCAGCCCATCTTCTCCCGTAGCGCCCGGTTAGCATCCGGCGGGCAAGGATCGTCCTCCACCCTCGGCGCATCCATCAGGAGCGCGCTGGCACCATCCTCCCTCAGGAGGCGGATGTAGCGACGCGTGGAGGCATCCTGGCCGAGGGGGGTGCGATTTGCCCGGTCCCACCCATCGCCCACGCTGGCGAGGAACCGGTCGATCTCATGCAGGCGCGAGTCAGAGGCTGAATCCATGCAGCCGTTCCTGCCAGCCTTCGCCCTTCGGTTCCAGCCTCACCCGGCGCTGATCGCCATGAATTTCAAGAAACACATCGAGCCGCTGTTTCGGCAGATGCCGCCCGGCCCGCTCCGGCCATTCCACCAGCGCGGCCCCTTCAACCGTATCATCCCAACCCAGCTCCTCCACACCGTCTGGGTCGTCCAGCCGGTAAAGGTCAAAATGCCAGAGCGGAAAGTCTGGTCCCTCATACACCTGCACCAGGGTATAGGTGGGGCTCGGCACTTCTTCTTCCTCCCCCAGAAGCGCCTGGATCAGTCCGCGGGTCAGCGTCGTCTTGCCTGCGCCCAAGTCGCCGTGGAGCGCCAAAAAATCGCCAGCGCGCAGGATTTTGGCCAAGGCGCGCCCAAGTGAAAGCGTCGCCGCCTCATCTGCAAGATCGAAAGTTGTCGTCATGCCTTCTCTTAGTCTTGCCCTGCCGCTACGCAACCTCGGTTTAACCTCATTGTGTGACGGAGTGACCCGGCTTGCAGTGCTT
>NZ_NCJT01000114.1 GCF_002282565.1 Hyphomonas sp. 34-62-18
CGCGCGTGGATCCTTCATTGCGACCAGCCTTGCAATCGCCACATTTCAGGCGCGCGAATGCGTTGCGGGCCCAACAGTAAATGAGCTTTTTTCATGTTCGGCGCTCCCTTGGTCAATTCTGCGCGAAGAGGCCCAATCGAACGGGCAAGTACAGGGCTGGTTCCGTTAATAATGCAGTTTCAGATTGAATGAATGGTGGGTGTGGTCTGAAGGGCACACTCGCATGGGGCGAATTTCTGCTTTCCGCACACACCGGATCTGGCTTAGCTTTCCTCAAGGGCGGCCTATGGACCGCCCGCGCGCATCCGGGTGATCCGGTGCCGGCATAATGGGAAGGAGACCCAGAATGACCCTTGAAAGTATTCTTGTATTTCTGCTGATCGGCGCGGTTGCGGGATGGCTCGCGGGGCTGGTCGTCAAAGGGTTCGGCTTCGGGCTTATCGGCAATATCGTTGTTGGCGTTTTGGGCGCTTTTATCGCTGGCTATGTCTTTCCAGCCATTGGAGTCAGCCTGGGCGCCGGCATCATCGGGGCGATTATCCACGCCACCATCGGGGCTGTGATCCTGCTTCTGGTCGTCCGCGTGATCAAACGAGCCTGACGGGCGCTGATATCTTGAGGCCGCCTGCCTGGTGATCACGGCGGGGCGGCCTCACCCGTTTCAACGGGTGGCTGGTCAACAAATGCTGGCGATCTCCCCAAAAACGCGCTATGCGGCCCCCTTTCTTTTGCGGGGGCAGCGCCCATGACGATCCGCCATTTCCTTGATCTCTGGCCCATTGAGCGGGCCGAACTCCGCGCGATCCTCGACGAGGCTCACCGCATAAAGAAAGCCCGCGCCGGCTGGCCGAAGGGCAAAGTGGATGCCGGCGCCCCGCTGGATGGCCACACTCTGGCGATGATTTTCGAGAAATCATCCACCCGCACGCGCTTTTCGTTCGATATGGCCATGCGCCAGCTCGGTGGCTCATCGATCACCGCTACCTCGTCCGACATGCAGCTTGGCCGAGGCGAAACGATCGAAGACACCGCCAAGGTGCTCTCCCGGTATGTCGATGCGGTGATGATCCGTGCCAATGACCATACCGATGTGGAGGTTTTCGCAGAAGCCGCCACCGTGCCGGTCATCAATGGTCTGACAGACCGCTCACACCCCTGCCAGATCATGGCAGACCTGCTGACGCTTGAAGAACACGGGGTCACGCTGAAGGGTGCGCGCCTTGCCTGGGTGGGGGACGGCAATAATGTTTGCGCCAGCTTCATTCATGCTGCGCCGAAATTCGGCTTCTCTCTCGCTATCGGCACGCCGAAACGCTTTGCTCCGGATGAAGACGATCTGGAGATCGCGACCGAGCTTCAGGGCCGGATCGAGCTTTTTGAGACCGCCGAAGAAGCTGTCGCAGGCGCTGATGTCGTGATTGCTGACACATTTGTCTCGATGGGGGATACCGATGCTGAGCGCCGCCTTCAGATCCTTGAGCCCTATGCGGTCACCGAAGAGCTGATGGCGCTGGCGGCGGGCGGGGCGAAGTTTCTCCACTGCCTTCCGGCCCATCGGGGCGAGGAAGTGGACGCCGAGGTCATCGATGGCCCGGCGAGCCTGGTTTTCGATGAGGCCGAAAATCGCCTCCATGCCCAGAAAGCCATCCTGCGCTGGTGCCTTGGGAAGTAACACGGGCAAAGGCACACAAAAAGAAGCGGAAATCTATCAGGTCAACCGGTCTCTGGGCCGTCTGCCTGCTGAACTTCTTCAAGGCTGAGGGCAACGGGAACGGCCAGCAGGCTCATTACCGCGAATACCGCGATCACGGTCACCTCACCCTGTGCCTGCGCCAGAAATCCAAAACCGCCGCCCGCCAAAAGCACGAAACCTATCAGAGTGTTCGAAAGCGCCGTGTACGCCGCGCGGGTCTCTTCGCTGGCCATGTCCACGAGATGCGTTGACCGGCCCAGGCGAACGCCCTGATACGCAATCATCAGGCCAAAGATCGTCAACGGCAGAGCCCATACTGCGGCGATCAACCCGATTGCGTTCAGGCAAAGCGCAAGGCCAAGTGTCAGCGAAGCGGCCAGCGCCGTCAACGCCAGAACTTTCCGGCTGGATACGTCCGCCAGACGCCCCCAGACATAGGAGCTGAAAAGGCCCGCGAGCGCCGAGGCAATGACAAGCAAACCAAGTCCGCCGAACGCTTCCTCAAAATCAGCGCCTCCAGCTTTTGCGGCCAGCGACACAAGATAAGGCGGGGCGAGGGCGGTTGAGATGAGCAGGCCGCGCGTCAGCAGAAAACGTTGAAGCTGAGGGTCCTTCAATAGCGTCAACTGGCTCAGTGCCAGGCCGACCATGTTTCCTCCGCCTTCGGTCTCACCACCATCTTCTTTTGTTCGTACAAAGATAAAACCGGCATAGATCCACGCCAGGCCCGCTACGCACAGACCACAAAGCACGGTCTCCATCCGCTGCTCAGGAAAGGCGATCAGCAGCGCCCCGAAACTGAGCACCGTGGCGGCGCCCACAGTACCTGCAGCGCCCGTCGCTGTGCCCCGCCGGGATTTGGCAACCGTCTTGCCCAGAACATCCTTATGCGTCACCGACGCGACCGACCGGCAAAGTGCCAACACCCCGAGTGCGCCCAGGATTGCAGCGCCCGCCGCGGCACCTTCAAGCGTTATCGCAGAGATCAGAATGGAAAGGGCCGCCAGCCCCTGACCCAGCGCTGCCGCCGCCCACGCCCATTTCCGCTTGGCCATCTGGCGAAGTGCGCCCGCGGTAAAGAGTTGCGGTAGCAACGCGCCGGCTTCGCGCACGGGTACAAGCAGACCGATCATGGCGGCCGGTGCTCCCAGCACGGTCAACAACCAGCTCAGCACCAACTTCGGATCTATCAGGCCATCCGCAACTTTACTGGCCGAAAGCGCCGCGACATGCCGGGAAAAATTGCCCGGCTCCACCTTGCACGCAGTCTCGGCGATGTCCCGGCAGGGGCCGTCGCTCTCTTCGCCGGTCAGCAGCATGAAAAGGGGAGTATATGCCCGCATCGACATCTTGTGATCGATATAGCGGGATAAGGAGCCGCAGCAAGAAATTCTGCCCGTAAAAACGCCATTCAATTCAGCCAGTTGCGCCTGGCCCCTTGTGATCAGGGCGTCTCACTGCCACATGGGGCGCCTTGAATGCCACATTGCCCCGAACGGGATACGCGCCATGACCCAGCCTGCTTTCCAGACCGGTGATTTCACCGCCAGTTTCCAGATTGAGGACCGCCCCATCCGAGGGCGCGCCGTGCGCATGGGGCCTGAAAGCCTGACGCCTATCCTGGCGCGGCATGACTATCCCGAAAACCTCGCCCGGATCCTCGGCGAAGCTGTTGCCCTTGCCGCTCTTGTCGGTTCTTCCCTGAAATTTGATGGCCGAATCCTCGTGCAGGCGGAGGGCGATGGGCCTGTGCGTATGCTGGTGGGAGAATACACCACCAATGGCGGCGTGCGTGGCTATGCGCGCTATGATGAGGAAGCCTGGGCGAACCTCGACCGCCTCAACAAGGGCAAGCCGCCGCATATGCCTCAGCTGTTCGGCCGCACGGGCCGGCTCGGCTTGATCCTCTTGCAGGACAATCCGAACCTGCAGCCCTATCAGGGCATTGTTCCGCTTAACAAAGGTACACTCGCCCAGTGTGCAGAAGATTACTACAGCATGTCCGAACAGGTGCCGTCGCGCATCCGCCTGTCGGTTGAGCCGGTAGAAGGGGGAGACTGGGTTTGCGGCGGCATGATGATCCAGCGGATTGCGGGCGACGAAAATCGCGGCGACACGAATGAAGCTTGGCGGGAGGCCGAAGCTCTGTTCGCCACGCTGACGCCGGGCGAGCTGTCAGATCCCGGCCTTCCGATGACGGATCTTCTTTTCCGCCTGTTCCATGAGCAGGGCGTGCGGCTGGAAGACAGCCGCGCGGTGGGCGACCGCTGTACCTGCAATGAGGAACGCCTGCTGCACACGCTGCGCGCAATGCCGGAGGAGTCGCTGCGCGATCTGGTAGAGCCTGATGGCACACTGGCGATCGATTGCCAGTTCTGCAACCGCCATTATGTGCTGCCGATTGAAAGTGTCGCTGGTCCGGCAAACTGACCTGCAACTCGTTTGCGAACATGCAGCCAATTTTCAATTTGCCAATTTTCCCAAGCGTTTGCTGAGGACGATAGACTTTAAGCAAATGTTTGGGACCCAAGCGTCGCAGTCAAGTCTGTTGGTTGATAGAACCTAAAGAATGCAATATTTTTCAATAATGTAGTAATAAATAATACATTATTATGTACATCGGTTTAATAGAGTTGGTTTCTTGCAATGTTTAGACATCTGCCGTCATGGCCATGGTTGGCTTTGGCATTTGGTTTGGCGCTAGCGGTGCTCTGTGCCGTTATTGGGGCAAAACTCTTTGGAAAAGCGTCGTTTGATATGTTGACGCGCGATATGGCCGCGATGGCTGAAGTCCATCCCCTAACAGGCTTGCTTTCCCATCTTGGCCTTATGGTCTGGTCTGCTGGTGCTGCTGTGTGCTTTTTGGGTGCCGTATACCTCTATCGCGCCAATGAGCCTGGGGTTGGCTTCTTTTTTTGGGGCAGTGCACTGACCACATGGCTCTTGTTTGACGATGCTTTCATGATTCATGAAACTTTGGCCAATTGGTATCTGGGGCTTGGCGAAAAAGCCGTAATTTTTGCCTTGGGATTGGCAGTGTCTTTGTGGCTTTACGTCTACCGGAAATTGCTTATCGCGCTTGGGCCTTTTTTTCTCATTGCGGCACTGGCAATGTTCGCCCTGTCAGTCGGTGTTGACGCTTTCCCCGAAGAGATGTTTCCGCTTTCCTATCTGGGTGACTGGCGTCTTCTCCTGGAAGACGGAGCTAAATGGATTGGTATCGTACTATGGCTGACGTTCCAGATTCAGGCATTGCTTTCATTTCTTGAGAGAGCACCCGCATCTAGAAATGTTAGCGCATAGCTTTTCATAAATTGGCGCCTGGACCCGCTTTTGTGATCCAGGCGCAGAAACATAAAAAACTAGATCTAAACTGTCCGCTTGGCGCGGTCCTTGGCGTTGGTAGCCTCAATCGCCTCGCGGGCAGCAGCCCATTGTTCGTCGCCCCAGGCTGTCAGCATGCTGAAATTGCCGCCAGAGGCATTGTACATTGCTCCATCGATGGCAATTGTCTGCCCGTTCACATACTCGGCGCCCGGTGCCATGAGGAATACGGCGAGGTTGACGAGTTCATGCATCTCGCCCACGCGGCCCATCGGATTGGCCACGCCCCGGTCCATCCGCTCGGCGCCTTCAGCGTCCGGTGAGAGGCGCTTGGACATCCCTTCAGTCGGGAAGGGGCCCGGCGCAATTGCATTGAAGCGCAAACCATAATGGCCCCATTCCACGGCGAGCGATTGGGTCATCACATTGACCCCCGCCTTCGACATTGCCGAGGGCACCACGAATGGCCCGCCATTCCACACCCAGGTCGTCAGGATGGAGCAGACATTGCCACGCCGCTTTTCGGCAATCCAGCGCTTGCCGATATCGTGCGTCATGTAGAAACTGCCGCGGAACACGATGTTGGAGATCGCGTCAAATCCGCGGATTGAGAGATCCTCTGTGCGCGAAATGAAATTGCCGGCAGCATTGTTGATGAGGCCGGTCAGGGCCCCATGCTGCGACCAGATCCTGTCGTTCATCTCTGTAATGGCCTCGGCCACACGGATGTCGCAGGCATGGGGCACGACCTTGCCGCCATGTTTGTCCATCAATTCCTTGGCGGTCTCTTCCAGCACGCCGCCGCGGCGTCCGCAGATGTGCACTTCGGCGCCAAGCGTCAGAAAGCCTTCGGCCATCTCCTTGCCAAGGCCGGTGCCGCCGCCGGTGACCAGGATGCGTTCATCCTTCATCAGCCCGTCGCGGAACATCAGTTTCGATACGTCCATTTCTGGTCCTCCCTCAGGTGTCTTTAACGAGCGTACAGTCCGGCCGGTCCCGCCGCCAGCGGGGACGTCGCGGAAGCTGGCACCTCATTTCCTCCAGGGCAGGCTGACGACGCGCCAGATGACCCACAACGGCAACACGACCAGCGCGCCCGCCAGGGCCGGTTGCCAGAAATTCGTGATTGCCCAGCCCAGTGCGGCAAAGGACTGGCGGAGAATGGCGCGCAACGCTTCGGCGAGATTGAAATCCGGATTCCCCGGGTCAAAATTCGCCGCCATCACGAAAAAGCCAACCAGAATGCAAAGCCCCAGCAATTTCAGCCCGCCCCAAAAGGTCATGCCGAAGAGGCGTTTAAGCAGTGGCCGCTTGCCGGGCGGCGGCGCAGCCTCGGGTGGATGCGCCGGCACGGTTTGTTGCGCCGGCGCTTGTCCCGGTTCAGCAGGATCTGTGGGAGCGTTTGGGGCCGTCATTCCGCAAGTTTAAGCGGTCCCAACGCATCCGGATAGGGGCGCGCTCTGAGGCTGCCCTCATTCTGCCGCCATCTTCTGAACAAAGGTGCGGTGCGGATACGGAATGGAAATGCCTTCCCGGTCAAAGGCGGCCTTCACCTTGTGCGTGATATCGAGGCGCACTGGCCAATAGTCATCCGAGTTCACCCAGCTGCGCGAGGCTATATCAACAGAGCTGTCGCCCAGGTTGACGACCCGGACGAAAGGCTCCGGATCGCGCAGGATGCGTTCGTCCGCCTCGATAACAGACTGAATAATCCGTATCGCCTTGTCCATGTCGTCGTCATAATCGATGCCGAAAGTGACATCGACACGCCTTTGATCGAAACCGGAATAGTTCTTGATCACGTCGTCGATGGCCTGGCTGTTGGGCACGATCACCTTGATATTGTCGGGGGTCGCCAGAATGGTCTGGAAGAGTGAAATGTCTTTCACGGTGCCAGAGACGCCGGCCGTCTCTATGTAGTCGCCGACCTTGTACGGGCGAAACACCATGATCATCACGCCTGATGCAACATTCCCCAGCGCGCCCTGCATTGACAGCCCAATCGCCAGAGTCAGCGCGCCAAGAACGGCCACAAAGCTCGTCGCCTGAACACCGAACACTTGCAGTGTGGCAATCGCAACGGCGGCGATGACAGCCCATTGAACCAGAGACGCAAAGAAGTTTGACAGCGTCACATCAATCTGAGGGTTGCGGGCAGCCTGCTTGCGCACCAATCCGCTGAGCCAACTGGCGATCCGCAGTCCAACGATCACAAGAACCAGGGCGCCTATCGCCCTCAATCCAAAGGGCAGCAGATACGGCCCCAAATTCTCCCAGATCACCTGGGGTATCATTGTGTCTTCCATGTCAGTCTCCTTTTGATGTGAGCCTGCTGTCATCGTTCAGCATACGGCGGGTTGGGTGCGTGGGTCCTTTCCTTGTGAGGTGGATTTGTTTGTCGCTCAGCCGCTGGGATCGCGGCCTGCTGGTGGGGGAAGGCTTGTCCCTTCTTCCGCCGGTGGGCGCTTCTCGTGCGGCTCAATATCCATCTGATACTGGGTCGAGGTGGGGAAGGGGAT